>DATFPD010000265.1:0-13146 GCA_035265005.1 Gemmatimonadaceae bacterium | reverse complement strand
GTACTCGTAGCGCTCGTCGGCGTCCGGCGGCGTGAGCGCGCCGCCCAGCTCCTGCCACTCCACGAGATTCGTCGAGCGCAGCAGCGTGAAGATGCGGCCGTCGCCCTTGCGCTCGCGCCCCGTGGTGCCGAACGCGTAGTAGACGCCCTGGTGCAGCAGCACGCCGGGGTCGGGCATCGAGCCGGCGTAGACGGGGTTCGTGTACGTCCGCTTCGCGCCCGCCAGCGGCCCGAACGCCGCCGTGAGGCCGACGCCGGCGGAGAGCTGCTTGAGGAAGTCCCGTCGCGACGCTGAATCCATGTCGAATCCCAGGCTGAAGAGGAGCGCCATCACGTACCGACGCGCCGAGAAGTTGCACGGCGGGTGGAGACGGGCGGAAGGCCCACCGCTCATCGCGGTGCTGGGGAGCGCCGGGTGGCTCGGGGCCATGGCGCGCGGGCTTGCGGCCGGCGGCGGCGTTAGGTAACGTCGCCGTCCCCGAGCCTCCACGAATGCGCATCCCGTCCGCCGTCGCCGCACTTCTCGTCCTCGTCCTCGCCGCCTGTCGCTCCGGCGCGCGTGACCAGCAGCCGCCGCAGGGCCCCGCTTCCGCCGCCGGCGGAGGGACGCCCGCCGCGTCGGCGTCGTTCCGCGACCCGGCCGACTCGCTCTACGCCCGGATGCGCGCGCGCCTGACGGGGCGCGGCTACCGGATCGATCAGGCGGACGACCGCCGGCGCCGTCTGGTGGTGCGGGCGCCCGGCGACGAGACGAGGGTCGAGGTGCGCGTCGTGGCCAGCGGGGACTCCTCCGCTATCACGGTGAGCCCGCTCGGAGGCGGCGGGGATCTCGTGGGCGGGCTGCGCTCGGTCATCACCGTCACCCACGACGCCACGATGGACCCCGAGGGCTCGGCGCCACCGCCCCCCGCGGCGGGCGCCGAGCTCGACGAGCTGCCCAGGTCGCGCTGGCGGCCCGAGATGTTCGTGTCCCCCGATGGGCGGGTGTGGATGGCGAGCGGCGGGCTGTACGCGGCCGACTCGCTAGGCGGCCGCTGGCGCCGGCTGCCGGGGACGAGCCGCGACGGCGTGGACCCGGACGACCTGATCCTCGGGACCCACATGGCGTTCGTGGACGAGCGGACCGCGCTCGTGGGGCTGGAGACGCACAGCTCCCGGCAGAAGCGCCCCGCGCTCATCCTCCGCACGACCGACGGGGGCGCGTCCTGGTCGGCGGTGCCTGACGAGGGGCTGGCCGGCGTCGACGCGATGGCGGCGCTCGGGCGCTCGGTCTGGGTGATCGCCACCCGGTGGGAGGACAAGACTCGGCGGGGCACGTTCCTGCGCAGCGGCGACGGGGGCGAGCGCTGGGAGCGGCCGGCGCTCCCCGCCGAGATGAACGACGTGACCGGGCTCTACCGCGCCACCCCCGAGACCGCGTACGCGTCGACGGCGGGCTTCAACCGCGGCCCGGTCTTCTGGCGCACCGCCGACGGCGGCGACCACTGGTCGCCCGTCCCGACGCCGCACGACCAGAAGGTGCACGAGGTGCCGAGCTCCGGCGTGCGCGTGGAGCAGATCGCTACGGTGGGCCAGTGGCTGGTCGTGCGCGAGTACGGGCGGGTCTTCGTCAGCCGCGCCGACAGCGTGCGGTGGCGCCCGCTGGACGGCATCGAGCACGTGGCCGCCGACCGCGAGCGCGGGCGGCTCTTCGTGCTGACCGAGTCGCTCCACGCCGCCGTGCTCGACTCCGGCCTGCGCGAGCTGTGGCGGAGCGCCGACCGCGTGCCCGACGGGCGGCCGTCGAACATCGAGAAGGTGCTGGCGCGCGACGGGGTGGGCTACGTGTCCATGAGCAACGGGGCGATCTACGCGGCCCGCGACGGCGTGCTGCGGCGCGCGCGCCCGAAGACGAGTGCCCCGAATCCGCCCTGAGAGAAGGGATGGAGGGATGGAGGGATGACGAGCATCCCTCCATCCCTCCATCCCTCCATCCCTTCACCCCGCCGCCGGCTCGAAGAGGCGCAGGATTTCCTCCTCCGACTGCGGGCGCAGCAGCTGGCGCTCGGCGAACTCGGCGGCCTGCGGGTAGCTCGTGTGGCGCACGAGGTCGGCGGCCCGCTCGAGGTCGTAGTCGGTGCGCGCCGGTTGCGCGTCAGGACCGAGGAGGAGCCAGTACGCGCCGGGGCGGCCATAGGGCATCCCGACGCTGCCGGCGTTGAGCAGGCGCACGCCGTCCACGGTGCGGTCGAACTGCATGTGCGTGTGCCCGCACACGACCACCCGCTGCATCACCCCTTCGAGCATCGGGCGCACTCGCTCGGCGGGCGTGCGAACGGTGTAGATCTCCTCGTCGCTGCGGGGCGTGGCGTGGCAGAACAGGACCTCCCCGAGTCCGTCGACGCCAAGCGCCAGCGTCTCGGGGAAGCCCGCGAGTGCGTCGCGGTGAGTCCGGTCGAGCTGGGCCGCGGTCCAGGCGATGGGCTCGCGCACCGCCGGCGGCAGTCGCGGCGGGAGCGGGCGGCCGTCGAAGGCGTCCACGACCAGGCGGTCGCAGTTCCCGCGGATGAAGCGCGCGCGCGGCCCCAGGGCCAGGAGGCGCTCCAGCGTCTCGCGCGGCATCGGCCCCAGCACCACGTCGCCACCGACCACGATCGTGTCGGCGCCCGCCGCCTCGACCGCGGCCATGGCGGCCTCCAGCGCGGGGAGGTTGCCGTGAATGTCGTAGAGCGCCGCGACTCGCTCCATCCGCGTACTGCTCATCGGCCCTCCCGTGCTCTCGTCGGCTGTCCGGCGCGAAGCTACGTTCCGCCTCGGCCGACGTCATCCCTGCCGACGGCATGACTCTGTGCCTGTGTGGTCGATTCCAACCAGCGCGTCCCGAGCGAGCGGCTTACAGCTCCCGCACCCAGATGTTGCGGAAGCTGATCGGCTCGCTGGGGTCGCCGTGCGACTGGAGCTTGATCGGCGACGGGCCGTGCGCCCTGTACGAGGGCGGGCCGATGTAGACCGTCTCGCCGCGCAGCGCGACGTGGTCCTGGATCAGCACGCCGTTGTGGAAGGCCGTCACGTAGGCCGGCGTCTTCACCGACCCGTCGGCGCCGAAGGTGGGCGCGGTCCACACCACGTCGTACGACTGCCACTCGCCCGGCTTCCGGCTCGCGTTCGCCAGCGGGACGTGCTGCTTGTAGATGCTCCCCGCCTGGCCGTTCACGTAGGTCTTGTTCTGGTACGAGTCGACGATCTGGATCTCGTAGCCGGCGTCGCCGGGCCCGGTGGATGCCAGGAAGACGCCGCTGTTGCCCCGCCCCTGCCCGCTCCCCGTGATGTTCGCCGGGATCCGCCACTCGATGTGCAGCTGGTAGTTGGTGAAGCGGCGCTTCGTCTGGATGTTGCCGGCCGGCTTGTTCACCGTCAGCAGGCCGTCCGCCACCGTCCACCGCGCCGGCGACCCGTCCTTGGTCGAGACCCACTGGTCGAGGTCCTTCCCGTCGAACAGCACGATGGCGTCCGACGGCGGCGCGACGCTCACCGCCGGCCCGGGCGTCACGACCTTCGGCACCGGCGTCCACAGCTCGGTGTCCTCCGGCCGCCCCTGCGGCTGCGGTTGTTGCGCGGCGGCCGGCGCGGCGAGCGAGAGCGAGAGCAGGAGCAGGGCGGGGAGGCGGATCTGCATCGGAAGTCGCCGGTTCGGTGTCGAAGGATGCATCGTGCGTGGCTTCGCATTGTGGTCGCCGCCGCCCGACCGCGTCAAGACGCGACCGGAGCTATGCTACTGGCCACGGATCAACACGGATGAACACGGACAACGGCACGGACGATCGCGGATGCCTCCCGGCGGCATCCATCGCTCCCCTCGCCAGAGCGGGAGGAGCTTTGACATGCGCACGAAAAGATCCGTGTGCATCCGTGCCGCTATCCGTGTTCATCCGTGTCCTGCTCTTGCTCGTCCTGGCCGCGTTCCCCGCGCGAGCGCAGGCGGCGCGTGAGAGTCCGGCGGCGGTCGCGCGGTACTTCCAGCTGGTGCGCGCCGAGTACTCCGGGGAGCGCGCGCGCGAGATGGTGGCGTTCCTGGACGGGCGCTTCCGGTGGCCCGGCAACGCCGCGTTCGACGCCGGCATCGACCGGGTGGCCGCGCAGCTCCGCGCGGCCGGCTACGTGCCCGAGGACTCGGCCGGCGCAACGGCTCGGCTCGTCTACCGGATCGAGCGGCGGGCGATGCGGGCGCCGGCGTGGGAGCTGCTCGACGCGTCGCTCGCGATCGTCGGCGAGCGCGAGCCGCTGCTGCGCCTGGCGACGAACCTGAACATGCTCGCCGTCAACTCGTACTCCACGCCGGACACGGGCGTCGTCGCCGAGCTGGTGGACGTCGGGCGCGGCGCGGCGGCGGACTTCGCGCGCGCCGACGTGCGCGGGAAGATCGTGCTCGGCGAGGGCGGCGCCGGCCAGCTCTTCGCCGAGGCGGTGCAGAAGCGCGGCGCCGCGGGCGTGCTGGCGTACGCCATGCCCGCCTACACGCGCCCCGAGGTCAACCGCGGGTCGATCCAGTTCGCGACGATCCCGCCCGACAGCGCGCGCCGCGGCTGGGCGATGCCGATCTCGCGCGGCGCGCTCGACGCGCTCCGCGCCGCGCTGGCCCGCGGGCGCGCCGGCGGCGGCCGCCCGGTGCGCGTGCGGGCGGTGGCGAGGACGCGGCTCTTCCCGTCGGTCGAGCGCACGCTGGTCGCCGAGGTGCGCGGCACGACCCGCCCCGACGAGCGGTTCGTCTTCAGCGCGCACGTGCAGGAGCCCGGCGCCAACGACAACGCCTCGGGCGTTGGCGCGCTGGCCGAGGTCGCGCGCGTGCTGGCGGCGCTCTCCTCGTCAGGCGCCGCGCGGCCGGCGCGCACGATCACGATGCTCTTCGGCAACGAGATCGCGCAGACGCGGAACTTCCTGGCCGACGACTCGGCGCGGACGCGCGGCGTGCGCTGGGGGCTGAGCCTCGACATGGTGGGCCAGGACACGCGGAAGACCGGCGGCACCTTCCTGATCGAGAAGATGCCCGACCCCTCGGCCGTCTGGACGCGCGGCGACGAGCGCCACAGCGAGTGGGGCGGGAGCCCGATCGACAAGAAGCAGATCGTCCCCCACTACTTCAACGACTTCCTCATCGCCCGCTGCCTCGACCAGGCGGCGGCCACCGGGTGGGTCGTGCGCACCAACCCGTTCGAGGGCGGGAGCGACCACACGCCGTTCCTCCAGTTCGGCAAGCCGGGCGTGCTCTTCTGGCACTTCACCGACCAGTTCTACCACACCGACGGCGACCGCCTCGACAAGGTCTCGGCGGAGACGCTGCGCAACGTCGGCGTCGCGGCGCTCGTCTCCGCGCTGACGCTGACGAGCGCCGACGGCGAGACGGCGCGGGGCGTGGTGGCCGAGGTGGAGCGCGCGGCGGTCGCGCGGCTCGACACCGAGCTCGCGCTGTCGCGCGCCGCCGTCGCCGCGGGCGCGCCGCCGGCGCAGGAGCGCGAGATCCTCCAGACCTGGACCGACTACTACCTCGGCGCCCTCGCCGCCGCCGCCGAGCTCGAGGTCGGCGGCTCGTCGCCGGCGACGACCGCGGCGATCGGCGCGGCGCGCGAGCGGGTGCGGGCGGCGGGGGCGGAGAGAGTCGAGGGGCTGGTTAGGCGCTGAGGGGCCGAGGCAGTGTCAGGGGCCTGGATGCTGGAGCTGTGGTGGGCCCTTGATTCATCAAGGGCCCACCACTGCACACCAGTGCAGCCCTCCCCTCAGTCCCTCCCCCCTACTTCTGCTTCTTCCCCTTCCCCGGCTCCTTCGTCTGGAAGAGCATTGTCCGCCCGTCGTACTTGAAGGCGGCGCCGGTGCTCTGCTCGACCTGGGCGATGGCCGTGCGCAGGGAGTCGAGGGAGACGTCCACCGTGGCGGGCTGGTCGAGGAGCTTGGCCTCGGGGACCTTGATGTCGACGCCGAAGAGCCGGTTCATCTGCTTCACGACGTCGCGGAGCGGGCGGTTCGTCAGGCTCAGCCGGCGGCTGGACCAGCCGAGCGCCTCGGCCAGCTCGGCGGGCGTCGGCTCGCGCATGGCGCCGCTGCTGTCGACGAGCAGGGCGCGTCCCGTGGGTACCGCGCGCTGCACGTCGCCCACTTTCACGATCGCCTCCCCCTCACGCAGCTGCACGACCACCGTGGTCTCGTCGGGGTAGGCCCGCACGTCGAGCGTGGTGCCGGTGGCGACGATCGCCGCCTTGCCGGCGCGCACCTGGAAGGGCGGCCCCTGCTCCTTCCGGGCGACGACGAAGGTGGCGGCGCCGTCGACCTTCACCGCGCGCATCTCGTCCCTCGTGCCGAATAGCTTCGGGACGGTGAGCCGCGAGGTCGGCGCGATGGTCACCTTCGTGCCGTCGTCGAGCGTGATGATCGCGAACTGCCCCGGCGCGGCCGGGTAGCTCCGGGCGTCGGACGCGGCGAGGGCGCGGGTGATCCGCCGGTCGACGCCCGCGCGGTCCATCCACCACACGCCGCCGCCGGCGACCGCCACCATCGCGGCGCCGGCGAGCGCCGGCACGAGCCACGACCGCCGCTTCGCCAGCGACGAGAGGTGCTGCGCGGCCTCGTGGCGGAGCACGTCGGCCTGCGCCTGCTCGGCCTGGCCGCGGTTCTCGGGGTGCATCTGCCGCGACATGTGCGCCCAAGCCTGGTCGACGTCGAGCGCCGCGGGCCCCGCGTGATGCGCCGCGGCCCCCGCGCCCGCCCCGCCGAGGTGGTGCGCGGCGGCGCGGCGGCTGAGCTCACGCGCCGCCGCGCGCTGCACCGCCGCGTGCAGGAAGTTCGTCAGCTCGGGCTCCGTCGTCAGGCTCTCGCGCTCCTCCCACGCCTGCCGGAACGCGGCCTCGACGACGCGCGGCGCGGCCGACGCGGCCCCCTCGCCGAGCTTCGCCCTGGCCTCCTCGGTGAGCGCCGCGAAGTGCGCGCGGAAGAGGCGCTCGAGCGCACTCTCGTCGGCCAGCGGGTGGGGCGGAGTGAGCGGCGTGACGGTGGGCGGGACGGTCTGCTCGGGAGTGCTCGGCATGCGGGGGCCGGTCATGGCGACCTCGGGGTCGAGGTAGGGGGATTTCGGACACTCTATCATTTCGCCCCCGGCCCCTCGCCGCCAGGGTGATGGGCAGGACAGCCGCGCCGGGGAGCCCCCGACAGCGCGCGGACGTGGCTATCGTTCGGTGTCGCCGCCGCCCCCCGAGACCGCGCCCTCGATGCCCCGCCTCATGCCGACCACGACCCCCGCGCGCACCCTGCTCGCCCTCGCCCTCCTGACCGCGTGCGCCCCGCATGCCCCCCAGCCGGCGCCGAGCGCGGCCGGCGGCGGTGGCGGCGGCGACACGGCGCGATGGCGGCGGCAGGCGGAGAACGTCACCATCGTGCGCGACGACTGGGGGATCGCGCACGTGCACGGGAAGACCGACGCCGACGCCGTGTTCGGCATGGTGTACGCGCAGGCCGAGGACGACTTCAACCGTGTCGAGACGAACTACATCAACGCGATGGGGCGGCTGGCCGAGGCGGAGGGGGAGGAGCGGGTCTGGCAGGACCTGCGCATGAAGCTGTTCATCGACCCGGACAGCATGCGGGCGAAGTACGACGCGAGCCCGGCGTGGCTCAGGCGGCTGATGGACGCCTGGGCGGACGGGCTCAACTACTACCTCGCCACGCACCCCGCGGTGGCGCCGCGCGTGATCCGGCGCTTCGAGCCGTGGATGGCGCTCACGTTCAGCGAGGGGAGCATCGGCGGCGACATCGAGCGGGTGTCGCTGCGCGAGCTCGAGGCGTTTTACGGCACGCCGCGCCGCCCGCCCGCCGCCGGACAGTCGTCAGGCGGCGGCGGCGACGAGTCCGGCCCGCGTGAGCCGTCGGGCTCGAACGGCTTCGCGATCGCGCCGTCGAACTCGGCGACCGGCCGCGCGCTGCTGCTCATCAACCCGCACACGTCGTTCTTCTTCCGCTCCGAGCTGCAGGCGACGAGCGACGAGGGGCTGAACGCCTACGGCGCGGTGACGTGGGGGCAGTTCTTCATCTACCAGGGGTTCAACGCGCGCGTGGGCTGGATGCACACATCGAGCGGCGTGGACGTGGTGGACGAGTTCGCGGAGACGGTGGCGGAGCGGGACGGCCGGCCGCACTACCGCTACGGGGGCGAGTGGCGGCCCGTGGTCGTGGACACGGTCGTCGTGCCCTACCGGGGCGCGGGCGGCGCGATGGCGGCGCGGGCGTTCACGGTCTACCGGACGCACCACGGGCCGATCGTCCGCGAGGCGGACGGCAGGTGGGTGAGCATCGCCCTGATGCAGAAGCCGGTGGAGGCGCTCAGCCAGTCGTACCTGCGCACCAAGGCGCGCGACTACCGGTCGTTCCGCGAGGTGATGGAGCTCGAGGCCAACTCGTCGAACAACACGATCTACGCCGACGCCGACGGCCACGTCGCCTACTTCCACCCGCAGTTCATCCCGCGGCGCGACGACCGCTTCGACTACACCCGCCCGGTGGACGGCAGCGACCCGGCCGCCGACTGGCGGGGGCTGCACGCGCTGGACGAGGCGCCGCGCCTGCTCGACCCGCCTAACGGCTGGATCCAGAACACGAACAACTGGCCGTACTCGGCGGCCGGCCCCTACAGCCCGAAGCGGGACAGCTTCCCGCGCTACATGGACGTGGCCGGCGAGAGCCCGCGCGGGCGGCACGCGGTGATGGTGCTGGAGAACCGGCGCGACTTCACCCTGGAATCGCTGATCGCGGCGGCGTACGACCCGTACCTGACGGCGTTCGCGCAGCTGGTCCCGCCGCTGGTGCAGGCGTACGACGCCCTGCCGGCGTCCGACCCGCTGCGGCGCCAGCTCGCCGAGCAGGTGGAGGCGCTGCGCGCGTGGGACTACCGGTGGGGCCTGGGCTCGGTGCCGACGTCGCTCGCCGTGTTCTGGGGGGAGGAGATGTTCGGCCAGGTGGGCGCCGACGCGCGTCGCGCGGGCGTCCCGGTCTACGACTACATCGCCGCGCGCACGACGGCCGATCAGAAGCTCCGGGCGCTGGCGGCCGCGTCCGACCGGCTGGAGCGGGACTTCGGGCGCTGGCGCACGCCGTGGGGGGAGATCAACCGCTTCCAGCGCCTGACGGGCGACCTCGTGCAGCCGTTCAGCGACTCGGCGCCGAGCATCCCGGTCGGGTTCACCTCGGCGCAGTGGGGCTCGCTGGCGTCGTTCGGCGCGCGGCGCTACCCGGGGACGAAGCGCTACTACGGGACGAGCGGGAACAGCTTCGTCGCCGTGGTGGAGTTCGGCCGCGACAGCGTGCGCGCGCGCGCGGTCACGGCCGGCGGCGAGTCCGGCGACCCGCGGTCGAAGCACTTCAACGACCAGGCCGTCCGCTACAGCACGGGCGACCTGCGCCCGGTGTATTTCTACCCGGGCCAGCTCGCGGGGCACACTGAGCGCACGTACCGGCCGGGGCAGTGATCATCGGTCGGGATGCTTGGTTGAAGTCGACCACAGAGGCACAGAGACACAGAGGACGGGCACACCGAAGAGGGAACCCTCGATCGGTCGGCTTTGCTGAAGGGCAATTCAACCACCGAGGGCACAGAGGACACAGAGGGAGCGCTTCTAACAAGGGCCGGCAGGAATCCTTTGACTCGGCATCCCGGCCTCGGGGCGCTCCCTCTGTGTCTCTGTGCCTCGGTGGTCGACTCTGACCAAAGCATTGTGGTCGAGGAGCATAGACGCGGACGGTTGACTGCCCCTGCGATGGAGCGCATCGTCGTGTCGCCGTGAACGGATCACACAACAGCGAGGAGACCGAGTGAAGTTCATCGCCCTGATCTACACCGACCCGAAGATGATGGACGCGCTCCCCGAGGGGCGGTTCGACGCGATGATGCGCGACTGCCTGGCGTACGCCGACGGGCTCCGACGGGACGGGCGCCTGATCGACTCGCAGATGCTCGAGCAGCCGGCGGCCGCGAAGTCGGCACGCGTCCGCAACGGCCGCCGCGTCGAGACCGACGGCCCGTTCGCCGAGGCGAAGGAAGTGCTCGGCGGCTTCAACCTGCTCGAGGCCGAGAACATGGACGAGGCGATGCGGCTCGCGGCCGGGTTCCCGTGGGCCAGCGTCGGCTGCGTGGAGGTGCGCCCGGTGCAGGACATGGGCGCCATGCGGGCGCGGGTGGGCGCGCCGGCGGCGCCGGCGCTCGAGATGGAGGGCGCGTCCAGAACCGCCTGACGACGGGCCCTGTGGTACCGGCGTCCCTCGCTCACGCATGATTCCCAGATCCCTCCTCTTCGCCCTCTCGATCGCCCCGGGGCTGCCACTCGCTCTCGGCGCGCAACAGCCGGACAGCGCGCGTGCCCGCGCCGCCGAGTGCCCGGACTGCGCCGGGTGGAACGCGCCGCAGCGCCCACTCCGCATTCACGGGAACACGTACTACGTCGGCACGCGCGGGCTGAGCGCGATCCTGGTGACGTCGGACGCGGGGCACGTGCTGATCGACGGCGGCCTCCCCGAGTCGGCGCCGGCCATCGCGGCGAACGTCCGCGCGCTCGGCTTCCGGGTGGAGGACGTGAAGCTGATCCTCAACTCGCACGCGCACTTCGACCACGCGGGCGGGATCGCGGCGCTCCAGCGGGCCTCGGGCGCCGCGGTCGCGGTCAGCCCGAAGAGCGCGCCCGTGCTCGCCGCCGGCGCGTCGGGGAGCGACGACCCGCAGTACGGCCTCGCGCTGCCGTACCCGGCCGTACCTAACGTCCGGCAGGTCGCCGACGGCGAGACGTTGCGTGTGGGGCCGCTGGCGCTCACCGCGCACCTCACCCCCGGGCACACGCCGGGAGGCACGAGCTGGTCCTGGCGGTCGTGCGACGAGCGCGGGCGCTGCCTGGATCTCGTGTACGCCGACAGCCAGACGCCCGTCTCCGCCGACGGCTTCTACTTCACGCGGAGCGCGACGTACCCCTCGGCGCTCGCGGACTTCGAGCGCGGCTTCGCGGTGCTGGAGGGGCTGAAGTGCGACGTGCTGCTGACCCCGCACCCCAGCGCGTCCGGGCTGTGGGAGCGGATCGCGGCGCGCGACCAGGGCGCCGCCGCGCCCGCGCTCGTGGACCCCGAGGGGTGCCGGCGTTATGCGGCGGCCGCCCGCCGCCGGCTCGCGAAGCGCGTGGCGGAGGAGAGGGAGAAGCCTTAGGCGCCCGACCCAGGACGGTCGGCCGCTGTCGTCTCCTTCCGCTTCTGGTGCTCCACGTACGC
Source organism: Gemmatimonadaceae bacterium (assembly GCA_035265005.1). Taxonomy (GTDB): domain Bacteria; phylum Gemmatimonadota; class Gemmatimonadetes; order Gemmatimonadales; family Gemmatimonadaceae; genus DATFPD01. Next base: position 1,885 of record DATFPD010000265.1, on the reverse strand, counting down.
CCGGAGCACGGCGTTCATCCTCGACTGGTAGCGCGGTCCAAGGCCGCGAAACCACGCGAGCACGTCGGCGTCCAGCCGGATCGAGATTGCCTGCTTCGGCGCCGGCTGCACTACGCGTCCGGACGCGAGCCACGCCGTCTCGGCCGGCGGGTTGTCTCGGTCGGCGGCGGCGTTCCGCTCGGCATCTTCGTCCGTCATGCGGCGCAGCCGCCCCCAGTCGGTGCCTGTGCGTGAGGGCTCCTTCGGCGTACGCCGCCCCGCAGGCTTAGCCGCTTTGGACTTCCCGGTAGTACGTCTCTCGCTCATGTCGCGTCGCCCTGCGGGCCGAGATGATCCTGCGCTCCTGCTCTTGCTCGCCACGCTCGATAATCAGCACGTCGGTGTAAACCACCGTCACTTCGAGACCATACATTAGTCCAACTGCCACCCAGCGCTCCTCACCGTAATCTTTGCGGTCATCCGTGCGCTCCTACGTGGGACCGGAGAAGACACCAATCGCGTCAGCGAAGTCGATCCCGTGGTCCCGGATGTTCCTGCCGTTCTTAGCCGGGTCCCATACGAAGCGCATGCATGGAAAGATCGCAATGTATATACAATCGTCAATACTCAGTGGGGTCGCTGCCGTGAGGCTGGCGCGTGATCGTCACGTCCCTGCCGCCGGCCCCGCCTGCCGCCAGCGCGCGCCGTCCCAGCCCCACAGCTCGGTGAGCGGCGGGTGGCTCGCGCCGGGGAACGGCGAATAGCCGTCGACCAGCACCACCGTCCGGCGCTCCTCGTCGTACACCAGCGAGTGCGACGTGCGCGGGCCCGGCGTGCGCGCGTCGCCCGCCTGCTGGACGTCGGTGGCGCGGCGGGCGGGCGCGCCGCAGGCGGCGAGCATCGACAGCAGGAGCGCGACGGCCCGACAGTGATCGCGCACGATGCAATGTGACATCTCGCCGAGCTCCCGCCAACGCCGCCCGTGGACCGCGGCGGCTCCGCGGGCGTACATTCGCGCGGTCGCGACCGAGAGCCGCCCCGGAGGAGAGCCGCCCATGTGCCGGAACATCAAAACGCTCGCCAACTTCGAGCCGCCCGCCACCGACGACGAGGTCCGCGCGTCGGCGCTCCAGTTCGTCCGCAAGCTGAGCGGCACCGCGCGCCCCTCGCGCGCGAACCAGGCCGCGTTCGACCGCGCCGTGGAAGAGGTCACGCTCGCGGCGCGCCGCCTGATCGACGCCCTGGAGACGCACGTGGCGCCGCGCGACCGCGACGAGGAAGCTCGCAAGGCGCGCGAGCGTTCGCGGGAGCGGTTCGGCTAGCCCGTCACGTTAGGCGGTGGCGGCGTGAGCCGCGCGCCGGCAGAGTCCGCTTCGCCCGGGAGCTTGCGGGCCCCGAAGAGATTCCGTATACTGCGCGCCTCGGATCTGCCGCACGCGCACCTCCCTCCTGGCGTCCATGGCCGCTCCCGCCGACCTCTCCAGGCTTCGCATCGACCGCGGCGCGCCCTCGGGGCCCGAGCGAAGCGCCTTCCGCCGCAACCTCGTGCTGTTCGGCCTCGCGCTGGCCGTGGTGGCCGCGACGGTGCTCGTGCTGCGGGCCCGCGCGGTGCCGGCCGTGCGCGTCGTCACCGTCGGCGCGTCGGGGGGCGGCGGCGGTGGGCGCGGCGCCGGCGCCGGGAGCACCAGCGTCACCGCCAACGGCTACGTGGTCGCGCGCACCAAGGCGTCGGTCTCGGCGAAGACGGCGGGGCGGCTCGCGTTCCTCGGCGTGAGCGAGGGCTCGTTCGTGCGGCGCGGCGACGTGATCGCGCGGCTGGACAACGCCGACTTCCAGGCCGCCGTGTCGCAGGCCGAGGCGAACGTCGCCACGGCCGAGGCGAACGTGATCGAGGCGCGCGCCGACC
>DATFPD010000264.1:0-16762 GCA_035265005.1 Gemmatimonadaceae bacterium | reverse complement strand
AGGCGGCGGCGCCCGCGAGCGACGCGGCCGCGGCGAGGGCCGCGACGGCGGCGGGCGCGCCCGCGCGCCTGACGAGGCTCGCGCGGGGGGGCGGGGAGGGGACGACGACGGCGGTACGGCGACTGCGACTCACGCGAAACGTTCCGAGAGGAGTGTGGCGAGGTTGACGTAGGCCTGCGAGGCGGGGTCGGCCGGGTCGCGCAGCACCACCGGCTGGCCGGCGGCGAACGACTCGGCGGACGCGCTGGTGCGAGGCACCATGATGTCCAACACCAGATTTCCCGGAAGGTGCCGCCGGACGTACTCGGCCACCCGCTCGCAGGCGGGGTTGCCGGCCTCGTACATCGTCAGGAGCACGCCGTCGAGCGTCAGCTCCTCGTTCGTGATCACCACGTCCTGGATGGCGCGCAGGATCTGCGGCGTCGTCTGGAGCGCCAGCGGCTCGCACTGGAGCGGCACCAGGACGTGCTGGCTCGCCTCGAGCACCCTCCGCACGACGGGCCCGAGCCCGGGCGGCGTGTCCACGATCACGATGTGGCAGCGCTCGCGCGCCGCCGAGAGGAGCTGCCGCAGCAGGTCCGTCTCGGCCATCCGCTTGAGGTACTCGGTGTGGTCGGTCTCGTCGCTCACCGCGCCGGCCAGCACCACGCGGAGCCAGGGGAGCTGCGTGGCGAGGATCACCTCGCGCAGCGAGCGCGCGCCCGAGAGGTAGTCGGCGAAGCCGTGCGTCTCGTGTCCGCGCTTGAGGCCCACGCCGTAGCGCACCGCGCCCTGCGGGTCCACGTCCACGAGCAGCGTCTTCAATCCGCGCCTCGCGAACGCCACCGCCAGGTTCACCGCGGTGGTGGTCTTGCCGACGCCTCCCTTCTGGCTGACGATGGCGAGGACGTGCCCCACGGTGCTCCGGGCTAACGAAGCGCGTCCGCGCCGGCGCCGCCGTCGGGCGACGCCCCGCCGCCGGCCTGCAGCTCGTCGAGCGACTCGCGCGCGTGGCGCACGTAGCGCTCGGCCTCCGGCCCCTGCGGCGGGTCGTCCAGGAACGCGCGCAGGTGCTGCGCCGCGCCCCCGCGGTCGCCGCGGCGCAGCAGGAGGAACGCCAGCCCGTAGTGCGCGCCGGAGAGCTGCGGCTGAATCTCCAGCGCCCGGCGGTAGCAGCGCACCGCGTCCTCGATGCGCGAGGTGCGCGTGTAGGCGATCGCCATGTTCTGGAGCACCCGGAAGTCGTCCGGCTTGTCGCGCAGCGCCAGCCGGTAGGAGGTGAGCGCCGCCTCGTAGTCGCCGTTCCGCTCCAGCGTCAGCGCCTCGCTCAGGTAGTCGACGCGCTGCGGCTTGGCGACGCCACTCTCGGACTTGCCGCCGATGAGGCGGCTCCACCAGGACATGCGGCTGGTCGACGGGTGAGGGGGAGCGGCCGGCGCGCACGAGTGGCCGGGACGGACGGCAACTTAACCGGGAGGAAGGCGGGGGAGGAAGGTGCGCGAGGGGGATGCCCCCGTCCCGCGCCCCGCACCTAGCACCTGCCGATGCGCGACGAGTAAGTTTCGCCGCTCCCCCAGCGAGGCAGATTCGTCATGGCGCCACGACAGTACACGGTAGATCCGTCGAAGGGCGTGATGGAGATCGACTGGCCGCTCTTCGGCGAGCTGTCGCGCGCGCTGGCGCTGAAGGTGGCGCGCAGCTACGAGCCGGAAGTCGTCGTCGGCGTGGCGACCGCGGGCGTCGTCCCGGGCGCCGTGATCGCGGCCATCCTGGACCTCCCCTTCCACTCGATCCTCGTCAGCCGCCGCTACCTCGCCGACCGCGTGCGCGAGACGCCGGCCGTCCTCAGCGCCGCCCCGACCGACGTCCGCGGCCGGCGCGTGCTGCTGGTCGACGAGACCTGCGACTCGGGCGACACGCTGCGCCTGGCGCGCTCCGCGATCGTGAACGCCGGCGCGGTGGAGGTCCGCACCGCGGTGAGCTTCAAGACCGGCCCCTACGAGCCCGACTTCCACGGCCTGGCCACCGAGAGCACGATCGTCCTCCCCTGGGACCGCGAGGTCCTGGTGGACGGCGAGCTGATGCCGAACCCGAAATACGAGGACGTCCTGTAAGCGCGCTGCGCGCTGCGCGCAGCGCGCAGCGCTTTACTCCACCGCCTCCAGCGCCTCCTCGTACCCCGCGCCGCGACCGAGCTCGTCGTAGACGTGCTCCATCACCTCGGCGTTGCCGAGGAGGAAGCGGCAGCGCGGGGAGCCCATCGAGCGGCACTCGACTTCGAGCACCGCGAGCGGCTGGTCGGCGATGCGGCCGAAGAAGTCGGCGAAGAGTCCGGTCGAGAGATGGCAGCCGGGCTGGTCGAGCGTGTTGCCTGACGCGTCCGATTCGCCCCACTCCTCGCAGTCGATCGTCGCCACCGCCTCGCGCAGCGTGCCGATGCGGAGCGTGCCCCACCCGGTCTCGCGGAAGAACTCGGCCACCCGGTGCTGGAAGGCCTCGACCTCCAGGTCCTCCGGCTCGGCGGCCGTCCCGGCCGCGCCCGAGTCGCCCCGCGCCTGGAGCCACTCGCGGAACGCGGTGAACACCGCCTCGCCCCCCGCGTAGCCGGCCTCCTGGAGCACCGCCACCGACTCCGGACCCACGTCCCGCAGGAGCGCCGTGCGCAGCGTGCTGAGCGACGCGTGCGGCAGCGCGAGCAGCCGGTCGGCGAGCAGATCGATAGGCATGCGGTGAGGCGGGAAGGGGGATTGGGGACGGGGCAAGTCGGCTTCGAACGGAGGCTACAGAGGGCGAGATGTGACGTCAAGCGTGCGACGCCGCCTGCGTCCCTCATCCCCCGTTCCCCATCCCCGCTCTTCGCACCATCTCCGCCTCGTCGATCACCTCGACGCCGAGCGCGCGGGCCTTCTCCAGCTTGCTCCCGGCCTCCTCGCCGGCGACGAGGAAGCTCGTGGCTTTGGAGACCGAGCTGGTCACGCGCGCGCCGGCGCGCTCCAGCAGCTCGGTGGCCTGGGGGCGCGAGAGCGTCGGAAGCGTGCCGGTGATCACGGCGGTCTGGCCGCGCAGCGGGCCGGCGCTCTCGACCGGCTTGGGCTCGGAGAGCGTCAGCCCGTGCGTGCGCAGCTTGCCGACCAGCTCCGTCGCCGACGGATCCTGAAAATACCGCACCACCGCCTGCGCGATCGTCTCGCCCACGCCCCGGACCTCGAGGATCTGCTCCTCCGTCGCCTCCGCGAGCCGATCCATGGTGCCGAAGTGCCGCGCCAGGAGCTGTGCGGCGATCGCGCCGACGTGCCGGACGCCGAGCCCGAAGAGCAGGCGCGACAGCGGCTGCGCCTTCGACGCCTCGATGGACGCCACGAGGTTCTCCGCGCTCTTCTGCGCGAAGCGCTCGAGCTTCACGAGACTCTCGACGTTGATCTTCTCGCGGTCGTAGATGTCGGCGACGTCGTGCACCAGCCCTTCCGTGACGAACTGCTGGATGCGCGCGTACGAGAGCCCGCGGATGTCCATCGCGTCGCCTGACGCGAAGTGCACCAGCGCCTCGATCTGGCGCCCCGGGCAGGCCACGTTCGGGCAGTAGACCGCGACCTCCTCCTCGTCCCGCTCGACCGGCGTGTGGCAGGCGGGGCACTCGGCGGGCGGCGCGTAGGGCACCACCTCGGGGCCGCGCCGCTCCGGCACCGGCCCGATCACCTGCGGGATCACCTCGCCCGCGCGCTTCACCTGCACGACGTCGCCCTCGCGCAGGTCCTTGTCGCGGATCAGGTCGAAGTTGTGGAGCGTCGCCAGGCGCACGGTCGTCCCGCCGATCTCCACCGGCTCCAGCTCGGCGAACGGGTTCAGCGCGCCCGTGCGCCCGACGTTGATGCTGATGCGCAGCAGCTTCGTCTCGGCGATGTCCGGCGCGAACTTGCGCGCGATTGCCCAGCGGGGCTCGCGCCCGCCGACCACGCCCAGCTCGTCCTGGAGCCGCAGGCTGTCCACCTTCACCACGCCGCCGTCGATGGCGAAGTTGAGTGTCGGCCGGATGCGCTGCTCCACGTCGCTCGCCCACGCGTGCACCTCGGCCAGCGTCTCGCAGCAGCGGCGGTGCGGGGCGACGGGGACGCCCCATTCCTCCAGCGCGTCGAGCAGCTCCCACTGGCGGCGGAAGGGCAGGGACGCGTTCCCCTTCGTCGACACCACGCTGTAGCCGAAGAAGCGCAGCGGGCGGGACGCCGTGATGTTCGGGTCGAGCTGCCGCAGCGAGCCCGCGGCGGCGTTGCGCGGGTTCGCGAACACCGGCTCGCCGGCCGCCGCGCGCTCCTGGTTCATCCGCTCGAAGCGGTCGAAGGGGAAGTACACCTCGCCGCGCAGCTCGATCAGCTCCGGCACCTTCTTCCCGCGCAGCCGGAGCGGCACGTCCCGGATCGTGCGCAGGTTCGGCGTCACGTCCTCGCCGATGGCGCCGTTGCCGCGCGTAGCCCCGGTGACGAGCACGCCGTCGCGGTAGGTGAGGCTCACCGCGGCGCCGTCGATCTTGAGCTCGGCGGTGTAGCCCGCCTTGCGCACGTCCTCACCGACCAGCCGCGCGAGCTTCTCGTCCCACTCCGCCAGCTCCGCCTCGTCGAAGGCGTTGCCGAGCGAGAGCATCTGCACGAGGTGCGTGTGCTTCGGCAGCGCCGACTGCGGCGCCGCGCCCACGCGCAGGGTTGGGGAGTCCGCGGTCTGGAGCGTGGGATGCTCGCGCTCCAGCTCCTGGAGCTCGCGGAAGAGCTGGTCGTACTCGCGGTCCGAGATCGTCGGACGGTCGACCACGTAGTACTCGTACGACGCGCGCTCGATGCGCTCGCGGAGATCGGCGGCGCGGGCGGCGGCTTTCTTGGGGACGTTTGCCATGGAATGAGGCGGGAAGGAGGACGCGGGACGGGGGACGGGGGACGAACGACCGCTCGGGACGCCATGGCATCATGGCATCCCGGGGCCCTTCATCCCCCGTCCCCCATCCCGCTTCCCTCGTTATTAGTCTTCGTCTCCCGCCCCGGCCCCGTCCCCCGGCGCGCCGCCGCGCATCAGGTACTGCTCGACGAACAGCAGCCCCTTCTCGCCGGCGCGGCGCACCATGCTGAGCAGCGTGTCCATGCTCGACACCTCCTCCAGCTGCTCCTGCATGAACCAGTCGAGGAACTGCTTGCTGATGTGGTCGTTGTCCTTGATCGCCAGGTCCATCAGCGCGTTGATCTGGCGCGTGACGGTCATCTCCCAGTCGTAGGAGAGCCGCACCGCCTCCTCGGCCGATTCGAAGTCGGCGCGCGGGGCGGGGACGGTCGGGATCGCGACCTTGGCGTCGGCGTCGTTCATGAAGCGCACGAACTTCATCGCGTGCTCGCGCTCCTCGTTCGCCTGGCGGAAGAAGTGCTTCGCCAGCGCGGGGAGCCCCTCGCGGTCGAAGTACGACGCGATCTGCACGTACTGCAGCGAGGCACCGAACTCGTGCCCCACCTGCTCGTTCATCTGGCGGGTGAGCTTGTCGGAGATGAGCATAGTCGTGTGGTCAGCCCTTCGCTTCCTCTTCGAGCACCTGCATCGCCACACTCACCAGCCGGTCCAGCTCCTCGTCGGAGGCCTTGGGCAGCAGCGTCTCGGCCCACATGTGGTCCTCGGTGTTCGTGTAGCGGTCGAGGAGGCGGCGGATGTAGGAGATCAGGGCGATGCGCTGGAGCTCGGAGCGGCGCTGGGCGTGGGTCTTGTCCTGGGTCGAGCGCAGCAGCGCCTCGAAGCGGTGGGCGTTGCGGAGCGCCTTGGCGGTGAGCGAGGCGACGACCTGGCAGAAGCGCACGTCGCCGTCCGAGAACGCCTGCCCGTCGCGCTCGGTGCGCAGGAAGATCGCGCCGATGACGGTGCCGCGCCAGCGGATCGGGACGACGACGATCGACCGCACGTTGCGCAGGTCGAGCGCCTGACGAGCGTTGCGCAGCATCGGGTCGTTCAGCGCGTCGGGGATGAAGACCGTCTCGCCGCTCTCGAACGCGCGCTTGAGCTCCGGGTAGCGGTTGAGGTCCACGACGAGGTTGCGGATCGTCGGGTCCTCGTAGCTCGCCACCAGTCGCACCTCGGCCGCCTCGCCGGCCAGAAAGATCGAGCAGCGGTCGAGGCCGAACGCCTCGCCCAGCTTGCGCGCAATCGTCTGCAGGATGTCCACGAAGTGCAGCGACGAAGAGATCTCCTGCTGGATGTCCACGACCGCCACCAGGTGGTCCCGCTCGCGCTGCAGCTCGGCGACCCGGCCGCGGAGCTTCTCGATCTCGGCCCGCTGCGGGTCCGGCGCGCCGACGTCCCCGTCGGGCGTGCCGGGTGCGCCCCCCGCCGGCGTCGGCGGGTCAGCTTCCCGTGTTTCCACCCTCACCCTCGGTCTGCGCAGTGTGTGCGTTGAACTCCGGGCTGTCGAAGGCTATCGCGCGGTTGCGCCCCGTCTCCTTGGCGACGTACAGCGCGTCGTCGGCCGCGCGCACGAGCGCGTCGCAGTCGGCGATCTTCGGGTGCGGCCACGCGGCGACGCCGAAGCTGCCGGTCTTCCTGAGCGCGCCGCCGTCGAACTGGAAGGTGTGCGACTCGACCGCCTGCCTGACTCGCTCGGCGAACGTCACCGCGGAGTCCAGGATGGTGCCGGGGAGCAGGAGCATGAACTCCTCCCCGCCGTAGCGTCCGACGCGGTCGATCTCACGGGCCTCGCGCTTCAGGATGTCGGCGAGCTGCTTGAGCACGGCGTCGCCCGCCTGATGGCCGTAAGTGTCGTTGACGCTCTTGAACTTGTCCAGGTCGCACATGACGACCGAGAACGGCTCGGCGAGCCGGCGGGCGTGCTCGAACGCCTCCTCGAGCCGCTCCTCGAGATGCCGCCGGTTGTCGAGCCCAGTCAGCCCGTCGGTGCGCGAGACCCGCAGCAGCTGGTCGTTGAGCTGCGCCAGCTCGGCGTTCTTGCGGTCCAGCTCCTCCACCAGCGCCTTGATGCGCAGGTGGTTGCGCACCCGCGCCTCGAGCTCGGCGAAGTTGATCGGCTTCGTGATGTAGTCGTCGGCGCCCGCGTCCAGCCCCTCGACCTTGTTCTCGGTCGAGTCGAGCGCCGTCTGCATGATGATCGGGATGAACGGGAGGGACTTGTCGGCCTTGATCCGCCGCGCGACCTCGATGCCGTCGATCTTCGGCATCATGATGTCGAGCAGGATCAGGTCGGGCGGCGCCTGATGCACGGCCGCGAGGGCCTGCTCGCCGTCGGTGGCCGTGCTGGTGTCGTAGCCGCGCGCCTCGAAGCGCGCCTGCAGCAGCTCTACGTTGTCCTCGAGGTCATCGACGATCAGGATCCGGGCAGGGCCTCCCCCTTCTTTCGCGCTCGTGCTCTCACGATCCATTGTTCTTGCCGAGGAACCGCTGCACTTCCGCCACCACGGCCCGGGGCTCGCACGGCTTCGCCAGGTACCCGTCGCACCCGACCTCCATCGCCTTCTCCCGGTCAGACGCCAGCGCGTGGGCCGTCAACGCGATGATCGGGATCTTGTTCGTCTCCGGATCGTGCTTGAGGACCTGGGTCGCCTCCCACCCGTCGATGATCGGGATGGAGATGTCCATCAGAATCAGGTCCGGCTTCTCCGAGCGCGCCTTCGCGATCCCCTCCTCGCCATTCAGCGCCTCCGTCACCCGGTAGCCGAAGTGGCGGAGAATGGTCGAGTAGACGATCCGGTTGTCCTCGTTGTCCTCGACGAGCAGTACGGTCTTGCTGTTGTTCGACTTCTCATTGTCGGCCATTCGGCCCTCACTGCGCTCCGGCGCACGGCTCGGCGCGGATGGTGACATGGGAATCCCTTGCCGCGCGTCCCGGCTGCGCCGGCGCGCTGCGACTGGTGTAGAGACGCGCTCCTGGTCGACCCGCACCGGCCGCGACGGACCTGCGCAGGCTGCGTGCGTCGCCCGTGAACTGTCCACGGACGTGAGCGACGAACCAGCAGCCCGGCGGTCCACCAGCCCGGCAACGGTCCAGGGCACCCGATGACCGGCCCGGCCACCGAAAAACGGTCCGCCGATTGCCGGGTCCAACGGGCACCCGTATTTTCGCCTGCCTGACAGGCAGCAATTTTTAAACCAGGCATTGACCAGGTACCCAGGAGCGCATGCCCATGTCTTACGCCGACAACACGCTTCGTCCCAGGAACGCCGCAGGATCGACGGCCGGCGCTGGCGGAGCCGCCGGTGCCGGCGCGGCAGGCGCCGGTCGCCCGAGCGGCGCCTCGAGCGGCGCTTCGAGTGGCGCTTCGAGCGGCGCCCCGGGCTCGACCGGGGCCGCGCGCGCGGCCGATGACCGCGAGGACGAGCTGGAAGACGAGGACGATGCCCCCCTCGAGGCCGAGGGCGAGTCCTACGTCGATGAGACCGACTGGGAGCGCATCGGGATCTTCGGCATCGGACTGGCCATCGGCGCCCTCCTCGGCGCCGGCGCCGCCCTCCTCCTCGCGCCTCAGAGCGGCGCCGAGACCCGCGACTTGATCGTCACCCGCGTGCGCCGCGTCCGCGACCAGGCCGGCGACGCCTGGGGCGACCTCGGCGACGAGCTGCGCCGCGCCGCCCGCCGCGGCCGCAAGCGCGTCAGGCGCGGCGTCACCCGCAGCCGCTGGCGCGCGGCGGACGCCATCGACCGGGACTGAGAGAGTACGGGATGCGGGATGGGGGATGGGGGATGGGGGATGAACTGCAGGCGTCTCTCGCAGTTCATCCCCCATCCCCCATCCCGTACTCTCTCAGCGCCTTCTTACAGCTTCTTCAGCGCCTCCTCGGCCTCCTTCTTGTATTTCGGGTCCGCCGCGTCGGTCTGCTTGCCGGCGATCACGGCCTGGAACATCGCCCGAGCCTTTTCCTTTTGACCGACATCCGCGTAGACCTTGCCGAGGTCGAGCTTGTGCGTGATGCGCACGGGGTCGGCGGCGACCGCCGCCTCCATGTACTTCACCGCGTTGTCCCAGCTCGCCTCGCCGAAGACTTTGCCGCCCAGCAGGTTCTTCGCGATCATGCGCGAGATGCCGTTCAGCCGCATGACCTCCTGGTTCCACACTCCCATGACGTGCAGCGCGCCGGCGTGCTTGGGATCGTACTTGAGCGCCTCCAGCGCGTTCTCCCGAACGGCGGTGGCGTACTTGATCCGGTCCCGCACGCCGAGCGACTGCGCCAGGCGGCCGAGCGAGCGCGCGAGATGGATGTACCCTTCGGCGTCGCGGGGGTTGGCCTCGACCGCGCGGCGCGCGTAGAGCTCCCCCTTCTTGAAGAGCTGCGAGCGCTGCTCCTTGTCGGAGATCATCTCGCTCTGGTCCATCGCCGAGCGGGCCGCCTTGTACAGCGACTCGTAGTTCTTCGGGTCCGCGGTCACCGCGGCCTCGTAATGCGCCAGCGCGGCCGCCGGCTGGAACTTGGCGTAGGCGCTGTCCCCGAGGCGCAGATGGTCCGCGGCCGACTGCTGCGCGGACGCCACCGACGCGAGGACGGCGAGCGCGGTAGCGGCTACGACCGTACGAACGGACATGTGAGCTCCCGAATGCTGGTCACGCTGGTTGAGTCGAACGGACGGATGTGCGCTTCCGTACACCCGAGTCCGCCGCGGGGGTCCAGCCCCCAAGCTAGACCACCCGAAATGCCCGGTCAACGCCGCCGCGCCAGCGCCCGCCGCCGATGCTCGCCTACCGTCTGATCGAGCGGAAGCGCGACGGGGGGCGCATCGAGCCGGGCGAGTGGCGCGCGCTCGCCCTGGCCTACGCGTCGGGCTACGTCCCGGACTACCAGATGGCGGCGCTGCTGATGGCCGCGTACCTGCGCGGCCTCGACCGCGGGGAGACCAGCGCGCTCACCGACGCCATGCTGGCCAGCGGCGCCACGCTCGACCTGTCGCACCTCCCGGCGCCGCGCATCGACAAGCACTCCACCGGCGGCGTGGGGGACAAGGTCTCGCTCGTGCTGGCGCCCCTCGTCGCCTCGCTAGGCATCGCCGTGCCCATGATGTCCGGCCGCGCGCTGGGCCACACCGGCGGCACGCTCGACAAGCTGGAGTCGATACCGGGCTTCCGCACCGACCTGTCGCTCGACGAGGCGAAGGCGCAGATCGAGCGGATCGGCTGCGTGCTCATCGGCCAGACCGCCGAGATCGCCCCGGCCGACCGCAAGCTCTACGCGCTGCGCGACCAGACGGCGACGATCGAGAGCATCCCGCTGATCGCGGCCAGCATCATGAGCAAGAAGCTCGCGGAGGGGCTCTCCGGGCTCGTGCTCGACATCAAGCGCGGGTCGGGCGCGTTCCTGCCGGAGCTCGACCGCGGGGTGGAGCTGGCCCAGGCGATGATCCGGCTCGGGCAGGACCGCGGCTGCCCGGTGGTCTGCCTGCTCACCGCCATGGACCGGCCGCTGGGACGGGCCTGCGGCAACGCGCTGGAGGTCGAGGAGGCGGTGGCGGCGCTGAAAGGGGAGGGCCCGCCGGAGCTGCTCTCGATCACCTACGCGCTCGGCGCCGAGATGCTCGTGCTGTCCGGCGTGGCGCCGTCGCACGACATCGCGCGGCGCTGGATGGAGGTGTCGATCTCGTCAGGCAAGGCCGCGCAGAAGTTCCAGCAGATCATCGAGGCGCAGGGCGGGAACCCGGCGGTGGTGGACGACCCCGCCGTCCTGCCCCAGGCGGCGGCCTGCGAGATCTACGCGGCCCCGCGACGCGGCGTGGTGGCGCGCGTCGAGCCGCGGGCGATCGGGCGCGGCGTGATCGCGCTCGGCGGCGGGCGGCGCCGGATCGACGACACTGTCGACCCCTCGGTCGGCTTCGTCATCACCGCCAGACCCGGCGACCTCGTGGAGGCGGGCGAGCCGCTGGCGACGGTCTTCGCCCGCGACCGCGCCGGCGTGGAGGAAGGGCAGGCGACGCTGCGGCAGGCGATCTTCATCACCGACGAGGCCGACCCGCCGCTGCCGCTCGTCTCGCACCGGGTCACCTCGAGCGGCGTCGAGCTCTACGACGGCGGCTAGAGTGAGCCCCGGAGCGGAACGCGCAATGCGGTTTGGTCGAGCCTCGACCCTCACGCGGAGACTTCCATGAACGTCCGTCGACTCGCCGCCCTCGGCGCCATCGGCGTCTGCTTCGGCATCGTGCTCCTGTTCGCCCTCTTCGTCTACATGACGCGTCCCACGCCGTCGACGGCGGGCTTCGGGGAGGGGCAGGGGCCGGTGCTCTGGATCAGCGTCGGCACCATCGCGGCGGCGCTGATCGCCGTGCACCTGGTCTTTGCTCGCCAGCTCTGGGAAGACGAGCGGAACGCGCGCCCCTGAGGGCACAGCCGGCCCGTCGGACTCGGGCTTGACGGGTGTATGCTACTTTCTTAGCATAGTGCGAACGAGCTCGCACTCATTACCCGTCTGGAGATCGGAGCCCTCATGCGCACGTCGGTGACTCTGCTGCTGCTCGCGCTCGCCGCCGCGCCGACCTTGGCGCAGGACGATCCGCCGCGCGACTGCGGCCGGGGAGGGCAGGAGCAGTACACGCAGTCGAGCGAGAACGGCCGGCGGACGCGGATCGCCGCACGCTGGGGACGGTCGGGGTGCACTACCGAGATCGAGGCGGAGGGGGACTTCACGCTCCGCACCGATCTGACCGACGTCGAGCGCGTCTCGCGGGATGGCTACGTGGAGATCACCGAGCGGCGCGGCGGAACGCGGCGCCGGGTGGAGATCACCGCCGGCGCCGACGGGCGGATCGTCCACCGCTACAGCGTGAACCGCGACAGCGCGGCGTGGGACGGCGACGCACAGCGGTGGCTGGCCGGCGTGCTGCTGGAGCTCGAGCGCCGCACCGCCTTCGCCGCCGACACGCGCGTCCCGGCGCTGCGCGAGCGCGGCGGCTCGGCGGCGGTGCTGGAGGAGATCACGCGGCTCCGCGCCGACCACGCGAAGCGCCGCTACTATACCGTTCTCCTGGCGGCGGATTCCTCGATCGACGCCGCCGCGCTGGGGCGCGTCATGGAGCACGCCGGGCGCGAGCTCGACTCCGACTACGAGCTGGCGGAGCTGCTGGTGCAGGTCGCGAAGGGCGGCCGCGTGCGCGACCGCGCGGCGCAGAGCGCGTTCGTCCGGGCCACGGCGACCATCGGCTCCGACTACGAGCATCGCCGCGCGCTGAGCGCCCTGCTGGCCGACTCCGACGCCGACGCGGCCCTGCGTCCAGACGTCGCCGCCGCGATCTTCGTCGCGGCGAAGGACATCGGCTCCGACTACGAGGCGGCCGAGCTGCTGATCGGCGCCGCGCGGCGCGGCCTGGTGAAGGACGCCGCCTCGGCGCCGTTCTTCGCCGCCGTCGACGGGATCGGCTCGGCCTACGAGCGCCGCCGCACGCTGTCGGCGCTGCTCCAGGCCGACTCGCTGGCCGACGAGCTGGTGGTCGGCGTCCTGAAGTCGTCCGGCGGCATCAGCTCGGACTACGAGCGCGCCGAGCTCCTGGTGACGCTCGCCCGCACCCGCCCGCGCCTGACGGGCAGCCTGCGCGAGGCCTACCTCGACGCCGCCGACCGCATCTCGTCCGACCACGAGCGCAACCGCGCGGTCGCGGCGCTGGGACGGAAGAGAATGTAAGAGCTGCTCGCACCCTTCAGTACGCCACACCCATTCGCCGTCCGGCGTTCTTCGGGCGCTCGATCTCGTCGAGCACGGCGACGGCGTAGTCTTCCATCGAGATGGAGCTGTTGCCCTGCTCGTCGACGATGAACTGGTCGCCGCTGGTGCGGTACTGACCGCTGCGCCGGCCGGGCTGGATCATCGCCGCCGGGCTCACGAACGTCCAGTCGAGCCCCTCGCCCTCGGCGCGGAAGACCTCCAGGCTGTCGGCGCCCTCCTGCGCCTCGGCCTTGTAGGCTTCCGGGAAGCCCGGGGTGTCCATGAGGCGCACGCCGGGCGCCACCTCCAGCGTGCCCGCGCCGCCGACGGCGATCAGGCGCTTCGCCCCCGCCTGACGAGTGCCGGCGATCAGCGCCCGGGCGGCCGCGGCGAGCGACGGCGCGGGGAGCCCGCGGCTGTTCGGGCGCGGGGAGATGGAACTCACCACGACGTCGGCGCCGCGCACCACGCGGGCCACGCTCGCGGCGTCGGTGGCGTCGCCGCGCACGAGACTCACGCGCGGGTCGGGAGGCGTGGACGCCTCGGGGTCGCGTACGACGCCGACGACCTCGTGGCCGCGCGACAGCGCCTCGCGGGCGATCCGCTGGCCGATGTTACCGGTGGCGCCGAACAGGACGATCTTCATGGTGCCTCTCTCCTGAATGAGTTCGTGACGAGCGAACGAAGCGGCGGGCGTCGCCGTCTGTGTATCTATATTCGGTACACACACGGAGATGCGATGAATCAGCCGGCGGGCGCGGCCGAGCCCCGCCGCCGCCGGTCCTCGCGCCGCACGTCGGCCGAGACGTCGGCGACGGTCGTGCGCGCCAGCTCGGCGGCGAGGGCCCGCTCCGCGGCATCGATACGACGCTCCAGCGCCGCCTGGATGTTCCGACCCACCGGGCACGCGGGGTTCGGCCGCTCCCGGTGCATGGCAAACAGCTCGCCGTCGTCCACCGCGCGGTAGACGTCGAGCAGCGTGATCTCCGAGGCCGGCCGCGCGAGCAGCGCGCCGCCACCCGTGCCGAGCTGCGCCGTGGTCAGTCCGGCGCCCGCGAGCATCCCGAGCAGCCGGCGGACCAGCGAGGGGTTCGTGTTGACGCTCGACGCGATGTACTCCGACGTGACCGGCTCGCCCCGGCCCTGCTCGAGCAGGGTCAGGATGTGCACGGCGACGGCGAAGCGGCTGTTCATGGGTGGCGGCGCATGTGTGTATCTACAATGGTAACTATTTGGCGGCGGCTGTCAACTGTGATGCCGCCCGCGGGAACAGCGGCGCGCCGCGGGTCACCCGCCAGCCCGTCGGGTCGAGGTGGTCGAGCCCGCCGAGCCGCTGGTCGTGCACCGAGCCCGGCCCGCCGAGCGTGCGCCAGAGCTCCTCCGACTTCACGGGCAGCACGGGTGCGAGCAGCACCGCCTGCCGCGCGAGCAGCCGCACCAGCACGCCCAGCGTGCGTTCGAGCTCGCCGCGACGCGCCGGGTCCGATGCGAGCTCCCAGGGGCGCGTACGCGAGATGAGCTCGTTGCCGGCCGCCAGCGCGTCCCAGAGCGCCGCCAGGGCGCGGTGCGGCCGGTTCGACTCGAACGCCCGGACGTAGCCGTCGAGCGCGGCGGCCTCCCGCTCGGCGAGCGCCCGCTCCTCCGCCGTCGCGGCGGCGCACGGGGCGGGCGGCGCCGCCGCCCCACCAGCGCAGTGCCTGACGACGAGCGCCGTCACGCGGCTCGCAAGGTTGCCGAGCGTGTTGGCCAGGTCCGCGGCGTAGTGGGCGTCGAACCGCCGCCAGCTGAAGTCGCCGTCGCCGTCGAACGGGATCTCGCGGAGCAGGTAGTAGCGCAGCGCGTCCGGGCCGTGGCGGGCGATCGCGTCGCGCAGCTCCACCCACACCCCGGCGCTCTTGCTCAGCCGCTCCCCGTCGACCGTCACGAAGCCATGCGCCCAGACGCGCTCGGGGAGCGGCAGTCCCGCGGCGATCAGGATCGCCGGCCAGATCACGCAGTGGAAGCGCGTGATGTCCTTGCCGACCACGTGCAGCTGCGCGGGCCAGCGCGCCTCCCACCCGGGCTCCGGGAAGCCGACGGCGGTGAGGTAGTTCGGGAGCGCGTCGAACCAGACGTAGATCACCTGCTGCGCTCCCGAGCGCGACGCCAGCGGGAACGGGATGCC
Organism: Gemmatimonadaceae bacterium; assembly: GCA_035265005.1. GTDB lineage: Bacteria > Gemmatimonadota > Gemmatimonadetes > Gemmatimonadales > Gemmatimonadaceae > DATFPD01. The sequence goes on along the minus strand of DATFPD010000264.1, from coordinate 1,974 downwards.
CCAGTCGAGGTTGGCGCGGGTGATGGACACGTCCTCGAGCCCGCGCTCCACGAACGACACGACCTCGTTGCGGCGGCTCTCGGGCTGCACGAAGTCCGGCCGCTCGCGTAGCAGCCGGGCGACGTCCTCCTGGAACGCGCTCAGCCGAAAGAACCAGTTGGTCTCCGACACGCGCTCGATGGCCTGGCCGCGGTGCAGCGGGCAGCGCCCGCCCTGCAGGTCGTGCTCGGTCTTGAACGACTCGCAGCCCACGCAGTAGCGCCCCTCGTACGCGCGCTCGTAGAACGCGTCCGGGCGGCGGGCGAGGATCCGGTCGACGAGCGCCAGCACGCCGGCGCGGTGGCTCGGCGCGGTGGTGCGGCTGAACACGTCGTAGGAGATCCCGAGCGCGTCCCACGCCGCGCGAAAGGCAGTCGTTATGCGCTCGGCCTGCTCGGCGGGCGCGAGCCCGGCGGCCGAGGCGGCGCGGGCCACCTTCTGGCCGTGCTCGTCGGTCCCGACGAGGAGGCGAACGTCCGCGTCGCCGCGCAGGCGGTGGAAGCGGGCGATGGCGTCGGCGGCGATCTTCTCGAAGGCGTGGCCCAGGTGCGGCTCGCCGTTGGCGTACTCGATGGCGGTCGTGATGTAGAAAGCAGTCATGGTCGCGGTCCCGAGTGAAGGCACGGTGGCTCGGGACGCCCGCGCGCGGCGCGACGGCGGCGATGTTGGCGGCGGCGGCGGCAGCGGCGTCCCCGGACGAGGGTCGTCTGAGACGCACGAACGGCCCGGGCCCCAGGGGCCCGGGCCGTTGCCCAGGGTCCATGAGGTCAGGCCGCGGCGCTCAGGGGCGACGCATTCGGGCCGGGGCCGCGACGGCCGCCGCGTTCACGCGCACGGCAGACCGGCGGACGCGCGCGGTACGCTCGTACCGCGCGCTCGACGAGCGCTGACGGCGGCGGATGGCGGTCGGAGTGGGCCGGTGGCGGTGCGTGGTCATGGCGGCGCGCGAGGTGGGGGCGGACATCTCCCTGCCGTAGAGTACGCTCGTCGCCCCCGTCGGGCAACCGTATTTACGAGACACTTGAGTTCCATAATCGGAGCGCATACATTCGCGTTACGGAACTACCTCGTATCGTAAATGGACCGCACTCGGGAGCCGCGACGCATGATCGACCTCCTCTCCGCCGACCTGCGCCGGAACCCGTATCCGGCCTACGACCAGCTCCGGAGCGCCGCGCCCGTGCTGCGGGACCCACGCTCGGGCGCGTGGATGCTGTTCGACTACGAGAGCGTGAGGCGCGCGCTGACCGACCACGAGGCGTTCAGCTCGGTCGTCTCGCCGCCGGGGTCGCGCACCGGGCAGTGGCTGATCTTCTCGGACCCGCCGCGCCACACCAAGCTCCGCGCCCTCATCATGCGGGCCTTCACGCCGCGCGCGGCGGCCGGCCTGGAGCCACGCATTCGCGAGCTGTCGCACGACCTGCTGGACGCGCCGTCGCGGCGCGGCGAGATGGATCTCGTGGCCGACTTCTCCGTACCGCTGCCGCTGATGGTGATCGCCGAGCTGCTGGGCGCCCCGGCCGCCGACTGGCCGCGGTTCCGGCGCTGGGGCGACGCGACCATGGGGCTCAGCCTCGCGGTCGCCGGCAGCCCGGATGCGGAGCGGGCGCTGGCCGACTTCGTCGTGGCGCACGAGGAGATGCGCGACTACCTGGCGGCGCTGGTCGACGAGCGGCGCCAGCGACCCGCGGACGACCTGCTCACGCGCCTGGTCGGGGCGGAGGTCGACGGCAGCCGCCTGACGAGCGAGGAGCTCCTCGGCTTCTTCCAGCTCCTGATCCTGGCCGGGCACGAGACGACGACCAACCTGATCGACAACGCCATGCTCTCGCTGGTCGAGCACCCGGAGCAGCTGGCCCGCCTTCGCGAGTCGCCCGAGCTGCTTCCGTCGGCGATCGAGGAGGTGCTGCGCTACCGCTCCCCGGTGCAGGCGAT
>DATFPD010000263.1:0-4774 GCA_035265005.1 Gemmatimonadaceae bacterium | reverse complement strand
GCGAAGTGTGCTCGTGCGCGAGTCGCTCGGCGAGCTGGAGCGGCAGCTCGACCCGGACCGCTTCTTCCGCATCCACCGCTCGACGATCGTCAACGCGGACCGCGTGCGGGAGATCCAGACGATGTTCAAGGGCGAGCACGTGGTCATCACCACCGACGGCGCCCGCCTGTCGCTCACCCGCAAGTACCGGGAGCTGCTCGAGCAGCGGTTGGGGAAGAGGCTGTAAGGCAGGGACTGAGGGACTGAGAAGAACTGATCTGGCAAAGCGGTGGTGGGCCCTTGATGAATCAAGGGCCCACCACCGCTCCCGCATCCAGGCTCCTGCTCAGTCCCTGCTTCACTCACCCTCGCCCGCCGTCGCTCACAGCCGCCCGCCGTCGCCCGCACCACAAATGTTGGGGCGCGCGGGACGCCCTCCGCACCTTCGGGCCTAACGGTGACCCGGAGGGTTGCGTGCGAGAGAGGCAGATGAGGCGGGTGTGGGTCGGTGCCATCGGGCTGGTGCTGGCGGTGGGCGACGCGGGCGCGCAGGGGCCGCCGCGGGCCCGGCGGGACGAGCAGGCGGTGGACGTGCTGCACGGCGTGCGCGTGCCCGACCCGTACCGGTGGCTGGAGGAGATGGGCGCCGAGGACACGAAGCGCTGGGTGGAAGAGCAGGACGCCTACGCGCGGCGATTCGCCGCCGGCCACCCGGGTCGTCAGGCGCTGCGCGACCGGCTGGCGGCGATCGCGTCGGCCGAGCGCTTAGGCCCGCCGGTGGTGCGCGGCGGGCGGCACTTCATGACCCGCTTCGGCGCCGGCGGGCCCGGCGCGTCGTCGGTGCTGCTGGTGCGGGACGGCGCGGCCGCCCCCGAGCGCGTCCTCGTCGCCCAGACCGAGAGCTGGCGCCAGAACGGGATCGCGCCGGCGGGCTTCGCGCCGAGTCCGGACGGCCGACTGGTGGCCTACACCCTGCGGGCGCGCGGCTCGAACTGGATGACGCTGCGCGTGCGCGACGTGACGAGCGGGCGCGACCTCGCCGACTCGCTCGTCGGGATCAACGGCTCGGCGTCCTCGATCGCCTGGCACCCGGACGGGCGCGCGCTCTACTACGGCCGCTTCGACGTCCCGGCGGCGGGCGCCGAGCGGCAATCGCAGCTCGCCGGCGGGCGCGTCATGCTGCACCGCCTGGGCAGCGCGCAGGCCGCCGACTCGCTGGTGTTCGACCCGCCGGCGGGGACGGGGTTCCCGCTCTCGCACGCCGTGAGCGACGACGGGCGCTACCTCGTCATCTCCGCGACCGTGCAGGGGACGCCGCACAACCGCATCTACGTGCGCGACCTCACGGCCCCGCGCGCGCCGCTCGTCACGCTGTTCGGCCGCGCCGACGGCACGCACTCGTTCGTGGGGAGCGACGGGGAGACGCTCTGGTTCCTCACGGACCACGGCGCGCCGCGCGGGCGCGTGGTCGCGGTGGCGGCGGCGGGTGGCGAGCGGCTGACCGACCTGATCCCCGAAGCGCCCGACGCCGTGGACCCGTGGATAGGGGCGAGCGCGGTCGGCGGGCGAATCATCGTCGGCTACCGGCGCGACGTGCTGCTGGCGGTGACGGTCTTCGATGCCCGCGGGCGGCGGCAGTAAGATGTCGCGCTGCCGAGCGTGGGCTCGGTGTGGACCGGGTTCGTCGGGCGGCAGCAGGACGCGGAGGCGTACTACGTGCTGAGCGGCGTGGCGGACCCGGGCACCGTCTACCGGCTGGACGTGCGCACGGGGCGGTCGTCACTCGTCAGGCGGCCGGCGCTGCCGCACGACCCCGACCAGGTCGTGACGTCGCGGGTCTTCTACCGGGGGCGGGACGGGACGCGCATCCCGATGTTCGTGGCGCACCGCAAGGGGCTCCCGCTGGACGGGAGCGCGCCGGTGTACATGTACGGCTACGGGCACGGCGGGTGGGCGGCGGCGCCGTGGTTCCAGCCCGCGATGGCGCTCTGGCTCGAGATGGGCGGCGTGTGGGCGCTCCCGAACACGCGCGGCGGGGGCGAGTACGGCGAGGCGTGGCACCAGGCCGGCGTGCGCCGCAACAAGCAGACGGCGATCGACGACTACCTCGCGGCCGCCGAGTGGCTGGTGGCGAACCGGTACGGCGCGCGCGAGCGCTTCGTGGCGAACACCAGCAGCGCCGGCGGGCCGCTGGTGGCGGCGGCGGTCGCGCAGCGCCCGGAGCTGTTCGGCGCCAGCGTCATCGACTACCCGCTGGTGGACGTGCTGCGCTACGACCGCTACACCGGCGGCCGCGCGTGGCTCCCCGAGTACGGCTCGCCGCAGGACGCGGACGACTTCCGGGCGCTGCTGGCGTACGCGCCGCTCCAGAACCTGAAGCCCGGCGCCTGCTACCCGGCGACGCTGATCGCGCCCGGCGAGCGCGACGAGACGACGGTGCCGATGCACGCGTACAAGCTCGCCGCCGCGCTCCAGCACGCGCAGGGGTGCGCCGACCGCCCGGTGCTGCTGCGGGTCTCGTGGGGCGCCGGCCACGCCTCGGGCGCCACCAGCGAGGACGCGGTCGAGACGTGGGCCGACGAGCTGGCGTTCCTCGCCCGGACGGTCGGCCTCGGCGCGGACCGGCGCCGGACCGGGATGGCGGGGTGGCGCGATGACGGTGGGACGAGAGGCCGTTCCCCGTGATGCATCGCCCGCCATGCGGGCATCGGGAACCTTCCCGCCCGAACGGTGATTCTCGCGTGCGTAGCGTCACGCCGACCGTTCAGCCAGCGGAGAGGGACCGTGAAGAACGCCGAAGCCAAGCGACTCGCCGAGGACGCGCGCCGCGCGAAGAACTGGAAGCGGTGGGGGCCGTACCTCGCCGAGCGGCAGTGGGGGACCGTGCGCGAGGACTACTCGCCGTACGGCGAGTGCTGGGGATACTTCCCGCACGACCACGCGCGGAGCCGCGCCTACCGCTGGGGGGAGGACGGGCTGCTCGGGATCACCGACCGCGAGTGCCGGCTCTGCTTCGCGCTGGCGCTCTGGAACGGGCGCGACCCGATCCTCAAGGAGCGGCTGTTCGGCCTCACCGGCCCCGAGGGGAACCACGGCGAGGACGTGAAGGAGTGCTACTACTACCTCGACGCCACGCCCACGCACTCCTACCTCAAGGCGCTCTACAAGTACCCGCAGAGGGCCTTCCCCTACGCCGAGCTGCTGGAGGAGAACCGCCGCCGCGGCAAGCTCGACCCGGAGTACGAGCTGGCCGACACCGGCGCGTTCGACGAGAGCCGCTACTTCGACGTCACCGCCGAGTACGCCAAGGCGTCGCCTGACGACATCCTGATCCGGATCACGGCCGCGAACCGCGGGCCCGACGACGCGCCGCTGCACCTGCTGCCGACGCTCTGGTTCCGCAACACGTGGTCGTGGGGGCGCGAAGGGGGGAAGTACCCGCCGAAGCCGCACCTCCGCCGCGACAGCGTGCGGCGCGTGGTCGCCGAGCACGACACGCTCGGCCGCTTCGTGCTCGAGGCCGCGGACGCGTCCGACGGCGCCGCGCCGGAGATGCTGTTCACCGAGAACGAGACCAACGCCGTGCGGCTGTTCGGCGCCGAGCCGGCGGCCGGCGGCCCCGCGTACACCAGGGATGCGTTCCACGACTACGTGATCGCGGGGCGGGCCGACGCGGTGAGCCCGACCCAGGCGGGGACGAAGGCGGCGGCGCTCTACCGGCTGACCGTGCCGGCGGGCGGCGAGGTCGCGGTGACGCTCCGGCTGGCGCCCGAGGCCGAAGCGCCTCCACTGCCTGACGAGGGGGCGCGGGCGTGGGCGGCGGGGCGCGACTTCGGCGTCGTCGTCCGGCGGCGCGCGGCCGAGGCGGACGACTTCTACGAGCGGCGCATCCCCGGCCCCGTCTCGGACGAGGAGCGGCGGGTCGCTCGTCAGGCGTACGCCGGGCTGCTCTGGTCGAAGCAGTTCTACCACTACGCCGTCGGCGAGTGGCTGGACGGGGACCCGGCGCAGCCCCCGCCGCCGGCCGGGCGGCGCGGGGGGCGCAACGCCGAGTGGCGGCACCTGTACAACGCCGACGTCATCTCGATGCCGGACAAGTGGGAGTACCCGTGGTACGCGGCGTGGGACCTCGCCTTCCACACCGTGCCGCTGGCGCGCGTGGACCCGCACTTCGCCAAGGAGCAGCTGATCCTGCTGCTGCGCGAGTGGTACATGCACCCGAACGGGCAGATCCCCGCCTACGAGTTCGCGTTCGGCGACGTCAACCCGCCGGTGCACGCGTGGGCCGCGTGGCGCGTCTACAAGATGACGGGGCCGCGGGGAGCGCGCGACCGCGTCTTCCTCGCCCGCACGTTCCAGAAGCTGCTGCTCAACTTCACGTGGTGGGTCAACCGCAAGGACCCCGAGGGGCACAACCTGTTCGCCGGCGGCTTCCTCGGCCTCGACAACATCGGCGTCTTCGACCGCTCGCGCCCGCTCCCCACGGGCGGCCACCTCGAGCAGGCGGACGGCACGGCGTGGATGGCGTTCTACTGCGCGACGATGCTCTCGATGGCGCTCGAGCTGGCGAGCGAGGACCCGGCGTACGAGGACGTCGCGACCAAATTCTTCGAGCACTTCGTCGCGATCTCCGACGCGATGAACGCGTTCCACGAGACGGGGCTCTGGGACGAGGAGGACGGCTTCTACTACGACGAGCTGCACATCGGCGCGCTCATCACGCCGCTGCGCGTGCGCTCGATCGTCGGCCTCATCCCGCTCTGCGCGTGCGAGGTGCTCGACCAGGAGGTGATCG
>DATFPD010000262.1:0-4024 GCA_035265005.1 Gemmatimonadaceae bacterium | reverse complement strand
CGGCGAGGGCGCCGACGCGCTGCCCGACATCGTGAGCACCGCCGGCTTCAACGAGGACCAGGAGGGGCTCGACGAGTTCTGCCACGATGGGCCCACCATCCTCCCGCCGCATAACGTCATTCACGGGAACGTGCAGGTGCGGGAGTAACTACAACTGCGACCTGCGACCTGCGATCCTTCGCTGCGCTCAGGACAGGCTCTGCGACCTGCGACCTCAGGGCGCTCGGGGAGCCCCGGCGTCCCGAGGGGGTTAGGTCGCAGCTCGCAGGTCGCAGTTGTAGTTCTTACATCCCCGTCGGGAACGCCTCCGGTACTTCCCCCCGCTCCCATCGCGCCGTACGCTCCAGCGGCTCGACGGCCGTCGTCTCGTCGAAGTGGAGCACGGCGTCGAACTGCTCCGACAGGCGCGCGTGGAAGTAGTGGCTCAAGCGCTCCGTCTCCGGGCGATAGATGACGCCGATCGCCCGCTCCAGCCGCGGCTCGGCGAGCAGGTCGAGCAGCCGGTCCTCCTCGCCGCGGCCGCGGAGCGCGAGGAGGAAGCGCGGCAGCCCGGTCTCGTGGAAGACGCGCTCGAAGCTGCTGGCGATCGCGGGGCGCACGCGCTTGCGCTGCGCCGGCTCGTCCCAGTCGTCGGCCGCGGTCACCGTGCCGGTGAAGGTGCTGAAGCCCACCAGGAGCGCCTCGTCGTCGTAGCGCTCCCGCACCAGCTGCCCGACGTTGAGCTCCCCCTGGTCCCCCATCTCGGTCGCGCGCGCGTCGCCCAGGTGGGAGTTGTGCGCCCACACCACGACCTTCGCCGGCCGCCCCAGCCGGCCGCTCAGGAAGGCCAGCAGGTTGTCGATCGTCTCGACCATGTGCCGGTCGCGCAGGTTCCACGACTCGGTGCTGCTGCGGAACATCGTCCGGTAGTACTCCTCGGCGTTCGCCACCAGCCGCGCGTTCTGCTCGGCGGAGAAGAAGGCCTCGGTGTCCGACGCCGGCGGCGCGCTCTTGTAGCGCAGCGTCTGGAACTCGAGCAGCTGCCGCACCGCCTCGTCCTCGCACGACCGCGTGAGGTCGAAGCTCGCCGCGTAGCCGTAGGCCTGCGGGTCCTCGCCGTGGTGGTCGAAGCAGCGGTAGCGGAAGCGCGCCCGCCGCGCCGCCTCGGGGTCCACATGCTCCAGGTAGCGGAGCACGGCGTCGACCGACGAGTGCAGGCTGTACAGGTCGATCCCGTAGAAGCCGGCCTGCGCGTCCGCCGCGCGCCCGGCGTTGTGCACACGCAGCCACTCCACGAACTCCACCACCACCGCGTTGCGCCACATCCACTGCGGGAAGCGCTCGAAGCCGGCGAGCGCGTCCACCGCACTGCTGTCGTGCGTCGGCGTGTGCTCCCCGCGCACGAAGCAGTTCACGCGGTGCGCGTCCGGCCAGTCCGCCTCCACCGCCACGGCGTCGAAGCCACACTCGGCGATCAGCCGGCGCGTGATCGTCGCGCGCTCGCGGTAGAACTCGTGCGTCCCGTGCGACGCCTCGCCGAGCAGGACGAGCCGCGCGCCTCGCGCCAGGTCGAGCAGCGGACCGTAGTCGTGCGCGACGTCGCCGGTGAAGACGTGCGCGGCGTCGCGGACGCGCTCGGCGAGGTCGCGCGGGTCGTCGCGCGGGTCGCGCGGGTCGCTCACTGCGAGCCCGCCTGCTGCCTCACGGCCGACGTGGCGAGCGGCGTGCCGGCGGCCGTCGCGGTGGTCGGCGGCGGCGGCGCGGGCGGCGCCGGCGGGAGCCCGAGCGCGTTGCGCGCGTCGGCGACCGCCTGCTCCAGCCCGGCGCGCGTCCAGTCCACCGTCTTCGACGTCGTGTCGAGCCGGCACGCGTAGAGCGACAGCGGGTCGACGGTCAGCTCGAACACCCCTTGCGGGCGACGCCACAGCAGCGAGATCCCGCCCTGCGGCGTCGGGGTCAACCGCTCCAGCGGCGCCGCGTCGCTCCACACGCGCGGCAGCAGCGTCCGCACGCGCACCAGCGCGTCGAAGTCCACGCCGGGGTTGCTGGCCGTGATCATCATCGATCCGGCGATCGGCAGCGCGTCCAGCGACGCCATCGCGTGCGCCAACGTCGGAAATGCCTTCTGTTCGCTCATCTAGTCTGCTCGCTCACAGTCGCTGGACAGACGTCGTTCGGGACGTCTCCTGAGATTCTACCACAGAGGTACAGAGGGCACAGAGGAAGGGCACACGGGAGAGGGGTCCCCCTGCCGGGACGAGATGCGCGAACTGCGCCGAGGGACATCTCCCGTGTGCCCTTCCTCTGTGCCCTCTGTGCCTCTGTGGTAGAATCTCACAGGACCTCCCGGTAGAGGGACAGCCCTAGTGCTGCGCCCCGATGGCACGCAGGTACCGGTCCGCGGAGCGGCGGACGGCCCCCTTGGCATCGGGCTCGACCGCATCCCGGTCCCACCAGGCGCCGTGGAGGCGGTCGAATGCGAACGGCTCGACCGCGGCCACGATGCGGCGCACGGCGGGCGCGGGGAGCGGGATCAGGTTCGGGTAGCTGTACATGAAGCTCACCCAGCGCGGGTCCGAGACGACCTGGATGATGTCGCCGGTGAGGAGCGCGCCGCGCCCGTCGGCGCCGCCCGCCCAGTGCAGCACCGTCCCGCCCGCGTAGTGGCCGCCGCATCGAATCAGCGTCAGCCCGCCGCCCAGCGCGTGCGTCTCCCCCTCCCAGAAGAACTGCGCGTCGTCGTCCGGACGCACCACGTGCTCGCGGTCGGCGGCGTGCAGGTACACCGGGACGTGGAACGCCCGCGCCCACTCCACCATCGTCGTGTAGTAGTGCGGGTGCGAGATCGCCACCGCGCGCAGCCCACCCATCGCCTGCACCACGTCCACCGTCGCGTCGTCGAGCAGCGCGATGCAGTCCCAGAGCACGTTCCCCCAGTCGGTGCGCACCAGCAGCGCGCGCTGGTTGATCCCGAAGCTCGGCGTCGTGCCGACGCCGTACAGGCCGGGCTCGTAGCGACGGAACGCGTTGCGGTGCGTCCGCCGGAGCTGCTCGAGCGTGGTCCACCGCTGCCCGCCCGCGCCGACGTACTGCCGCTCGTCCTCGCAGATCGCGCAGTGCGCCGGCGGCGCGGCGGACTCGGCGTACTGGGTCCCGCAGGTGGTGCAGATGAAGTAGGGCATGGAATGTCCGCTCACAGCCTCTCAGGTCGCCCCTGTCAGGGGACGCCCAGCGGGCTACTTCTTGTCGACGAGCACGAATACCGCGCCTCTGCCCGGAACCGACACTCGCGTTCCGCTCGAGGTCTGGGCCGACCGTGCGGCGATGGAAGCGTAGCTCTCCGGGCCTCCGGCTTGCGCCGAAGTGGTGGAGCCGTTGACCGAGACCTTGCGCGAGAACTCGCCGTTGTCCGTGCCGCCCTCGAGGCTGTACCAGTACAGGCGGTTGCCGCGGGCGAAGTTGCGGAACTTCAGCTCCACTGCCTGTGGAGTAGCAGCCGTGTTCACGATCGCCACCGCCACCTGGCCGGAGGAGTAGGTCGAGGCGTAGGTCCTGAGGCTCGCGCTGGACGAGGTGCTCGGCACCATGCGGTCACCCATCGTCCGCTGGAAGTAGTACATGTAGTGGAACGAGGGGCGCGGCGCCCACTTCGCGACGCCCGGCTCCCCCCCGTCGCTGAACAGGCCGTGGTCGTTGCCGCCGTCCCAGCCGTTCAGCAGGTCCCAGCGCGCCGCCAGGCCGAAGCCGCTCCGGATCGCCTCGCCCTGTGCGATCACGGCGAAGAGCCCGCTCACGTTGGACACCTGCTGCATCGCGCCGGACGCCCACATGTTCCACTCCGTCAGCGCGACGGGCTTCTCCTCCGCGGCGTAACGCTGCATCTCGCCGCGAGCGAACGTCATGAGCCGCGTCGGCTCCGTGGCCGCGGCGTTCAGGATGGTCGCCGCGTCGGAGCTCTGGCCGTACGGCGTGAAGTAGCTGTGGACGGCGACGAAGTCGTTCCTCCCCGCCAGCTCGGGGATCATGCCGGAGTTCCACGACTTCA
>DATFPD010000261.1:0-8884 GCA_035265005.1 Gemmatimonadaceae bacterium | reverse complement strand
GCGTGCGGACGCGTGCGCCGCCGCGTGGCTGCGCGCGCGCGAGACGGTCCCCGTGACCGCCGTGTCCACCAGCATCGCGAGCAGCCCCAGGTTCGTGTTGCCGCCGCCGTTGTAGCGCAGGTCGACGATCAGCCCGTCCGTGTCCTTCAACCGAGTCATCGCGCGGCGCACGTGGTAGCTCACGCTGTCGCTGCCGAAGGTGTCGATGCGCAGGTAGCCGATGTTGCCGGGGAGGAGCGATCGGACAGCGGACGGCGCGGAAAGGTTGAACGCCGCGGCGCGGCCCCGCATCACGTCGATCGACGCCCTGGGCGGAATCTACCACCGAGGCACCGAGACACCGAGGAAGGGCACACCGAAGAGGAGCCCCCTACCAGGACGTCTTGCAAAGCATCCCGATAGAGGGCGCCTCTACGGTGTGCCCCTCCTCTGCGTCCTCCGCGTCCTCTGCGGTTCAATCGTTCTTCAGCGAAGCCGACCGGCCGGGGGCCCCTCTTCCGTGTGCCCCTCCTCGGTGCCTCTGTGCCTCTGTGGTCGATTCGCCGTTGCCAAAAATTCGTGCCAATGCCTGACGAGGGGACGCGGGCGGTAGGCGGCGAAGCGGTGACACAAACGTGTGGCGTCCTCGTATTGCTCCCATGCGTCGTGAAGTCAGCCGACGCCGAAGGGCCGACTTTTTTCGCGGCGGAAGTTTCGCCAGGGCGATGAGCAGCTTCAGGAATCGGTTGCGGGAAGCGCTGTCCGATTTTGTCGAGTTCGACGATGGCGGCGGCAGCACGAAGCACGCGGGCGACAACGAGATGCGGGCCTCGACGCCCGCACCCCCGCACCGGCAGCACCTCCCGGCGCCCCAGCCCACCACCGACGCGCCGGCCGCAGACCCCGAGACGATCGCGGTGCTCGAGCAGGCGCTCGCCCGCAGCACGCGGCGCGGCTACGACGAGTTCCGCGCGCTGTTCGCGGCGATGGAGTCGGTGGGCGAGGAGCGCCTGCGCTACGCGCTCACGCTGCGCGCCGTGCAGGCGAGCCACAAGCTCGCGCCCGCGGACGTGCTGGCGTCGGTGGACGACCGGCTGCGCCTGCTGAAGGAAGAGGAGCAGCGCTTCGACGCCGCGCTGGCGCGCGAGACCGAGCGCACGGTCGGCGGCGCCGGGCGCGAGATGGAGGAGGTGGCGGCGACGATCGCCGCCCGGCTCGCCGAGGTGCGCGAGCTGGAGGCGAGACAGGCCGCGCTTCGGCAGACCGCGGCCACCGCGCAGGCGGAGCTCGACCGCACGCGGACGGAGTTCGCTGCCGCCTACGCGTCGGTGCACGCGACACTTGCCTCGGAGAGGGCGCGAATCGCCGCGCACGGCGCGCAGCCCGCGCAGTAATCCATGACCACCAACATCGCCCGCGCAACCGGCACCGGCAGCAGCGTCAACAACGCGACGAGCTTCTGGGACCGGCCGGAGGGCACGACGGGGAAGATCCTGGTCGGCGCCGCCGTCGTCGGCGCGGCCGCGGCGCTGGTGCGCGCCTTCCCCGCGCTGATCCGCCTCGCCGAGAACGTCCTGCATCTGGGCGTGCTCGCGGCGGGCGTCGTCGGCGTGGTCCTGCTGCTCACGGCCGAGCGGCCGCGGGCGCTGCTGTTCTACGCGTTCCAGATGCTGTCGCGCTCGATCACCGCCAACTTCGTGGACATCGACCCCGTGGCGATCCTCAAGGCATTCACGCGCCAGATGAAGCGGAAGCGCGACGACGTCGTGGCCGGGATCGCGCGCGTGATGGCGGTCTCGCGCACGCTCGACGGGGAGATCCACCGCAGCGAGAAGGAGCTGCGCGACGCCCTGCGCCTCGCCGACGCGGCGGAGCGGCAGGGTGACGAGGACGCACTCAACGCGCAGGCCGAGAAGGCCGGCCGCCGCGACCAGAACATCCGCGAGTACACGGAGATGCGCGCGGTGGTGCAGGAAATTCTCGACGCCCTGGAGCGCGTGAAGCGGCGCGTGGACTACCACATCGCCAGCACCGAGGACGAGACCCAGGAGCTCGTGCGCAAGCACGAGGTCGCGCTCGCTACGCGCGAGGCGACGTCGTCGGCGCACGCGGTGCTCGGCGACTCCGGGCTGCTCGAGGTTCGCAACGTCGCCGCGGACCGCATCCGCGAGCGCTACGCGGGCGCCCTGGGCGAGCTGGACGCGCTGATCTACATGTCGCGCGACCTGGACAAGGAGATCGACCTGCACCAGCTCGCGCTGCGCGCCGACGGGCGCCGCAAGCTCGACGAGCTGCGCCGCCGCCTGGCCCAGCTGGAGCACGTCGGCGCCGCCGGCGGCGCCGCGGACGCGATCCGCGCGCACGTCGAGGCCGAGGACGACCGGTGGGCGCGGCGCCTCCGCCGCCCGCGCGGCTGACGCGCACGCCACTCGTCCACGTACGGCTCTACCACACTTCGCTTCGAGGAACGGCGCCCGGGCCCACCCGGGCCCGGCGCCCGTCGCATCACATGAGATTGACTCAGCAGGGGAAGCGGACCGCCGCGCGCGCGGCGGTCATCGTGGGGGCGGTCGCCGCCCTGTCCGGGCTGCGCTTCGCGGCCACCCACGGCTACGGCCGGCAGTACGTGCCGGCGTTCATGGTGCCGAGGATCGCGCTCGACGACCGCGCGACCGAGGCGCCGGCCGCCGTCGCGGGCGGCGCGGTGGCCTTCGCCGGCCCGCCGTCCGACCGGCCGGCGCGGCTGCCTAACGCGCCTGAAGTCCGCGTCAGCTTCTGGGCGTGGAACGCCCAGATGGGGTGCCTCTACGCCAACGGCGGCCCGGTCACGACCGAGGGGAGCCTGATGGCGAAGCAGGGCGTCCGCGTGCGCATCGAGCGGCAGGACGACAACGCCCAGCTCATGGCGCAGCTCACCGCGCTCGCCCGGGGGCTGCACGACGGCGAGCGCGACCCCGCGGCCGGCGTCCACTTCGTCGGCATCATGGGCGACGGCTCGGGGGCGTTCCTGGCCGCGCTGAACGCGCAGCTCGCCGAGAGCTTCGGCCCCGAGTACCGCGCCGAGATCGTCGGCTCGTGCGGCTACAGCCGCGGCGAGGACAAGCTGATGGGGCCGGCGGCGTGGAAGTCGAACCCGCAGGCGATGCGCGGCGCGCTCATCGCCGCGGTCGTCCGCGACGGCGACTGGAACATCGTCCAGCGCTACGCCGGGGACAACAACGTGCCGACCAACCCGGACGAGACGACGTACGACCCGGGCGCGGTCAACTACGTGAACACGACGTCGTACACCGGCGCGGCGGAGAAGTACGTGCAGGGCTACTGCGAGGAGCGGAAGGTGGTCCGCGACGGCAGGCCGACCGGCGAGACGCGCCGCGTCTGCGTCGCCGGCGCCGCCACCTGGACGCCGGGCGACGTGACGATGGCGAAGGAGAAGGGCGGGGTGGTGAGCGTCGTCTCGACGAAGGAGTACGCGAACCAGATGCCGCACGTCCTGATCGGCATCCGCAAGTGGAACCAGACGCACCGCGACGTCGTGGAGAAGGTCCTCACGGCCTTCCTCCAGGGCGGCGACCAGGTGCTGTCGCACCCGCGGGCGCTCGACCGCGCCTCGGAGATCTCGCAGCTGATCTACGAGGAGCAGGGCGCCGACGCCGGCTACTGGAAGAAGTACTACCAGGGCGCCGTCGAGCCGGACCGCACCGGCACGCCGGTGGAGCTGGGCGGCTCCCGCGCCAGCAACCTGGCGGACAACCTGGTGCTGTTCGGCCTGGCCGAGGGGACGAGCCCCGCGACGAGCCGCTTCCACGCCACCTACACGGTGTTCGGCGACCTCGTCAGCCGGATGTACCCGGCGCTCGTGCCTAACGTCCCGCCGACGGACTCGATCCTCGACCTCTCGTACCTCCGGGCGGTCGCGGCGGCGGCGGCGTCCGGCGCCGGGCAGGCCGGGCGCGCCGAGTCGCAGACGTATGCGGCCGCCGGCGCGCCGGTGAGCCGCGTGGTCGGCCGCCGGAACGTGCAGGTGCAGTTCGCCACCGGCTCGGCGGCGCTCACGCCGGCCGGCGAGCGGCAGCTCGCGCAGCTGTTCGACGAGCTGTCGATCAACAACCTGGCGGTCGAGGTGCACGGCCACACGGACAGCCAGGGGAGCCCCGAGGCGAACCAGCAGCTCTCCGAGGACCGCGCGCTGGCGGTGAAGGCGTGGCTGGAGGCGAAGAGCGCCTCGACCTTCCCGGCCGGCCGCGTCCGGATCTACGCGCACGGCGCCACCGAGCCGGTGGAGTCGAACCGCACGCCGGAGGGGCGCGCGTCGAACCGGCGGGTGGAGATCGTGATCGGGTCCTGACCATGACGTCGTCCATCGTACCAGCTACGACAACCATTTCGGAGGCGCCCGCCCGGGAGGCACGGCGGGCGCCGCGCGGTACGCTCGCGCGCATCTTCCGCCCGAACGCGGCGGTCGCCGCCGGCACCTACCGCGCGATCGTGGCCGCGGAGCTGGCGCTGCTCGGCGGCGCGTGGCTGCTGATGCCCGCGATCATCCCGGGGCCGGCGCGCATGCTCGCCGCGTTCCGCGAGCTGGTCCTGCGCCAGGGGCTCGCCGGCGAGCTGTGGACGAGCCTCGTGCTCAACCTGGAGGCGCTGGCGCTCAGCACCGTGCTGTCGCTCCTGGCCGCCTACGGCGCCGCGGTCCCGGCGGTGCGGCCGCTGACGGCGCTCGTGGCGAAGGGGCGCTTCCTGTCGCTGATCGGGCTCAGCTTCCTGTTCACGGTTCTCGTCGGCGGCGGCCACCCGCTCAAGCTGGCGCTGCTCACCTTCGGGATGGGCGTCTTCTTCGTCACGTCGATGGCGGACGTCGTCGTGCAGACGCCGCGCGATCGGCTCGACTACGCCCGCACGCTGCGCATGGGCGAGTGGCGGGTGCTGTGGGAGGTCGTCGTCCTCGGCAACCTCGGCGCGGCGTTCGACATCGTCAGGCAGAACGCGGCGATGGGGTGGCTGATGCTGACGATGGTCGAGGGGCTGGTCCGCGGCGAGGGCGGCATCGGCCGCCTGCTCCTCGACCAGGAGAAGCACTTCAGCCTGGCGGCGATCATGGCCGTGCAGGGCGTGTTCGTGCTCGTCGGGATCGGCCAGGACTCGTTCATCGGCTGGCTCAAGTCCGTCTGCGTCCCGCACGCGGCGCTGGCGTATCGAAAGGATCGAGAAGCAAGCAGGCTGAGCTCTTGATCGTGACAGCTGAATCGAGCGCAAATGACTTCGACATTCGTGTACGACCGCAGGGAGACCCTGCTCGACATAGAGAACGTCTCGGTGACCCTGGACGGCGTGCCGGTCCTGCGCGACGTCTCGGCGCGGGTGCGCAACGTCGTGCGGCCGGGGATGAGTCAGGGGCAGATCGTCGGGCTGCTCGGGCCGTCGGGGGTCGGGAAGACGACGCTGTTCAAGGTGCTGGCGGGACTGCTCGCGCCTGACGAGGGGGAGGTGCTCGTTGGGCCCGGCCGGGTGCCGGCGACGCCGGGGCTCGTCGGTGTGGTGGCGCAGAGCTACCCGCTGCTCGAGCACCGCACGGTGATGTCGAACCTCGTCGTCGCCGGCCGCCAGGCGGGGCTCGGCGCGCGGGCCGCCCGCGACGCGGCGCGCCAGTACCTGGACGCGTTCGGGCTCGCGGGGCACGGCGACAGGTACCCGATCCAGCTCTCCGGCGGCCAGCGCCAGCGCGCCGCCATCGCCCAGCAGCTCATCTGCAGCGAGCATTACCTGGTGATGGACGAGCCCTTCTCGGGACTGGACGTGGTGGCGGTCGACGGCGTCCAGCGGATGCTGCTCGGCGTGGCGACGCGGCACGAGCACAACACGATCCTCCTCGTCACCCATGACGTGAGCGCGGCGGTCGCGGTGTGCGACACGATCTGGCTGATGGGCCGGGAGCGCGACCCCGCGACCGGGACGCCCATTCCGGGCGCGCGGATCGTCGAGGAGATCGACCTGATCGAGCTCGACCTCTGCTGGCACCCGGACGTGGCGTCGCGGCCGGCGTACGCGGAGCTGGTGCGGCGGATCAAGGAGAAATTTCGGGAGCTGTGAGCGAGAGTCCCTCTGTCCCGACCGCGGGGCGATCCCCGCAAGCACTGCCGCCGCGCCCGCCGCGGTTCAAGCTTTTTTCGGCCGTTCGCCAGGCTGCGCCAGCCCGTGAAGTCTGCGCCCGTTCGCCGAGTCGTCGATCAGCGTCGCGAGCCGCTTCTGGCGCGTCTCTTCCTTCTTCGCAGTTACCACCCACCAGAGCGCGAGATGCCGGTAGCCCGGCGGCTGCGACTCGAAGAACGCCCACGCCTTTTTGTTGGCGCGAAAGCGCTTCTCGTCGGCGGGGGAGAGCTCGGCCGTCGTGCGCTGCTCGTAGGCGTAGATCCCCGTGCGCTCCGGCGCGCGGGCCTCGAACGCGGCGAGCCCTGCCGGATGCATGCGGCCGGCCTTCGTCAGCGCGGCGACGCGGGCGACGTTCACCGCGCTCCAGTTGCTGCGCGGCTTCCGCGGCGTGAAGCGGATGCTGTAGCTCTCGTCGTCGATGCTGCGGCGCACGCCGTCGATCCAGCCGAAGCAGAGCGCCTCGTCCACCGACTCGGGCCAGGTGATGCTCGGCTTCCCCGCGCCCTTCTTGTAGAAGCCCACCAGCAGCTCGCGGCCGGTGTCGTGGTGGCGCTCGAGCCAGGCGCGGAAGTCGGCCGGGGTGGCGAAGAAGGTCGGTGTCGCGGCAGCCATGGGTGTGCGTCCGTCAGTCGCCGCCCGCGTCAGGCAGCGTGAGCGTGAAGGTCGAGCCGCGCCCCTCCACGCTGCGCGCGCGGAGGTCGCCGCCCATGCCGCGCGCCAGGTCGCGGCTGATGGCGAGGCCGAGCCCCGTGCCCTCGGTGGGGCGGGTGTGGCTCGCGTCCACCTGGACGAACGGCTCGAACACCGACTGGAGCTTGTCGGCGGGGATGCCGATCCCGGTGTCGGCGACGCGCAGGTAGATCATGCCCGGAACGTCGGCGCGCCGCGCGCTGTCCACCGTGATGCGGCCGCCGGGCGGCGTGAACTTGACTGCGTTGGTGAGCAGGTTGAGGAGGATCTGCTGCGCCTTCTCGCGGTCCGCGCGGGCGACCAGCTCGGGGGCGAGCCGCACCGCGCACGACAGCCCCTTCGCCGAGAGCTGCGGCTCGATCATCGGCATCACCGCCGCCGCCAGGCCGCCGAGCGGCACGTCCTCGATCGCGTACTCCACGTGCCCCGACTCGATGCGGGCGAGGTTCAGCACGTCGTTGATCAGCCGCAGCAGGTGCCGCTGCGCGCGCGAGATCCGCCCCAGGGCCTCGCGCTGCTCGTCCGTGCTCGGCCCGTAGACGCCCATCTCCAGCAGCTGGACGTAGCCGCCGATGGCGTTGAGCGGGGTGCGCAGCTCGTGGCTCATCACCGCCAGGAAGATGCTCTTCGCGCGGTTCGCCTCCTCGGCCACCGCCTGCGCCTCGACGGCGGCCTTCTTCGCCCGCAGCAGCTCGTCCTCGTACTTGCGACGCTCCTGCACGCGCAGGAAGACGCAGTCGGTGGCGAAGGCGCCGCCGCGCTCGCGGCGGACGGCGTTCGTCAGCACGCCCACGTCCTCGCCGCCCTTGCTCCGCAGGAGCAGGAAGATCTCGTCGGCGCGGCCGTGCAGCTTGAGCAGCGGGAAGAAGTGCGTCTGGTAAAAGATCCGGCCGGAGATGGTCAGCAGCGTCTCCACGCGCCGCCCGTCCAGCTCCCCGCGCTCGTAGCCGAGCAGCTCGAGCAGCGTGGCGTTGGCCGCGACGATGGTGCCGTCGTCGGCGAAGGAGACGAAGCCGCACGGCGCGCGGTCGAGCAGGTCGTCCACGGGCGGTCGACGGTCGCCGTCAGGCCCGGCTGGAGGCGGCGCTCTCGGCGGCGGCGGCGGGCAGCCGCAGGTAGTCCCTGATCACCTGGATCGTCTCCTCCGGGTGGCTCATGTGCGGGCAGTGGCCGGTGGCGCGCATCACCCGCAGCGTGCTCCCGGGCATGACGCGATGCAGGTAGTCGCCGACCTCGCCAGGGGCGATGATGTCGTCCGAGCACTGCATGATCAGCGAGGGGACCGTGACGTTCGGCAGGTCGGCGCGGTTGTCGGCGAAGAACGTCGCCTCGGCGAACTGCCGCGCGATCGTCGGGTCGGTGGAGCAGAAGCTCTCGGTGAGCTCCCGGCTCAGCTCCGGCCGGTCGGGGTTCTTCATGATCGCCGGCGCCAGGTAGCTCGCCCACCCGATGTAGTTCCGGTCCATTGTGTCGAGCAGCCCCTCGATGTCCCGCCGCTCGAAGCCGCCCACGTAGTGCGGCGCGTCGTTGATGTAGCGCGGCGACGGGCCGACGAGGATGAGTCGCTCGAAGCGATCGGGCTCGCGGTTGGCGGCGAGCACGCCGACCATGCTGCTCACCGAGTGGCCGACGAAGACGACGTCGCGCAGCTCCAGGGCGTGGCAGATGTCGAGCACGTCCGACGCGTAGCCGTCGAGCGACCCGTAGCGCTGGGGGTCGTAGCTGGCGAGGTCGGAGTGCCCCGAGCCCACGTAGTCGAACAGGACGATCCGGTAGTCGTCCTCGAACGCCGGCGTCACGAAGCGCCACATGTGCTGGTCGCAGCCGAAGCCGTGCGCGAACAGCATGGGCTGCGTGCCGCGTCCGAGGACCTTCACGTTGTTGCGCGCGAGGACGTCCTGGCTCATCTGGCGTACGGGTGTGGGGAAGGCTCGCCGCTGGCGCCCGCTGTGCGTATGGTAGGGCGTATGCCCCGACCGAGCAACGCCGCCGACGGCGGCGCCCGCGCGTGGCTCCCCGCCGCGGCGGCCGTCGCGCTCTTCGCCGCGATCGTCGTCGCGGCGGA
>DATFPD010000260.1:0-20255 GCA_035265005.1 Gemmatimonadaceae bacterium | reverse complement strand
AGGAACGTCGTGTAGAGCGAGATCAGCGTCGTCTCCTGCCCGCCGTGCGGGTTGATCGCGCTCGACATCGCGCTCACGGCCTTGTTCGCCAGCGTTCCCTTCTGCCAGAGCGGGCCCAGCGTGTCGATGAACGCGCGCATCTGGCTGGCCGTGACGCCGAAGCGCGTCGGCGCGCTGAACAGGTACGCGTTCGCCCACTCCATGTCGTCGTACGACGCCTCGGGCACCTGCACCATCGTCTCCTGCGTCTTGCGCCACCCCTCCTGCCCCTGCACGATCTCCTGCGGCGCGGTCTCCTTCACCTTGAGCAGGCGGACCTCCGCGCCGGCCTTCTGGGCAGCCTCTTCGGCGATCGACGCCATCTTGTAGTTCGTGCCATAGGTGCTGTAGTAGATGATCGCCAGCTTGACGGTTGCCATCGATCGGACTCGTGGTAGATGGTTTAGAACTGAGACTTCTGGGGAGGCGTCTCCGCTTGCACACCGCGCGCCACTGCGGCCCGCTGCCGCGGCGCGCGGCTCAGGACGCGGGAACGGACGAGCGGTCGGTCGACGACGGGCGATCGGGCGCGGCCGCGGCGGTCGGCAGCTCGGCTGTCGCGCCCCACCAGCGCCGCGGCAGGCGGACCGTGAAGCAGCTCCCCGCCCCGAGCGTGCTGCGCACGGTGACGTCGCCGCCGAGCAGTCGCACCAGACGCCGCGTGACGTGCAGGCCGAGCCCCGTGCCGCCGGCGCGGCGCGTCGGCGCCTGATCCACCTGCCAGAACGCCTCGAACACGCGCTCCAGATGCTCGGGCGCGATCCCCGGGCCGGTGTCCTCCACGTCGACCACGACCGTCTCGCCGTCCTGCTCGACGGCCGCGCGAACGCGCACCTCGCCGCGGTCGGTGAACTTCACCGCGTTGCCGAGGAGATTCACCAGCGCCTGGCGGAGCTTGCCGGCGTCGGTCTCGATCGCGACGAGCGCGTCGGCGGGCAGGCGCAGCTCGAGCCGCAGCCCCTTGCCGCGCGCTTCGGGCTCGACCATCGCCACCGACTCCTCCACCAGCGCGGCCAGCGCGACGCGCGTCGGCGCGACGCGCTCCTCGCCCAGCTCGACGCGCGACAGCGTCAGCACCTCCTCGATCAGCGCGAGCAGGTGGCGCGCGCTCGCGCCGATGCGGTCGAGCTGACGGCGCTGCCCGCCGGTCACCGGGTCGGGGATGCCGTCGGCGAGCAGGCTGCCGTAGCCGATGATGGCGTTGAGCGGGGTGCGCAGCTCGTGGCTCATCACCGCCAGGAAGTCGCTCTTGGCCCGGTTCGCCCGCTCGGCGTCGCGCCGCGCGGCCGCCTCGCGGTCGAGCGCCGCGTCCTGCACCCGCTCTCCGGCCCGCACGACGGCGGTGGCCCGCAGCACGACCGCGAGCAGGATGCCGATCACCGCGACCACGAACATCGCGACGCCCACCTCGCGGCTCATCAGCTGCTCCTCGCGCGCCTGGATCCACAGCCGCCCCAGCGCGAGCGGCACGACGAGGATGGCGAGGATGAGCCGCCGCGCGAACACGCCGCTGCCGCCCCGGCCGAGCAGCGTCCCGGCCCACGAGTCGGCGGCGCGCGTGCAAAGAATGCCGAGGTGGAGCGCGAAGAACGCGAGCGCGGTGGAGATCGCCATCCCCGCCGCCGCGTCCATCTGGTAGAGGACCTGCGCGTCGTAGAGGTAGCCGGTGAGCGCGATCGCCGAGATCGTGAGGCCCGCCGTGGCGAGCCAGTGCGCCGGGCGGCGCCCGCCCCGCGTCGTCACGTCGAGCCAGAGGAGGGCAGCCCCGGCGAGCGCGAACGCGACCGTCGAGTTGGTCGCCATGCGGCCGAGCGGCCGATACGGATGCTGCCGCAGCAGCGCCGGGAAGAGGAGCTCGTCGATCCCCGCGCTCCACCCCCACACGCGCTCGCCGAAGGTCAGCACGCCGAGCGCGAGCACAAGCGCCGCCAGCGCCCGCGCCGCAATGCGCGGCATCGCGGAGTCCGCCGCGGCCCGCGGCCGGCTCTGGAGCCAGAGCGACACGGCGCCCGCCATGAAGCCGACCGACGTGTTGGGGAGCATGTGCATGCTCCCGACGAAGAGCCGCCGCATCGCGTCGACGTCGAACGCCCAGCCGGCGAAGACGATCAGTCCGATCCCGAACGCGACGGCCGCCGCCCCCGAGGCGGTTCGGGGGGCCAGCAGGTCGGCACGGTCGATCGGGCGCACGGTCGGGCTGCTCGGCACGGCGCCGCGCCTCAGGAGCTGCACGAGAGCATCGAGCACCCGGCGCGATGGCGCGCCCACTCCGGGCGCTTCGCCGCGAGCCCAGCGTGCTCGGGCTGCTCGTCGTACGGGCGGCGCATCACGTCGAGCAGCGTGTGCACGAGCGAGGCGTCGCCCGCTTCCGCCCGGTCGATCGCCTGCTGCGCGAGATAATTGCGCAGCACGTAGCGCGGGTTCACCGCGTGCATCCGCTCGCGCCGCTCGCCCGCCGCCGGCTCGCCGCCGCGGGACACGCGATCGTGCCAGCGGCGGAGCCACGCCGTCAGCGCCGCGTCGTGCGCCTGGCGAGCCTGCTCGTCGTAGAACACGTCCCCCAGCAGTCCGGTGAGCGAGTCGCTAGCCTGCCCTGAGCGCAGCGAAGGGTCGGGCAGGACGTCGGGGAGGTCGCCGAGCGCGCGGAAGAACAGCGTGTAGTCCACGTCGGCCTCGTAGAGCAGCCGGAGCGCATCGCCCGCGATCGCCCGCTCTTCCTCGCCCTGTTCCCGGAAGCCGAACTTGGCGGCCAGCATCGCCTCGTACTCGGCGGCGAACACGGCCGCGTAGCGGTCGAGCGCGGCCTGGAGGGGCTCCGCCGAGGCGAACAGCGGGCTCACCGCCTCGGCCAGCCGAACGAGGTTCCACTGGGCGATCGCCGGCTGCTGGCCGAACCGGTAGCGCCGCCCGGCGGCGTCGGTGGTGTTCGGCGTCCAGGTCGGGTCGAAGTCGTCCAGCCAGCCGTAGGGGCCGTAGTCGATCGTGAGGCCGAGGATGGACATGTTGTCGGTGTTCATCACGCCGTGCACGAAGCCGACGCGCATCCAGTGCACGATCAGGCGCGCCGTGCGCTCGCAGACCTCGCGCAGCCACGCCGCGCGCACCTCGTCCACCGGGCCCGCGAGATGCCGGAAGTCGCGCGCGATCGTGAAATCTACCAGCCGCTCGAGCGTCGCCGCGTCCTCGCGCGCCGCGTGGATCTCGAAGTTGCCGAACCGGATGAAAGACGGCGCCACGCGGCACACCACCGCCCCCGGCTCCGGGCGCGCGTTGCCGTCGTAGAACATGTCGCGCACCACCTGCTCGCCCGTCGTCACGACGCACAGCGCGCGCGTCGTCGGCACGCCGAGGTGGTGCATCGCCTCGCTGCACAGGAACTCGCGGATCGACGATCGCAGCACCGCGCGCCCGTCGCCGCGGCGCGAGTAGGGCGTGGGGCCCGCGCCCTTGAGCTGGAGCTCCCACCGCTCGCCGGACGCATTGAGCACCTCGCCGAGCGTGATCGCGCGGCCGTCCCCGAGCTGGCCCGCCCACTGGCCGAACTGGTGCCCGCCGTAGTTGGCCGCGTACGGCTGCATCCCGTCCAGCAGCGCGTTCCCGCCGAAGACGCTGGCGAACCACGGCGACGTCACGTCCGCCTCGGTGAAGCCCACCAGCTCCGCCACCTCGCGCGCGTGGGCCAGGAGCCGCGGGGCGGCGACCGGCGTGGGGGAGACGGGACTCCAGGCCGCGCCGCGCACCTGGCGCGGGCGCGGGGAGGGATCGGGGTCGCCCGGAAGCTCGGCGACGAATCGGTTGTCGAAGGTGAGCGACTTCATGGCCGCTTCGGCATTGCGTCCTTCGTGCCGCGCGCGGCAGCACGTCGCTCCCGACGCTCGGCATCTCGGTCGTCCCCTCGGAGGGGGCGTCGGCGCGGGTCTGGAGCTGCCCGCCGACGTGCGCGGCCCGGTGGTGATGGACGTGACCGACGCGGGCCTGGCGGCCGGGCGCCTGCTCCCGCCTGACGCCGGCGGCCCGGACGTCGTGCTCGAGGTCGAGGGGACTCCCGTGCGGACGCCCCGCCATCCCCGCCGTTCAGTACTTCCCCGTCTCCGGGTGAAACGTCCGCCAGCTGTGCCAGAACTCCTGCGAGGCGGAGAGCACGGCGAGCTGCTCGCCGGCGGCCCCGCGCCCGCTCAGCGCGTAGGCCGCGCCCGTCGCGACCAGCGAGTCCCCGCGCAGCGCGAAGCGCGTCCCGGCGTCCGGACGGCGGTAGGCGACGAAGCTGGCCCCGTCGGCCGCCAGCGCGACGACGATCGGCGTCCCGCCCAGCTCGTCGTTGACCACCCGCTCGCGGCGCAGCCGGTTCCAGTCGTAGGCCCGGCTCCGGCCGTTCACCGTTAGGCCCACGACCCAGGACTTGTCGCGCCACGACAGGGTGTCGGTGCCGGTGAGGCGCTTGCGGCTCCTGCCGGTCTCGTAGTCGAACGTCTTGCTGTAGTTCTCGCGGAGCGCGGAGTCCGCCTGCATCACGAGGCTGTGCGGGTGCATGGCGAGCCACCGCGCCAGCGTCATCTGCTGGCTCGGAATCTCGCGCAGCACGGCGCCCTTCTTCGGCCCGGCGACCGCCTCCCCGTTCGCCTGCCGCCACCAGCTGCCGGTCGAGCGGTCCTCGAACATGGCGTTGAAGTGGTCCATCCCCACCAGCCGGAACGACTCGGTCTGCCCGCCGACGGTGGGGTCGAAGACGCGGCCGGTCCGGCAGACGGTGCAGTAGCTCACCAGCACCGCGCGTCCGGCGACGGCGTCGCGCACCTGGTGGTGGTAGCCGATGAACTGGATCGGGTAGGCGCGCGCCTCGCCGTCGATCTCGACGCCGACGACCAGGCGGCTCGGCTCGACCGCGTTGCGCGCCGCCGGCCGCATGTCGAGCGCGTCAGGCACGCGGAAGATGCTGTCGGCCGCCATGACGAAGTTGGCCGCGTAGACGACGGCCGCGGTCAGCGCGAGCGCCGCCGCCGCCAGCCACCGCCGCCTCCCATCGCTCCGCCGCCAGGCCGGGCGGATGCCGTCGACGATCAGCACCCCGCAGATCGCCCGGGCCACCCACCGCCACGAGTGCAGCGCGTAGGCGAGGTCGAGGCTCCGCACGCGCTGGCTGCCCGGCATCGGCATGATGAAGTACACGTTGGCGAGCTCGAAGCACGCCAGGGCGAGGAGGCCGATGTAGAAGAGCTTCGCGGCGCGCGGAACGGGGGTCGGCATGGTGCGCCCAAATTACCGGGCGATCCGGCGGGCGCCAGCGAGCGCCCCGAGCGGCCCCCGACTCAGCTCTTCGCCACCGCGTCCCGCACCCCGTAGAACGCCCGCGCCAGCCGCCCGATCGAGCGGTTGTAGTAGAGAATCACGAGCAGCCCCGCCGCCGCGACCGCGAGGATGGCGACGTTCGCGCCGCCGCCGAGTCCCGCCCACGCCAGCCCGACCGCGAGCGCGAGCGAGCTCGCCAGGTGCCCGACGACGGTGAAGGCGTTGGCCGGCACCAGCTCCATCGGCCGGTCGAAGTTGCGCCGCGCGACGCGCGCCGCGCGGGCGAAGAGCGGGAAGCCGGCCAGCCCCAGCAGCGCGAACGGCGGCAGCGCGCCGGAGGCGACGAACGCCACCAGCGCCAGCGCCGCGGCCCCGGCGATCAGCGGGTAGACGCGGCTCGCCCGCCGCACGCCGAGCCTGACGACGGCGGTGCGCTTGTGGACCTCGTCGTCGCTCGCCGCGTCCTGGAAGCCGTTGATGAACAGGATCAGCGCGACCAGCACCGACACCGGCACCGAGGCCGCCAGCGCGAGCAGCGGCACCCGCCCCGCCTGCACGTACGCCGTGCCGCAGACGATGCCGACGCCGAACGCCAGCGCCACGGCCGGCTCGCCGAGCCCGCGGTTGGCGAGCCGGAGCGGCGCCCCCGTGTACACGAATCCGATCACCAGCCCCGCGAGCCCGAACAGCAGCACGCCCGGGCGGCCGGCGAGCGCGAAGTACGCGCCGATGGCCGCGCTCACCACGCCGAAGCCGAGCATCGCCACCAGCAGCTCGGCGCGCGTGGCGAGCCCGCGCTGGAGCACGCGCGAGCCGCCGGTGAAGCCCAGCACCGGCGTCCGGTTGCGGTCGTCCGCGCCCGTGAGCTGGTCGTCCAGGTCGTTCTTGATGTTGGTGCACGCCTGGAGCGACACCGCCGCGACGAGCGTCAGCAGCGCCCAGCCCCAGCGCACGCCGCCGGTCGCCGCGAACGCGGCCGCCAGCCCGACCGCCACCGACGCCGCGCTGGCGGTGAGCGACGGCCAGCGCACGGTCTCCTTCCACACGCCCAGCCGGCGCCGCAGCAGCGCCCAGTCGCTCGCCCGCTCGGCGCCCGCGTCGGCGAACTCGAGGATCGACGGCGGCCGGCCGGCCACGATCTCCCCGAACACGCGGTGCTTCATGAACCGCGGCGTCACGCGCACGAACGCCAGCAGGTCGGTCTGCCCCGCCGAGTCGAGGTAGCGCACGATCGACGACGTGCGCATGGTGGCCCGCTTCGCCAGCTCGCGCTCGGCGGGGTCGCGCACGACCTCCGCCCGCCCGGTCACCTCCATCTCCCAGCTCGTGTGCTCCTCGCCGGTGGGTGACTCGTGCAGCAGCAGCGCGACCTCGGGGCGCACGCTCATCTCGCGGATCTTCGGGTCGCCCTTCATCGACGCCAGGTAGACGATCGGCCGCGCCGACTCGTCGTCAGGCAGCCAGGCGCCGGGGTGCATCATGCGCACGCGCACCTCCTCGCCGGCGTGCGTGCCGACGGCGACCCGCCGCGCGTTCAGGAGGGCCTCGCGGATGCGGCGGCGGGATTCCTCGACCGGCGTGGGCGCGGGGGGGAGCTGCTGGGCTTCGGACATCTGAACGCTCTGGGACTCTGCTGGGGATGCTGCTTCCGACTTCAGAAGTCTAGCGCCCCGGCGCCGGGAACGGTTCCCCGCCGACCCACGAGGCGGTACGCCAGTACGAGGGCAACGGCGGCGCCGTCACCGCGGCATCTCCCATCCCGCCTCCGACTCGGGGGCGACGGGGCGGTACTTCACGCTCCGCCGCGGCTCCGCCATCATCGGCTCGACGGCGTCCCGCCACGCCGCGTAATGCGCCGTCTGCTTGTGCCGCGCCGGGTCCTCGGGCGTCCGGTAGATCTCGACCAGCACGAACCGCGTGGGGTCGTCCTCCTGCTGCACGACGTCGAAGCGCACCACGCCCGGCTCGCGCAGGCTGTGGCGCGCGTTGTCCAGTGTCGCGGCGGTGAACGCTTGCACGGAGTCCGGCTTCACGTGCACGAATACGTGGACGATGAGCATCGAGGCCTCGGGGTACACGGATGAGCCCGCACGCCGCGACGCACGGGGCCGAGAAAGTTACGCCGGCGGCCCTTCGCTCGTCATTTTTTATTACGACCGCGCTGACGACTACGCGCCGGTCGGCCCCCTCATCACTTCGAAGTTGGAGCGTACATGAGGTCTCTCAGCTCGATTCGGGCCGGAGGCGCCGCCGCGCGTGCGCGTCTCTCGGCTCTCGCTGCTGGCCTGCTCGTGGCTTCGCTCGCCGGCTGCGGCGGCGCCGACAGTCCCACCGGCGCGGACACGCCCAGGCCGACCACGATCGAGATCGTGACGTCGCCCTCGGGGACCTCGGCCGCCGGGCTGCCGCTCTCTGCGGCGCCGACCTTTCAGGTGAAGGACCAGAACGGCGCCGCCATGGGCGGCGTAGCCGTCTCCGTCTCGGTGACGGCCGGCGGCGGCAGCGTCGCCGGCACGCCGTCGGCGACCGCGTCCGCTGGGCCGACCCCGGTGGGCACCTGGACCCTCGGCCGCGCCGCGGGCGCGAACGTGCTGACCATCGGCGTGTCGGGGCTCACCCCGCAGACCATCACCGTGAACGGCGTGGCCGGCGCGGCCGCCAAGCTCACCGCGGTGTCGACGACCACGCTCGCCGGGACGGTTGCGGCGGCGGTCAGCCCGGCGCCGTCGGCGCGCGTCACCGACGCGTACGACAACCCGATCCCCGGTGCCTCGGTCGCCGTGAACGTCTCCGGCGGCGGCACGACCAGCGCCGCGAGCCTGACGACGGACGCCCAGGGCGTGGCAACCGCGTCCGGTTGGACGCTCGGGACGGTCAAAGGCACCCAGTCGCTCACGCTGACGTCCGGCGGCGCGGCGGCGGTCTTCACCGCCGAGGCCGCGGCCGACGTGCCGGCGTCGATCGTGCTGGCCGGCGGCGGCGGCCAGTCGGCGTTCGGCGGCCGCGCCGTGTCGCCGGTCGTCTTCGCGGTGCGCGACCGCTTCGACAACGGCGTCGGCAACCGCACCGTCACGTTCAGCGCGACCGGGGGGGGCGCGCTCTCCGCCGCCTCGGCCACGACGGGTGACGACGGCACGCTCGTCGCCCCGGCGTGGACGCTCGGCAAGAGCGTGGTGCCGCAGCAGCTGCGCGCGACGTCCGGCGCGTTGTCGGCGACGGCGGACGCCGCGGTGCGGTCCGACTTCAACATCACCGTGCGCTTCTTCGGCGCGCCGATGACGGCCGCGCAGCAGGCGCTGTTCACCAACGCCGCGGCGCGGATCAGCGCGATCATCACCGGCGACATCCCGAACGTCGACGCGACCGGGTTCGACCTCGACGCCCGCTGCGGCGTGACGGGGCAGCCGGTGATGAGCGAGGTGATCGACGACGTGGTGATCTACGCGAACATCGGGGCGATCGACGGCGCCGGGAAGGTGCTGGCGCAGGCGGGGCCGTGCGGCTTCCGCTCCAGCGCCGGCGGGTCGCTGCCGGCGATCGGCGTGATGGAGTTCGACGACGCCGACCTGGCGTCGCTGGCCGGCGCCGGGAGCCTCCAGGACGTCATCATGCACGAGATGATGCACGTGCTCGGGTTCGGCGACTCGTACTTCGATCTCTTTCACTTCCTCGCGAACTACAACACGTCGATGGTGGCGTTCACCGGGCCGCGCGGGCTCGCGGGGTGCAGGGGCGTCGGCGGCACCACGACCTGCGCGTCGTCGGTACCGCTCGAGAACTCCGGCGGCGACGGCACGGCCAACTCCCACTGGCGCGAGAGCGTCTTCCGGACCGAGCTGATGACCGGCTTCGCCAACTCCGGCGCGATGCCGATCAGCGCGATGACCGTCGGCGCGTTCGAGGACCTGGGCTACCAGGTGAACTACGACGCCCGCGACGGCTACGCGATCCCCGGCGGAAGCCTGCGCGCGGCCGGCGCGTCCACCGACGTGCGGCCGCAGGTGACGGGCGACGGATGGGAGCGCGGCCCCGCGCGGTCGGGCACGGTCATCGCCGCGCCGGGCATCTTCCAGACGCTCCCGCCGCGCGGCGCCGGCCGCCCGCCGCGCCTGACGGCGCAGTGATGCGCCGCCGGCTCGCGTCAGGCGGCCGCCACTCGAGAGTGGCGGCCGTCGCGCTGCTCCTCGTCGCCGGGGCGTGCGGCGCGCCCGCTCCCGCGCGGAGCGGCGCCGACACGGCCGCCGCCGCCCCCGCCCCCGGGCGGGTGCTCGGTCGCGACCGATCGATCCGGCGCGACCCGCGCGACTCGAGCGCGCAACTACCAGTCGTCAGGGACAGCACGCGCCGTCCCTGACGAGGCACCGGAGTCACCCCACCGCCATCTCCAGCGCCTCGGCGAGCCCGCCGTCGTCCACGTGGCCCACGGTGCGCAGCGCGGCCGCGAGCGCCGCGGGGTCCGCGTTCGCCATCGCCACCGGGCAGCCCACCATCCGCATCGCCACCGCGTCGTTCCACCCGTCGCCGACGAACATGACCTGCGCGAGCGGGACGCCGTACTCGGCCGACACGGCGCGCACCGCCGTCGCCTTGTCCACGCCGGCCGGCGTCAGGTTCACGAACAGCGTGTCCGGCATCACCGGCGACGTGGACGGCGACACCTCGAGCCCCGGGTGCGGCTCGGCGAGCGCGGCGTCCCCCTCGGCGGGCGCGAGCAGCCACTGCGCGCGCACGATCGGCGCGTCGAGCGAGTCGAAGGGGCGCGGCGCGAACGGCACGCCGAGCAGCCCCGCGTGCGCGCGGGCGCGCGCGGCGGTGCTCTCCACCGCGTACTCCGTGTCGGTGTAGAGCTCCAGCACACGCCCCGTGACCCGCGCGCGCTCGACCAGCATCGCGACCGTCTCGTCGGCCAGCCGCGCCGAGAGCGAGCGCCGGGTGGGGAGGTGGACGACGCTCGCGCCGTTCTGGAAGACGTGCCAGCCGGCCGGGTCGAGGCGCCGCGCGTAGTCGCCCGTGATGCCGAACGCGGGGCGGCCCGAGCAGATGGCGAGGTGAATGCCGGCCGCGCGCGCGCGCGCGGCGGCGTCCCACACGGCAGGGGCGACGACGCCGGCGGTCCCCACGAGCGTTCCGTCGACGTCGATGCAGACGAGTCGGATCATGCCCGGAGTCTAACGACCCTTGCCGAACAATCACAGCACTATATATTTCATATGTGAACGAAAACCCGTCCACGTCGCAGGAGAAGCCGTCATGAAGGTCGAGATCTACTCGGACGTCGTCTGTCCGTGGTGCTACATCGGCGAGCGCCGCTTCGAGCGCGCCCTGGCCGCGTTCCCCGGCGGCGCGGACGTCGAGGTCGTCTTCCGGCCGTTCCAGCTCGACCCGGGCACGCCCGACACGCCGGCGCCGATCGCGCAGTACCTGACGCGGCGCTTCGGCGGCCGCTCGATCGCGCCGATGCTCGCGCGCGTGAGCGAGGCCGCGGCGGGCGAGGGGATCGCCGTCGACTGGGACCGCGCGATCGCGGTGAACACCCGCACCGCGCACCGGCTGCTGCGCCTCGCCGAGCGCGAGTACGGCGCCGCGGTGCAGCGCGCGCTCGCCGAGCGGCTGTTCGAGGCCCACTTCACGCGCGGCGGCAACGTCGCCGACCACGCGCTGCTCGCGGAGCTGGCGGCGTCGGTGGGGATGGACGCCGAGCGGGTGCGCGGCTACCTCGCCTCGAACGAGGGGGCGGAGGAGCTCGAGCGCGAGTTCGACGACGCGCGGCGGCTCGGCGTGCAGGCGGTGCCGACGTTCGTGTTCGAGGGGCAGTACGTGGTCGAGGGCGGTCAGCCCGCGTCGACGTTCCTGCAGGTGCTCGAGGAGGTCCGGCGGTGCGGCGCGGCCGACGCGCCCGAAGGCGCTCCGACCGGCGCCGACGCTGCCGGCGACGCCTGCGCGGACGGCTCCTGCGCGATCTGAGCGCCTAACGGCCTTCGCCGGCGGCGACGTCCGCGGCCGCAGCCGGCGGCGACTCCCGCCTGACGACGGGCGCGACCTCGGTCCCCAGCAGCTCGAGCGCGCGCATCACCTTGTCGTGCGGCACCGAGCCGACGGTGAGCTGGAGCATGACGCGGTCGTGGCCGAAGAGCTGGCGCTGGAAGAGGATCTTGTCGATCACCTCCTGCGGGCTCCCCACGAACAGCGCCCCGCGCAGCGTCCGCGCCGCCTCGAACTGCTGCCGCGTCGTCGGGGGCCAGCCGCGCTCGCGGCCGATGCGCGTCATCGCCTCGGCGTACGACGGGTAGAACGCGTCGGCCGCGTCCTGCGAGCGGTCGGCGAGGAAGGCGTGCGAGTTGATGCCGACCGGGAGCCGCGCCGGGTCGCGGCCGGCGCGGCGCGCCGCGTCGCGGTACAGGTTGACGAGCGGCACGAAGTGCTCCGGCGCGCCGCCGATGATTGCCAGCGCGAGCGGGAGGCCGAGCCGCGCCGCGCGCGCCACCGACTGCGGCGAGCCGCCGACCGCGACCCAGATCGGCAGCGGGTCCTGCTGCGGCCGCGGGTAGACGCCCATCCCCGAGATCGGCGCCCGGTGCTCCCCGGACCAGGTGACGCGCTCGCCGGCGCGCAGCCGCAGCAGCAGGTCGAGCTTCTCCTCGAACAGCGCGTCGTAGTCCTCCAGGTCGTAGCCGAAGAGCGGGAAGCTCTCGATGAAGCTCCCCCGCCCCGCCATGATCTCGGCGCGCCCGCCCGACAGCAGGTCGAGCGTCGCGAAGTCCTGGAACACCCGCACCGGGTCGTCCGAGCTGAGCACGGTCACCGCACTCGTCAGGCGGATCCGCCGCGTACGCTCGGCGGCCGCGGCGAGGACCACCGCCGGCGCCGAGACGGCGAAGTCCGGCCGGTGGTGCTCGCCGACGCCGTAGACGTCGAGCCCCACCTGGTCGGCCAGCTCGACCTCCTCGATCAGGTCGCGCAGCCGCCGCCCGGCGCCGATGGTGCGCCCGGTCGCCGGGTCGGGCGTGGTCTCCGCGAACGTGTAGACGCCGATCTCCATGTCGGTTTTCCGATCCTTACAGGATGCCCGGCCGCTCCCCGGTCCGCCGGTCGCGCCCGGCCGGGGTCGCCGGCGGCGTCACCGACGGCGTCACCGACGGCGCGTCTCCCGCGGGGAGCCAGAGGACGAAGGTGCTCCCCCGCCCGGGCTCGCTCTCGACCGTCAGGTCCCCGCCGAGCGCTTGCACGATGCGGTGGCTGATCGCCAGCCCGATGCCGACCCCGGGGCCCGCCCTGGGATCGAGCCGCACGAACTCCTGGAAGAGCAGTCGCATCTTCTCGGGCGCGATGCCGGCGCCGGTGTCGGACACTTCCACGCCCACGCAGCGCCGCCCGTCCTTCGACGTGGGGGCTGGCCGCCCGCCGGCCATCCGCACGGTCACCGACCCCCGCGGCGTGTACTTCACCGCGTTGGAGATCAGGTTGCCGAGCACCTGCCTGACGCGAACCGGGTCGGTCTGAAGCTGGACCGCCTCGCCGCGGAGGTCGACGACCATCGTCAGGCCCTTCGCCTCGGCCTGCGCGCGGAACTCCTCGGCCGCCTCGCGCGCCACCTCGCGCACGTCCGTCGGCGCGAGCCTGATGTCGATGTTGCCGGTCTCCGCCTTCGCCAGCTCCAGCAGGTCCCCGATCAGGTTGAGCGCGGCGCGGATCGCGCGGCGGGCGCGCTCGACGCTGCGCTGCTGCTTCTCGGCGAGCGGGCCCATGATGCCCTCCTCCAGCAGCGCCATGAAGCCGTCGGCCGCGCCGAGCGGGTTCTTCACGTCGTGGCTGAAGCCGCGCATCAGCCGGGCCTTGCTCTCGCTCACGCGCACCAGGTCCTCGCGCCGCTGCTCGGCGACCGCGCGGAGCCGCGCCTCCTCCGCGACGGCCCCGGCGAGCGCCCGCGTGAGCTGACGCTCTCGCCGCCCGTACCAGGCCACCACGGCGGCCGCGAGCAGCGCGAGCACTCCGAGCGCTGAGGACACGACCTCCTGGCCGCTCACCACGCGCGCGCCGCGCGCCCGGTTCCGCTGCTCGACCCGGCCGATCTCGGCGGCGAGCGAGTCTTCCGCCACGAGCAGCGAGTCCCGGAGGAAGCGCAGCGGCGTCACCATCGGCGCGAACTGGGCCTCGGTGAGGCGCCCGTCGGCGCGGGCGTCCGGAACGTCGTGGAGCCGGCCGGCGCGCGCCCGCACCTCCTCGGCCCAGCGCGCCGCCGCCGGACCGATGCGCCGCGCCAGCGGCAGAAGCTCCCCGATGAGCTGCTCCTCCTCCGCCCGGTACTGCCGGTAGCGGATCAGCGGGCCGCTGTCGGCGCCGGTCCTGATCAGCTGGTGCACTATCACCTGCTCGGCGATCAGGACCCGGAGCCGAGGGAGGAGCGGGCTGGCCGCGTTGGTCGTGGCGTCCGAGATGCTCCGTACCGCGCGCAGGCGGCGGGACATCTGGAGGGGCGTGACCGCGAGCGCGAGCAGCGAGGCGATGACGAACACCAGCGCGGCGATGGGGAGACGCGCCCGCCAGCCAGACGGTCGGTAGATGTCCCGTTCGCCACTCGGCGTCGGGGCAGTCGGACTGGGCATCGCGAATGCGCTCGGTGAGTGCGGTGCCGCATCCGACATGCAATTGCCGGGCGACGAGACCCGGCAGGCGAGCTCCATCCAGACCCGCGGAGCGGGTTACACGGCCACCGTCAGGCTGGCCACGTACCCGTCGGTCGCGTTGCCCGTCACCGTCGCCAGCTCGAGCGCGGCGCCGTCGCTGAAGACGTTGTCGGTGGCGAGCGTGATCCGCGACAGGTTGCCGGCGCTGCCGGTGTACCCGCTCGTCGCGTACACCGCGTCGCTCGTCGCCTTCGGCAGCGCGATCTGCGAGGTCGCGATCTTGTTCGAGACGCTCTGCGCCGCGGTCACGCTTCTGTAGACCTCGAAGTGGATGTGCGGCCAGCGGCCCGAGTAGCAGCCCGGGTAGATCGAGGTGAACGTGACCACGCCGTTCGCGTCCGCCGCCTGCACGCCGCGCAGCCAGTTCTGGTTGGTCACGCCGCTCAAGTAGAGCGAGTAGCGCCCGAGCGCGTCGCAATGCCAGAGGTACACCGCGTAGCCGGCGAGCGGCTCGCAGGTCGAGGCGGACACGATCGTGAGCTCGATCGTCAGCGGCACGCCGGTCACGCTGCCGGAGAGGGCGGCGAAGCTGGAGCGGATGTCGCTGCGCACGACGCCGGTCTGGTTGAGCACGTTCGCGCCGTTGGAGCCGTCGCCCGGGTACGGGCCCGCGGTCTCCGTCGGGATCCTTGTGGGGCACGCGCCGGCGCTCCCCGTCCCCGTGTCGCTGTCGAGGGCGGTCGCGCCGGTGGCGTCGCGGCAGCCGAAGAGCGCGAGCGCGCCCGCGCCGAGCGCGAGGCGGCGGAGGATGTCGCGTCGGCCCATCGCGGAACCGGTGGCGGTCAGGTCCCGGTGCAGACCGCCCATGTCGTCGTGATCGGCGTCGTGATCGTGACGATGCGAAAGCAGCTTCACCATGGTGCTCATCCGGAGTTGGTGGAACGATCGCGTCTGCCTCCCAGTAGGCCCGACCGACGTTCTCGGTGTGTCCGAATGAGAAACACCCGGGCGGGAGAACACCCTACACGCGAATTTCAGCCGATCTCAGAACCCCGTGCGCACCCCCGCCAGCACGGTCCGGCCGGGGAGCACCGTCACGTTGTCCGGCTCGCCGAGCTGGCGGTCGAGCAGGTTCTCGCCGCGCAGCGTGAGCGCGATCGTGCGCCAGAGCCGCACCTCGCCGCGCGCGCCCAGCCGCGTCACGCCGTCGTACCGGCGCCAGAACTCGCGCTGCCCTGCGCCGACCGGGGACGGCCCCGAGCCGCCGCCGCCGGCGGTGTCCGCGGCGTAGGCGGCCGCGAGCGCGAGGCGGTCGTAGTTGATCCAGTCGCTGGCGCGCGCGACCCGGGCCGACGCCGACCATCGCGCGGCCGACCAGGACGCCGTCGCGCCGAACGTTCGCGCCGGCACCTCGAGCATCCGGTCGCCGGGGCGGAGATCTCCCTGGTAGCCCTCCGCGATGCGGTGCACGGTGCTCTTCACCAGCGTCAGCGACGCAGAGAGCGCGAGCGAGCCTCGTCCCGCGGTGGCCTGCATCTCCCACCCGCGGTTGTCGCGGCGCGACCAGATCGACGCCGACGCGTCGCCGCAGGGCTACCTCTTCCGCGCCACGCGCAACCGAGCGCTCAACCATCTGCGCCACCTGCGCGTGCAGCAGCGGAGCGCGAGCCAGATCGACACGGACGAGGTGCGCGAGCCGGGCGCGCAGGCGCAGCTCGTCGCGGACGAGATGGAGCGCGCGGCGCGCCAGGCCGTCGCCGAGCTCCCGCCGCGCTGCCGGGAGGTGTTCGAGCTCAGTCGCGTGCGGGGGCTGCGCTACGCGGAGACCGCCGAGCTGCTCGGCGTGTCCGTGAAAGCCGTGGAGGCGAACATGGGGCGGGCGCTCCGCACGCTGCGCGAGCGGCTCGCGCCGTGGCTGCCGCACGGCGACCAGCTCTGAGCGCCGGCCCGTCGTCCGTCGTCAGGCCGCCGCGGCGTCGTCCACCGCCGCCGTCGCGCGCTCGTGCCTCGGCACGTGGCCGGCGGCCGGCTGCACGGGGCCGATCACGGTCGCGTAGCCGTCGTGCCGGGCGGCCACGCGCTCGAGCCGCGACAGTGCGAGCGACAGGTGGTACGCCCGCAGCGGCATCACCGCGTACGCCGTCACGAGTCCACCCGTGCCATCGCTCGGGTGCCCGGTCGCGAAGCCGGCCCGCCGCGCCGCCGCCGCGGACGCGGCGCTGGCCGCGTCGGCGAACGAGAGGGAGAACGCCATCTCGCAGCCGCTGCCGACGGCGTACCCCTCGCCCAGCAGCCGGTCGATCTCCCGCGCCGCCAGGCTCCGCGGCCACGCCGCCGCGAGCGTGGCGGTGGCCATGTCCGTCACGTACGCGGCGAACGCCGCCGCGCGCTCCAACACGTTCCTCATGTCGTCCCCCTCCCCGTTGAACGGTGCCGCGGGCTCCCGCGCCCTCGAACTCGTCAGGCAGCCCCGCGGGCCTCATCTGCAACGACACCCTTGCCGCGCGATGCCCTACACCCCTCCGGACGGTCGCGCCGACTTTGGTGCAACCCGGGGATAAGGGGCACGGGTCACTCCGACGGCTCGGCGGCGCGGGCGGCGGCGAGCGCCGACGACAGGATCCTTTGGGAGGCGGGCAGCCAGTTCCGGCTGGCCGTCGCTTCGGACTGAACCCACCACCTGGCCGCCCGCCGGCGCCGCGAGTACATCATCTCCGATACGATCCGTCCGGAGGCCCCATGGGTGATGCATCCGCGTTCGTCGCGGCGCGCGACTTCCTCGTCGCGCGCCGGGAGCAGTACGCCGAGGCGTACGCGGGCTTCCGGTGGCCCGCGCTGGACCGCTTCAACTGGGCGCTCGACTACTTCGACGCCATGGCGCGCGGCAACCACCGCACCGCCCTCTGGATCGTGCGCGACGACCCTTCGGCAGGCTCAGGGCAAGCTCCTTCGGCAGGCTCGGGGCAGGCTGGCGAGCGGCGCCTCTCGTTCGACGAGCTCGCGGCGCGCAGCGATCGCGTCGCCAACGCGCTGCGCGAGCTGGGCGTGCGCCGCGGCGACCGGCTGCTGCTCATGCTCCCCAACGTCGCGGCGACGTGGGAGACGATCCTCGCCTGCATGAAGCTCGGCGCGGTGGTCGTCCCGGCGACGCCGCAGCTCACCCCCGCCGACCTGGCCGACCGCTTCGAGCGCGGCCGCGTGCGGCACGTGGTGGCCGACGGCGACGGCGCGCTCAAGTTCGCCGGGCTCCCCGGGGACTACACGCGGCTCATCGTCGGCTCCGACCTCCCCGGCTGGACGCGGTACGAGTCGATGTACGAGGCGCCTGACGAGTTCGCGCCCGACGCCGAGACGCGCGCCGGCGACCCGCTGCTGCTCTACTTCACCTCGGGGACGACCGCCAGGCCGAAGCTCGTGCTGCACACGCACGCCAGCTACCCGGTGGGGCACCTGTCCACCATGTACTGGATCGGGCTGCGCGAGGGGGACGTCCACTGGAACATCAGCTCCCCCGGGTGGGCGAAGCACGCCTGGAGCAGCGTCTTCGCGCCATGGAACGCCGGCGCCACGACCTTCGTCTACGACTACCAGCGCTTCGACGCGCGCCGGGTGCTGGAGACGGTCGCCCGCTGCGGCATCACGACGCTGTGCGCGCCGCCGACGGTCTGGCGGATGCTGGTGGGGGAGGAGCTCGTCGCGTACCGCGGCTCGCTGCGCGAGCTGGTCGGCGCCGGGGAGCCGCTCAACCCGGAGGTGATCGAGCGCGTGCGACGCGCGTGGGGGCTCACGATCCGCGACGGCTACGGCCAGACCGAGACCACGGCGCAGGTCGGCAACTCGCCCGGCCAGCCGGTGCGCCCCGGCTCGATGGGGCGCCCGCTCCCGGGCTACCGGATCGCGCTGCTGGACGCGGACGGCAACGAGGCGGAGACGGACGGGGAGATCGCCCTCCCGCTGGACGATCCCCCGTTAGGCCTGATGGCGGGCTACCAGGACGACGGCGCCGGCGGCGGCGGCGGCGGTCGGGCGATGACCGGCGGCCACTACCGCACGGGCGACGTCGCCCAGCGCGACGCCGACGGCTACATCACCTACGTCGGCCGCGCGGACGACGTGTTCAAGAGCTCGGACTACCGCATCAGCCCGTTCGAGCTGGAGAGCGCGCTGGTCGAGCACCCGCTGGTCGCGGAGGCCGCGTGCGTGCCCAGCCCGGACCCGACCCGGCTCGCCGTGCCCAAGGTGTTCTGCGTCCTGCGCGGCGGCGCGCCGCCCACGCGCGAGACGGCGCTCGCGCTCTTCCGCTTCGTCCACGACCGGCTCCCGGCCTACAAGCGCGTCCGCCGGATCGAGTTCGCCGAGCTGCCGAAGACGATCTCCGGCAAGATCCGCCGCGTGGAGCTCCGCGCCCTCGAGGCCCACCGCCGCGCGGCGGACGAGCGTGGCGCGGCGGAGTTCTGGGAGCAGGACTTCCCCGAGCTGCGCGCCGAGGCGCCGCTTCCCGCCGTGCGCCAGCGCTGAGCGACTGAGCGTGCGGGATGCGGGATGGGGGATGGGGGATGCGCGGTAAGACCGTTATCCCGCATCCCGCATCCCGCCCCTCAGTCGATCGGCTTCAGGTTCGCCACGATCTCCGACCGGTGCGGCTCGAGGAACGGCGCGAGCACGACCTTCTCGCCGAGCGTCGCCGGGTCCTCGTCGACCGTGAAGCCGGGGCCGTCCGAGGCGATCTCGAACAGGATGCCGTTAGGCTCGCGGAAGTAGAGGCTGCGGAACCAGTAGCGGTCCACCTCGCCGCTGTTCGGGACCCCGAGCGAGTTGAGCCGCTCGGCCCACGCCTCGTACTCGTCGAACGTCGGCGTGCGGAACGCCACGTGGTGCACGCCGCCCGCGCCCGGCGAGTGCGCCGAGACGTCCGGCTGCACCGCCACGTGCAGCTCGGCGTGCGGGCCGCCGGGGCCCATCTCGTAGACGTGCACCGTGTGCTTCGCGTTCTCCGGGTGCGCGTACTCGCGCGCCGGGCGCATGTTCATCACGCGCTGGAGCACCTGGTCGGTCGGCTTCAGGCTCGGCACGCTGAGTACGATCGGGCCGAGGCCGCGGACCTGGTGCTCGGCCGGCACCGGGCTCCGCTCCCAGGGGTTCGGCTCGCCCGCCCGCGGGTCGCGCCCGTCGTCGACCAGCGAGAGCCGCTGCCCCTCGGCGTCCTCCAGGTCCAGCGTCAGGCGCCTGTCGCGCTCGACCACCTGGCCCGCGGCGACCTGCTGCTCGTCCAGGTACCGCTTCCACCAGTCGAGCGTCTCGGCGCCGGCCACGCGCAGGCTCGTGCGCGCGATCGACCGTGTGCCGCGCCGCTCGCGCGGCACCGGCCAGTCGAAGAAGGTCAGGTCGGTGCCGGGCGTCCCCCTGGCGTCGGCGTAGAACAGGTGGTACGCGCTCACGTCGTCCTGGTTCACCGAGCGCTTCACCAGGCGCATGCCCAGCGTCTGCGTGTAGAAGCGGTGGTTCTGGCGGATGCTCGCCGAGACCGCCGTCAGGTGATGGATGCCGGTCAGGTTCAGGTCGCTCATGGAGTCCTCGCTATCATACGCGCGCCGGTCAGACCTGCACCGCGCTCAGTGGTTTGAGCTTCGCTTCGATCTCCGCCCGCCTCGGCTCGAGGAACGGCGGCAGCGACAGCCGCTCGCCGTCCAGCGGGCCGTCCACCTCGAACCCGGGGCCGTCGGTGGCCAGCTCGAAGAGTACGTGGTTCGGCTCGCGCACGTAGGCCGACGTGAAGTAGTGCCGGTCGACGATGCCGCTGTTGCGGTAGCCGGCCGCGTTCAGCCGCGCCACCCAGTCCTCCATCCGCTGCCCGTCCGGGACGCGCAGCGCCACGTGATGCACGGCGCCGGAGCCGTACCGGGCGCGCGGCAGGTCGTCGCGCACGATCACGTGTACTTCCGCGTGCGGCCCGCCGTCGCCGATCGCGTAGACGTGCACCGCGAACTGCGGCGCCCCGGCCAGCGGGTACGAGCGGTCGCGGCGGAGGCCTAACGCCTCGACGAGAAAGCGGTCGGTGGGCTCGAGCCGCGGCACGGTGATTACCGTGTAGCCGAGCCCGCGGATCTGGTGCCCGGCCGGCACGGGGCTCGCGTCCCACGGACGGGCCTCGCCGGCGCGGGCATTGCCGCCGTCGTCCACGAGCGAGAGCTGCGTGCCCTCGGGGTCGTCGAAGTCGAGCACCCGGCGCCCGTCGCGCGTCGTGACGCCGCGGTGCGGCACGCCGTGCTCGTCGAGCCGCGCTGCCCAGTACGCCAGCGCCCGCTC
>DATFPD010000259.1:0-6924 GCA_035265005.1 Gemmatimonadaceae bacterium | reverse complement strand
TTTTTTACGCCGCCGCAGGCCACGCGCCCCGTGGTCGCGCCTGTGGTCGCGGTCGAGAGTCGGGCCGAGATCGCGCCGGCCGCGACCCTCGTGTCCAACCCCGCCCCCGCGGTCACGCCGGCTCCGGCCGCCGTCACGCCGGCGCCAGTTGCGATGCCTGTCGCCGCGCCGGTTGCCGCGCCGGCTGCCCCGGTCGAGGGTCGGACGGAGCTGGGCGAGGGCGTGTACGCGATGCGCGCCGGCGACACGGTGACCGTTCACTTCGACACCCCGCTCACCCGCACGCGCTACGCGGAGAAGTTCGAGCGGATCGTGCGCAGCACGCTCCCGCGCGTGATGGGCGAGACGTCGGCCGCCGCGTCGGCGCTGGCGACCGTCCCCGTCGGCCAGCTCGCCGTCGCGGGCGACCTGCTCACCGAGCTCCCGGCGCGCGGCATCGAGCTTCCGCTCGACGCCGGCCGCACCCTCACCCTGTGGCCGGAGACCCGCCCGGGCATGGACGGGCCGCTGGTCGTTCGGTATCGGGCGGTGATCAAGTAAGCGGATTCGCGATTCGCGATTCGTAATACGCGGCGGGCCCCGGGAAGCTTCCCGGGGCCCGCCGCGCATCGTTCATCGGGCGTCGCGGATCATGCCTCGCGCTTTCTCGCCGCCGCCGCCTTGGCCGCATGCAGGTCAGCCGGATGGAGGTCGAGCATGTTCGCGATCTTTCGGGCCAGGTAGTGTTCATGCTCGGCCACCTGCCCGTCGGCCAGGACGAGCCCCCAGAGCGCCTCGGCGAGCGCCCGCTTCTGCGCTTCGTCGAAGCCGCGCTGGAGCACCGATGTAAAGTGGAAGTGGTCTACCGCCCGGCGCCGCTCCGCGTCCGCCAGCTCGACGAGCCGCGCCCCGGTGGCTGGCGGCAGCCCGAAGTGCTGTTCGAGGACCGTCTCGAGATGCGCCCGCTCCGGCGCGGAGAACTCGCCGTCGGCATAGGCGACGTCGAGCAGCAGGACGCAGGCGGCCAGGTGGAGCGGGTCGACCTCCGGTGCGGCGGGGCCTGCGTCCGGTGGCGCGTCGGCCGGTGCGCGGAGCAGGGCGCGGATGGCGTCGAGCAGCATGAGGGGCAACCTACGCCGCGGATGCGGCCCCCGCCACGCGATGGACGGGTCATGGGACGTGCCGTTAGGGGCGAGGCAGGCCTCGCCCTTGTGCCTATTCGTTCCGCAGCGCCACCAGCGGGTCCACCCGCGCCGCGCGCCGGGCCGGGATGTAGTTCGCCAGCAGGGTGGCGCCGGCGAGGGTGGCGGTGACGACACCTAACGTCACGACGTCGGTGGGGCTCACCTGGTAGAGGAGGCCGGCCATGAGGCGGGTGAGGGCTACCGAGCCGATGAGCCCCGCCGCCACGCCGAGCGCGGCGACCACCATCCCCTGGCGCACCACCATGCGGACCACCGTGCGCGGCTGGGCGCCGAGTGCGAGGCGGAGTCCCACCTCGCGGGTGCGCTGGGCGACCAGGTACGACGTCACGCCGTAGACGCCCACCAGGCCGAGGACGAGCGCCAGGCCGGCGAAGGTGCCGAGCAGCGCCATGCTGAAGCGGCGCTGGGCGACCTGGTTCGAGAGGAGCTGGTCCATCGACTTCACGTCGTAGACCGGGAGCGACGGGTCGCCGGCGCGCACGGCGGCCCGCAGCGCGGGGGCGGAGGCGAGCGGGTCGCCGGCCGTGCGCACCACGAACGTCATCTGCGAGGACGGCTGGCTGCGCAGCGGGAGGAACGTCTCATAGCGGACCGGCGAGTCGACGCCGGTGCGGCGCATGTCCCCCACCACGCCGACGATCGTCGCCCAGGGCCCCCGGCTGTTCTCGCCGCCGTACTTGAAGCGGCGGCCGACCGGGTTCTCGCCCGGCCAGAAGCGCTTCGCCATCGCCTCGTTGATGATGACCACCAGCGGCGTCGAGTCGCGCCCGTCGTCGGCGGTGAAGGTCCGGCCGCGGACGAGGGCGATCCCCATCGCGCGGAAGTAATCGGGCGTCACGGCGTCGAACGGGATCTCGGTGTTCTCGAGGTCGCGCGTGCGGGGGCGCCCCTCGATCGTGAAGGTGGTGGAGTTGGGCGTCTTGCTCAGGAAGATGTCGGAGATTGCCCCCACGCCCTGCACGCCCGGCACCGCGCGCAGCCGCTCGACGAGCGCGTCGTAGAACGGGACGCGCTGCGGCGGTGGGTACTTCGCGCCCGGAAGGGCGACGCGCATCGTCAGCAGGTTGTCGGGGCGGAAACCGAGGTCCACCTGCTGGAGCTGGAGGAAGCTCCGGATGAGGAGCCCCGCCCCGGTGAGCAGCACGACGACGAGCGCCACCTGCGCCGCGGCAAGGAGGCGCCGGAGCTGGTTCCCGCGCTGCCCGCCGGTGGCGCCGCGTCCCCCCGCGTCGCGGAGCGAGCCGGCGAGGTTCGGGCTCGAGGCCTGGAGCGCGGGGACGAGGGCGAACAGGACGCCGGTGAGGACGGCGACGCCGAGGGTCACGACCAGCGCCGGCGCGTCGATCCGCACCTGGTCGAGGCGCGGGACGTCGGACGGGGCGAGGCCG
Source organism: Gemmatimonadaceae bacterium (assembly GCA_035265005.1). Classification (GTDB taxonomy): domain Bacteria; phylum Gemmatimonadota; class Gemmatimonadetes; order Gemmatimonadales; family Gemmatimonadaceae; genus DATFPD01. The sequence goes on along the minus strand of DATFPD010000259.1, from coordinate 4,352 downwards.
GTGAGCAGCCGGAGCCCGCCCCAGGCCAGCGCCACGCCTAACGCGCCGCCGACGAGCGACAGCAGCACGCTCTCGGTGAGGAGCTGGCGGACGAGCCGCGTCCGGCTGGCGCCGAGGGCGAGCCGCACGCCCACCTCGCGCTCGCGCACCGCGGCGCGGGAGAGCATGAGGTTGGCGACGTTGGCGCAGGCGATGAGCAGCACCGCCGCCACCGCGCCGAGCATCACCCAGAGGGCGGTGCGCAGCGACGGCCCCACGACCTGCCGCGGCAGCGGGACCAGCTTCACGCCGTAGTCGCGCAGGCTGGGGAACTGCTCCTGCATGCGGCGGTTGATCTCCGCCATGTCCGCCTGCGCGCGCTCCAGCGGCACGCCGGGCTTGAGCCGCCCCACGGCCCAGAGCCAGAACCCGTTGCGGCCCGTGCGGTCTTCCGGCGACAGCGCGAGCGGCATCCAGAGCTCGGTCTCCCGGGACGGGTAGGCGAAGTCGCGCGGCATCACGCCGAGGATCGTGTACGAGCGTCCGTTCAGCTGGAGCGTGCTGCCCACCGCGTCGGGACGCAGGCCGAACTGGCGCGCCCAGAGCCCGTAGCCGATCACCACCACCGCGTCGCGTCCTTGCACCTCCTCCTCGGCGGTGAAGACGCGGCCCAGGAGCGGGCGCACGCCGAGGACGGGGAACAGCTCGGCGGACGCGGCGGCCGACATGATGCGCTGGGGCTCGCAGGTGGCCTCGGGGCAGCCGCCGGTGACGTTGTAGCCGCGGGGGGAGTAGGCGGCGATGGCCTCGAACACCTGGTTCTGCGCGCGATAGTCGGCAAGGTTGGCCGCGGAGTGGATGTCCTCGCTCATCCCCATCCGCTGGTTGTCCATCCAGACCATCGTGATGCGGTCGGGGTCCGGGTACGGCAGCGGGCGCAGGACGACGCCGTTGACGACGCTGTAGATCGCCGTCGTGGCGCCGATGCCGAGGGCGAGGGTGAGCACCGCGACGGCGGTGAAGCCGGGGGCGCGCCGGAGGCTCCGCATGCCGAAGCGGAGGTCCTGCGTGAGGTCGCTCATGTACTCTCTCCGTTGTGTCTGCCGCTCGCGGCGGTAGTCGTGGGCGCGCAGGACGCCGCCGATGCGGTCCACGTCGCCGAATCGCTCGCGCGCCGCGCGCTGGGCGTCGTCAGGCGGGAGCCCGCGGCGCTCGAAGTCGCGGGCGCGCATCTCGAGGTGGAACTGGAGCTCGGCGTCCACGTCGGCGTCGACGTCGGGGCCCCAGAAGCGCTTGAAGAGCCGCTTCACGTGCGTCGTCAGGCGAGGGCCGGCGCGGCGCGCAGCACGCGCGTGACGGCGTCCGCGTAGCGGAGCCACACCGCCGCCTCGGCCCGCAGGTGGGCGCGGCCGGCCTGGGTGATGGTGTAGTACTTGGCCCGCCGGTTGTTCTCGGAGAGCCCCCACTCGGACGTCACCCACCCGCGGTCCTCGACGCGCCGCAGCGCGGGGTAGAGCGAGCCCTCCTCGATGCGCAGCACGTCAGTCGTCGTGTCCTCCACCCACCGCGCGACCCCGTACCCGTGCGCGGGTCCGGCGAGGAGGGCCTTGAGGATCAGGATCGAGAGCGTGCCCTGGAGCAGCTCGCCGGTATCGGCAGACATGGGGGTCCCCTGGCAAGACTATGGGTGAGACACAGGACAGTGGGGCAGAGTTGCCTGACAGGCAAGACCTGTGGGCCCTTGATTCATCAAGGGCCCTGAGGCTGCCCGGCCGGGATGCACAGGAGCCCTTGATGAATCAAGGGCCCACCACCCCCTCGGGATGCTCCTCTACCGAGCAGTTACAGCCTGAACAGGTAGCTCACCTTCACGAACAGCGCGTCCCGCTCGCGGTGGAACGCGCGCGCGCGGAACTCCGGCTCAGGCGTCGACGTCGTGCCGCCGTAGCCGACGAATACCACGGTGCCGGGGTTCGGCTGGTAGGAGAGGAGCACGTCGGCGTTGAGGGCGCGGCGGTTCGACTCGTCGGCCAGGACGTACTTCTCCCCGTCGTAGCGGAGCAACCGCGCGCCGGTGCGCTCGGCGTCGTCGCGCAGGGCGTCGGTGAGGTCCACGTCGTACTCGGTCACCACGCGCAGGAAGAGCGGGCGCGCCAGCTGGTACTCGGCCTTCACCCGCGGCAGCCGGCGCGTGTTGACGGTCGAGTGGTCGGGGCGGCGGTAGCGCTGCATGGCGAAGGTGCCGTCCAGCCGCGCGCGGTCGGTGGGGCGCCAGCCGAGGGTGCCGAAGAGGAACACGATGTCCGACGGCGCCCACTCGAAGAAGTTCACGTCGCGCCCCCAGAGCACCGACGCGTCGCCCGAGAAGCGCTGGAAGCGCGGCGTGACCAGGTGCAGCTCGAAGTCGCGCGCCGGCAGCCGCAGCGTGCGCGGGCCGGTGAACTCGACGGTGTCAATGACGCCGTTCGTGCCCTGCTCCAGCGCGTAGCCGGCGAACAGCGACGGGTCGTACCCCCACGACTCTCGCATCGCGATGCCGCCGAAGTTCCAGCCGCCGCGCAGGCGCAGGTCGGCGCCGACGTGGCCGCGCTGGTCGCGCGCGTTGTCGCCGCGCATCATCGCGTCGTACGACCAGGTGCCGTCGCCGAGCAGGAAGCCGCTCACCGACTCCAGCACGGCGCCGCGCCGGCCGTACCAGGTGAGCGACGGGCTCGCCTGGGCGTAGCCGCGGTCCCGGCGGATGAAGCCGGTGGACGCGACGAAGTCCCGGTGGACGCCGAGCGCGGTGGCGCGCAGCCCGAAGGTCCGCCCGCTGCGCGCGAAGTCCGCGCGCCAGAGCGGCCTGGCGCGGCCGTCGAGCCCCGGGACGCGCGTCCAGCTGCCGGCGCCCTGGAACTGCACGCTGTACAGCCGGGCGAAGACGAGGCGTCCGTCGACGCCGGCCACCTGGTTCGACCGCCCGCCGTCGCGCTTGTCGGTGTAGACGACGCCGAGCCGCGACTGCGCGCCGAGGTCGCGCTGGAGCCGCGCCACGTTGTAGAGCGGGTGGTCCTCCCCGGTGGCCGAGTAGCGGCGGTCGTCGCGCGCCGAGAGCAGCGCGACGCGCGTGCCGGCGACGGTGCTGGTGAGCTTCGCCGCCGCGTCAGGCGCGACGATGCGCCGCGTGTAGACGAGCCGCGTCGGGAGGGTGAACTGCTCGATCCCCTCCTGGAAGAAGGGGCGCTTCTCCTCGAAGAACTGCGGGTCGCGCGGGTCGAAGACGAGCTGGCCGGCGTCGGTCTCGACCTGCGAGAAGTCGGGGTTCGCGGTGGCGGTGAGCGTGAGGTCGTTGGTGACGCCCCAGCGCGCGTAGCCGCCGACCTCGGGGTCGGCGCGCCCCTGCCGCCAGACGCCGTCCCCGTCCACCGCGCCGGCGCGCGAGGTGGTGACCGAGGGGTTCAGGTCCATCACGATCCCGCGGTGCAGCCCGGTGAGCCCCGTCAGGCGCCCCGACTGGGCGAGGAAGGAGCTGGCGGCGCGCCTGGCCGGCGTCCAGCTGTCCTCGTGCCCGGTGCTCTGGACGCGGCGGATCACCGCCAGCCCCCAGCGCTGCGGGTCGGCGCGCTGGTAGCGGAGGCTCTTGAACGGGATGCGGATCTCGACCTCGAAGCCGTAGTCGGTGAGCCGCCCCTTCGACTCGAACACGTAGTCCGGGCTGATGTCGGCCGGCTCGCGCCCCACGCCCTGCTGGAGCCCGCGCGCCCCCTCGAGCATGGTCCCGTCGCCCTGCACGCCTAACGGGTTGACGGCGAACACGGTCGCCTGCCGCCCGTCGTCGTAGGTGCCGAGCAGGACGCCGACGTAGTCGTCGTTGTAGATCTTGTCGCGGTCGGCGAGCGTCGCCCGCACCGTCCCCGGGCGCGCCCAGGCGCGGACGCCGAAGTGCATCGCCGTCGGCGAGTACCAGACGAGCACCTCGGTCGAGTCCTCGGCGGGCTGCTCGTCCAGCGGCGCGTACTGCGAGAAGCCGGTCAGCACCGCCGCGCGCCGCCACGGCTCCTCGTCGAGCCGCCCGTCGATGGCGACGGTGGCCTCGATCCGCGGCGGCTGCACGTCGAGCTCGCGCCGGCGGCCGTGGTAGACCGGCGGCGTGGGACCACCGCCGACGAGAGCGAACACGAGAGAGGTGAGAATCATCCGCGCAGGCTAGGGCGCCGTCCGTCGTGGGAAGCAGGCCGCATCGCACGCTACGGGCAGACCACCCTGGCCGAAATCTGCGCGGGGCGGACACGTTGTACTATGGGACGGAAGGGCGAATTGAACCACAGAGGACACAGAGGGCACAGAGGGAGCGCCGCTCTACCGGTAGAGCGGCGCTCCCTCTGTGCCCTCTG
>DATFPD010000258.1:0-5127 GCA_035265005.1 Gemmatimonadaceae bacterium | reverse complement strand
GGCGGGGGCGGGGGCGGGGGCGGGGCGCTGCTCATCCCGGCCGTCTCGGCGGCTTTCGCGTTAGGTGGGGTGCTGATCGGGCTCCAGGAGGAGGTCGTGGGGCTGGTGCCGCTGCTGCTCCTGGTGGCGCGGCGGCTGGGGTACGACGCGACCACCGCGGTCGCGATGAGCCTCGGCGCGGCGGTGCTGGGGGGCGCCTTCAGCCCGGTGAACCCGTTCGGCGTCGGCGTGGCGCAGAAGCTGGCCGAGCTGCCGCTCGTGTCGGGGTGGCCGCTGCGGGTGGCGGCGCTGCTGGCCGCGCTCGCGGTGTGGGTGTGGGGGACGATGCGCCACGCCCGGCGCGTGCGCACGCCGCCGGCAGCGGCCGCCGCCGCGCCGGACGGCGCCGACGCGCCCGCGGCCGAGGCGTTCGGCGCTCGTCAGGCGGCGGTGCTCCTGCTCCTCATCGCCGGCTTCGCGGCGTACGTCGTCGGCGCGCTCCGCTACGACTGGGGCTTCGACGAGCTGTCGGCGCTCTTCCTCCTGCTCGGCATCCTCGCCGGGCTCGCGGGCGGGCTGCGCGTGGCCGGCACGGCGGACGCGTTCGCGCAGGGCTTCCGCGAGATGGCCGGCGCGGCGCTGCTGATCGGCGTCGCCCGCGCGATCTACGTGGTGCTCGACCAGGGGCAGGTGGTGGACACGATCGTCCGAGGGCTCCTGGCGCCGCTCGACGGGCTGCCGCCGTCGGTCTCCGCGCTCGGGATGCTGGCGGTGCAGACGGCGGTGCACGTCCCGGTGCCGAGCACCAGCGGCCAGGCGGTGCTCACGATCCCGATCATCGTCCCGCTCGCCGACCTGATCGGCCTCTCCCGCCAGGTGGCGGTGATGGCCTACCAGTACGGCGCCGGGCTGTGCGACCTCGTGACGCCGACGAACGGCGCGCTGATGGCGGTGCTCGCCGCCGCCGGCGTGCGCTACGACGAGTGGCTGCGGTTCGTCGTCCCGCTCTTCTTTGGCGCGCTCGCGGTCGGGGCGGGGGCGATCGTGGTGGGGGTGGCGCTCGGGGTCCGCTGAGGGAGGGCACACCAGGAAGGCCCTCGGTCGGTCGGTGCTGTTTGAATCGACCACAGAGACACAGAGGACACCGAGGACGGGCACACGAAGAGAGTGTCCCCCTGCCGGGAGGAGATGTGAAGAATCCTGAAAGGGGTCGCGGCTGCAGGGTCCTCCCCCGGCCGTTCAGCATCTCCTCCCGGCAGGGGGACACCTCTCCCGTGTGCCCGTCCTCGGTGTCCTCTGTGTCGGTAGTGGGTCAGTTCGAGGGCAGCCGCCGCGCCGGCGACGGCGACGGCAACGGCATTTTGACAGGATGCACAGGATGGTGAACAGGATGACGGCCCCGGGACGCGAAGACTCCCGGGGCCCGCATCCTGTTCACCATCCTGTGCATCCTGTCGCCGTTCATCCTGTCAAATTGCCGTTGCCGTTGCCTCGAACTGGCCCACTACCTCTGAGTCTCTGTGGTCGACTTCAGCAGATCATCCCAGTAGAGGGCCCAGACCCGTGTGCCCTACCGCAGCACCGAGATCGGATCCACCCGCGTCGCCCGCCGCACCGGGGCGAGCAGCGCCACCGACGCGCAGACGAGCAGCAGCGCCGCGGCGGCGCCGAGCGCGAGCGGGTCGAAGGGCGGCACGCCGAAGAGCAGCCCGCGCAGCATCCGCGAGACCACCACGACCCCCGCTCCGCCCGCGACCAGCCCCGCCACCATCCAGACCCCGCCCTGCCGCAGCACCAGCCTCGCGATGTCGCGCGGGGTCGAGCCGAGCGCGATGCGGACGCCGAATTCCCGCTCGCGGGCCGCCGCCATCGCCGCGAACATCGCGTAGACCCCCACCGAGGCGAGGAGCAGCGCGAGCGCGCCGAACGCGGTCATCAGCACCACCGGCAGCCGGCGCCCCGAGAGCCCCTCGGCGAGCAGCGCGCGCAGCGTCGCCACCTGGTGGAGCGGGAGCCCCGGGTCGATCGCCGCCAGCTCGCGCCGGACGGCGGGCACGAGGGCGGTGGGCTCGCCCCGCGCCCGGATCACGAAGACCGGGCCGTTCCACGGGGCCTGGCGGTTCGACATGTACTGGATCGGCTCCGCGTCGGCCTTCGCCGGGTCGTTGCGCACGTCGCCCACGACCCCGATCACCGTGGCCTGGGGCGCGTCCGGCTGCGGGCCCATCTTCACGAGCGCGCCGACCGCGCCGCCCTGGGGGAAGTAGTGCCGCGCCGCGCTCTCGCTGATGACGAAGACGAGCGGGCCGCCGGGGCGGCCGTCCTCGGGGCCGAAGGTGCGTCCCTCGCGGACGGGGATCCCGAGCGTGCGGAAGTAGCTGTCCGAGACCTCGGTGAGCAGCATGATCCCCTTCTGGTCGGCCGGCGCGGGCGCTCCGACGACGACGAAGCCGTTCCGGTTCGCCACCCGCGTGGGAGCCTGGCCGACGCTCGCGACGGCCGTGACGCCGGGGAGGGCGCGGAGGCGCTCCTCGAAGCGCTCGAGGAAGCGGGTGCGCGCCTCGCCCGTGGCGTAGCCGGCGCGCGGGAGCTGGACGGCGACCGTCAGCACGCCGTCGGGGTCGAAGCCGAGCGGGGTGGCGGTCATCGCCAGGAGGCTGCGGACGAGGAGCCCCGCCCCCGCCAGGAGGCTCACGCAGAGCGCGATCTGCCCCGCCACGAGCAGCCCGCGCAGGTGGCGCGAGCGCTGCCCCTCGCTCGCACCGCGACCGCCCCCTCCGGGGGCACCCGCCTCGCGCAGCATCCCCTGCAGGTCCGTGCGGCTCACGGAGAGCGCCGGCGCCACGCCGAAGGCAAGCCCGGTCGCGAGCGCGAGCAGCGACGTGAAGAGGAGCGCCCCCGGGTCGAGCGACAGCTCGGCGTACGCCGGCAGCGCGGGGAGCGCGAGCCCGCGGAGCACGGCCAGCCCGAGCGAGGCGAGCAGGATGCCCGCGGCGCCGCCCGCCAGGGCGAGCACCGTGCTCTCGGTGAGGAGCTGCCTGACGAGGCGCCCCCGCCCGGCGCCGAGCGCGGCGCGCACCGCGAACTCCTTGCGCCGGGAGATCGTCCGCGAGAGCAGCGCCCCCGCGAGGTTGGCGCAGGCAATCAGCAGCACCAGTCCCGCGCTCGCCATCAGGACGAGCAGCGGCGTCCGCGTGTCGCCCATCATGTCGTCGCGCACCGGCATCACCGCCGCGCCCTCGCCGCCGTTCTCGTTCGGGTACTGCCGGGCGAGCTCGGCGAAGAGCGCGTCGAGCTCGCGCCGGGCGGCCTCCACCGTGACGCCCGGCTTCAGGCGGCCCACCATCCCGAAGTTGTGCTGGCGGCGTGCGGAGATGGGGTTGCGAAGGAACGCGCGGAGGCTCAGCGGGAAGTAGATCTCCGCGTCCGCCACCGGCCCGACGAAGCCGCGCGGGAGCACGCCCACCACCGTGCGTGGAATCCCGTTGATGCGGATCTCCCCGCCCACGGCGGCGCGGTCGCCGCCGAGCAGCCGCTGCCAGCCGGCGTGGGTGAGCACGACGGAGCGGATCGTGTCGGATGCGGCGTCGTCGTCCGCGAGCGGGCGGCCGAGCGCGGGCGACACGCCGAGCGTGCGGAAGAGCGACGGCTCCGCCCACCCCACGTGCACGACGCGCGGCTCGCCGCCGCTGTCGAAGATGCTCTCGCGCGTCCGCCCCTCGAACGCGGCGATGCGCTCGAACGACCGCTGCCGCTCGGCGACGTCCGTGGCCGTGCCGGCGCTCACCGGCACCCAGCGGATCGAGCCGTCGAGCAGGCGCCCGTGGATGCGGACGAGCCGCTCCGCGTCGGCGTAGGGAAGGGCGTCGAGCAGCACCGACTTGAGCACGCCGAACACCGCCGCGTTGGCGCCGATGCCGACGGCCAGCGTCACGACGGCGAGGAGCGAGAAGAGCGGCGCGCGCGCGAGCGACCGCACGCCGTAGCGCAGGTCCTGCCGCAGGTCGTCCAGCCACTCCGCGCGCCGCTCTCCGGCCGCGCGCTCCCGGTCGACTGCACTCATGGCCGTACTCCACTGGTGAGTGTCCCCGAACCGCCGCAGCGCCTCCGCGCGCGCGGCCTCCGGGGTCAGTCCTCGCGCCATCAGCTCGGCGGCGCGCATCTCGAGGTGGAACGCGACCTCCGCATCCACCTCCTGCTCGATCCGCGGCCGCCGCAGGGCGAGGCGGAAGGCGCGGCGAATCCCGTGCGGCAGGGGCGACATGGTGCGCTACCCGCGACGCGTCCCGTCGCTCACACCGTGCGCAGCGCCGCGAAGACCGCCTCGGCGTAGCGCGTCCACGTCGCGCTCTGGGCCGCCAGCCGCCGCCGGCCGGCGCTGGTGAGCGCGTAGTACTTGGCCTTGCGGTTGGTCTCGGACAGGCCCCACTCGCTCGTCACGTACCCCTTCTTCTCCAGCCGGTGCAGGCCGTGGTAGAGCGCCCCCTCCTCGATCTGGAGGGCGCTGCGGGTGGCGTCCTCGATCCAGCGCGCCACCGCGTAGCCGTGCCGCGGCCCCCAGGTGAGGGCCTTGAGGATCAGCACGTCGAGGGTGCCCCTCAGGAGGTCCAGGCTGTCGTCGCTCACGCGGTCCACGCGGGTGAAATCTGTCCCCCTGACGTTTTCAGGGGTACACACCGCGATTGGATCGTCCGACCTCCCGGATGGTTGCCGCCGATCTTCGGCGCTGTTGTCGGGCCGCCACACTCGGCCGCGCCCGGCACCGGCTGTTTGACAGCGTGCGAAGGACCACCCACATTGGGCGCCCCTACAACCCGTTCCAGATGCACCTGCGACCCGCCGCCCAGGCGCGCCGCGGGCCGAGTCGTGTCGTCATGTCCAACGAGCAGCTGAGCACCAACCGCGGCGAGTTCCTTTTCGCCTCCTTCGTCCGCGCCCCGGAGACCCCGGGTGCCCCGGAGGCGCCGGCACCGGCGCCCTCTCCCGAGCTCATCCCCGAGCCGAAGTCGGCGCCCTACCTCTGGTGCTCCGACTGTCGCACCCCGATGCGCACCTACTACTTCGCGCTCAACGAGCGGCCGGTGTGCGGGAAGTGCAAGCGCGGGTACGATGAGAAGATCGAGCGCGGCGTCGGGCCGCGGGCCTTCC
>DATFPD010000257.1:0-4835 GCA_035265005.1 Gemmatimonadaceae bacterium | reverse complement strand
CACCGTCTACGGCATCGTCAAGCAGTCGGACGGCTTCATCCGCTGCGACAGCGTGCCGGGCGGCGGGACGACGTTCACCATCCTCCTCCCGCGCGCCACCGAGCACGCGGCGGCGGCTGCCGGCGCTGCCGCCGCCGCTTCCCCAACCGCCGTCACGGCGCCGCACGCGGCCGCGCCGGCGGCAGCGGGGTTCGCCGCGCCCCAGGCGTCAGGCGCGCGCGGCGCCGCGGCCCCCGTCCCGGCGCGCAACGCCGCGACGGTGCTGGTGGTGGAGGACGAGGACGCGGTGCGGGGCCTCGTCGTGCGCGTGCTGAGCCGCCACGGCTACCGGGTCCTGGAGGCGCGGGACGCGCGCGAGGCGCTGGCCGCGTCCGCCGCCTACCCGGACCGCATCCACCTCGTGCTCACCGACGTGATCATGCCGGGGAGCAACGGCGCGCAGCTCGCGCGCGAGCTCACCGTCCGCCGCCCCGGCATCCAGGTGCTCCTGATGTCCGGCTACAGCGACGACGAGCTCGTCCGCCGCGGCCTCCGCGACCCCGGCACCGCCTTCCTCCAGAAGCCCTTCCTGCCTGACGCGCTCGTGCGGGCGGTGGGGGAGGCGGTGGAGAAAGGCAAGTAGAAATACGAAGTACGAAGTACGAAACGGGCCCCGGGAAGGGTGATCTCCCGGGGCCCGTTTCGTACTTCGTACTTCCTACCTCTTACTCTCTGATCTCCTTCCGCCCCTCGAAGTCGTACAGCGTCAGGCGCCGCAGGCGGTAGTAGGCGGTCCAGTAGCCGCGCAGCGCCTGCACATACGCCTGGAGCGCCTGGTCCTTCTCGTTCTGGGCGATGTAGAGGTCGCTCATGCCGATCTTGCCGATCACGTAGCGGTTCTTCGCGACCTCGAAGCGCTTGGTCGCGACGGTGTCGGCCTTGGCCGAGATGGCGAGCATGCGCTGCGACTGCGTGAGCTGGAGCGCCGCGAAGCGGGCCTCCTCCTGGATCGCGTCACGGCGGGCGCGCGACAGGCTCTCGATGCGGGCCTCGTCGGCGCGCGCGGCCTGCACGTCGGCGCGGCCGGCGCCCCACTGGTAGAAGGGCATCGAGACGCTCATCGAGAAGCGCTGGCGCGCCAGCGGCGAGCTGTAGGCGTCGCCGAAGACGGACGCCGTCTGGTTGTAGCCGTACCCGGCGCCGACGGTGGCGCTGAAGCCGTTGGCGAAGCGCGCCTCCGAGACGCGGCGGCGGGCCTGCGTCGCCTGGAGGTCGAGCTGCGTCAGGTCGCTGGCGTTGCGCTGCGCCGCGGCGACGGCGACGTCCGGGTTGACCTCGATCACCGGCGCCTCGGCGGGCGGCAGGACGGCGAGCGGCTGGTCCGGGCGCAGGCTGAGCAGGCGGCGCAGCGCAGCCTCGGCGCGGTCGCGCTCCAGCCGCGCGCCGTCAAGCGCCGTGCGCGCGCGCAGCAGCGCCAGCTCGCTCTGAAGCAGGTCGTTCTCGCCGATCTTGCCGACCTCGTACCGCCCCTTGTTGAGCGTGTACAGCGTATCGTTCACCGCGGCGTTGGCGGTGCCGTTGGCCAGCGCCACCTCGGCGACGTACAGGTCGAAGAACGCCGTCGTCGTAGTGGTCGCCAGCTCCTCGCGCGACTCCAGGTACTGCCGCTCGGCGATCGAGATCGCGAAGTCCTGTTCGCGCGACGCCCACAGCCTCGACCGCGGCTTGAACAGGTCCTGCTCGATGCCGACCTCGAACGGGGTCGTCTGCCAGTACTGCGTCGTCTGGTTGGCGTTGAACTGGTCGATGCGGCTCACGCCTGATGAGAAGACGAGCCGGCTGCCGGTCATCGGCAGCTCCTGCGAGGCTCGCACTCCGATCGCCGAGCGGTTCTGCTTCCGCCGGTAGAAGAGCGTCCCGCCCTCGGGCTGGTCGATCGGGTCGATCGAGCTGCTGTAGTTCACCGCGTCCCCTTCGAGCGAGAACTGCGGGAGCGCCAGCCGCGCCCCGAACGCGCGGTCGCGGTAGCGCGCCGCCTCGCGCGCGCTGCGCGCCGCCTGCGCCTGGTTCCCCTGCCGCTGCGCGATCGCGATCGCCTCCGGCAGCGTCAGCGGGCGCACCGCCGGCGGCGAGGGCGTCTGCGCAGGGAGCGCGGCCGCGGCGGCGAGCGCGACGAGCAACACTGAAGACTTCATGCTTCGGGGGGTAGGAAGAGAACGATTGAAGAGCGGACACGGATGAACACGGACGACCGCACGGATGAACAGGAACAGGACCTGTGTTCATCCGTGCAGTCGTCCGTGTTCATCCGTGTCCCGCTGTGCTCATTCGTAGCGCAGGCAGACGACCGGGTCCTGGCGGGCGGCGCGCCAGGCGGGGACGATGCCGAACACGAGCCCCACCGCCACCGAGACGCTGAAGGCGACGACGACCGAGAGCGGGGAGACGATCGTGCGGATCTTGGCGAAGTACTCGATGCCGAAGCTGAGCGCCGCGCCGACCATGATGCCGGCGATCCCGCCGGCGAGGCTGATCATCACCGACTCGGTGAGGAACTGCGACAGCACGTCGCGCTGCCTCGCCCCCACCGCGCGCCGCACGCCGATCTCGCGGATGCGCTCGAGGATCGACGCCAGCATGATGTTCATGATCCCGATCCCGCCGACGATCAGCGAGATCGCGGCGATCGCCGCCAGCACGACGTTGAAGATCGTCTTCGTCCGCTGCTCCTGCTTCAGCAGCAGCTCGGGGACGGTGATCTCGAAGTCCACCACCTGGTTGTGCCGGCGCGAGAGCATCCGCTGGATGATCTCGGCCACCGCCGGCACCACGCTCGCCTCGTTCACCCGCACGATCACCTTGTCGAGCTGGTGGTAGTTCCGCTTCTCGGCGAGCACTTCCTGGTCCTGGTTGGCGGTGGCGTTCGGGTCGTCGTCGAAGCTGCGCGCCGCGCGCTCGATGTCCTGCGCCGTCACCCGCGCGCGGTTCCGGTAGCGGAGCAGCATCGTGGGGAGCGGGACGTAGACGTCCATGTTCGCGTCCCGGATGCCGAGCCGCTGCGCGGTGGTGCTCGAGACCTTCCGGTCCTCCAGCACGCCGACGACGGTCAGCCACACGTCGCCGACCTTGATCGGGCGGCCGAGCGCCTCCTCGGTGGTGAAGAAGCGCGTCTTCACCCCGTTGCCGATGATCGCCACCGGCGCCGACGTCGCCACCTGGCCGGCGGTGAAGGGCTTGCCGCTCGCCAGCTTCAGGTTCAGCAGCCCGAAGTACGACGTGTCGACGCCGACCAGCTTCCCGGAGCGGCGGCGCCCCTCGCGGGTGATGAGCGAGTTCAGCACGATCTCGCTGCTCGTCGCCGCGACGTTCGGGATCGTGCTGGCGATGCTCTGCGCGTCGCGGAAGGTCAGGCCGGGGGAGTAGCGCTTGGGCTCCTTCTTCCCGTCGTCCTTCTCGACCTTCTCCTCCTTCTGCTCGTCGAGCGGCGTGACGATCACGTTGTTCGAGCCGAGGAGGCGCATCTGCTCCAGGATCTCCTGCTCGGCGCCCTTGCCGATGGCCAGCATCGCGATCACCGACGCGACGCCGAACAGGATGCCGAGCGACGTGAGCCCCGCCCGCAGCTTGTTGTGCCCTACCGCTTCCGCGGCCGTGCTGACGCTGAACGCGACCCCGGTGGTGAGCTCCTTCAGCCTGGCCTGCGTGCTCTGCATGCGGCGCGACCGCGGCTAGTGCTTCGCGGCGGCGGGCGCCGGCGCGGCGGCCGCCGGCGCCGCGGCCGCGGCCTTCGGCGTCACGCCGACCGGCGTCGAGCGCGCGGTGTCGCCCGCCGGCACGCCGGGCTTCGTCGAGTCGGCCTCCGACGGCGGCACGTAGCCGGGGAGCCACTTCGGCTCGAGCCGCGCGTGATCGGCGGGGGGCGCGAGCAGCACCTGGTCGCCCTTCTCCAGCCCCTTGAGCACCACGATGTCGTTGTCGTTCATCACGCCCGTCTCGACGTGCTGCTTGATGACGTCGGAGCCGTCGCGCTTGTAGACGAAGGGGATGCTCCCCTCGTTCGTCACCGCCTCGAGCGGGATCGAGAGCGCGTTCGGGATCACCGCCGTCTCGACCGCGTTCGACGTCGTCATCCCCGGACGCAGGGTGGTGTCCGCCTGCTCGACCGTGATGTGGACCTCGAAGACCTTGGCGTCGGCGTTCGGGCGCTGCTCGCCGACGTTCGCCACGCTCACGACCTTGCCGGTGAGCTTCTTGGTGGGGTCGGAGTCGAGCGAGATCTGCACCGGCTGGCCGCTGGAGAGCTTGCGGACGTCGATCTCGTTCACGTACGTCACCGACTCCATCTGCGTCAGGTCGGGGAGCGTGGCGACGGTCGGGTCCCACGGGCTCACCTGCGAGCCCACGCCCTTCTTCTTGCCGTTCCACTCGCGCACGTAGATGACCATCCCCGGGGCGGGCGCGCGGATGGTGAACGAGCCCATCACGTCCTGCACCACGCGGAGCTTGTTGCGCTGGCGCTCCACGTCCGCGCCGACCTCGGCCATCTTCGCCACCGACTGCTTCTGCTTTGTCTTGTAGTTCGACTTGGCCTGGTCGAGCGCGCGCACGGCCTTCTCGTAGTCGATCTCCGCCTGCCGCCTGATGGACGGCGCCTCGTACGAGGCCTGCTCCTTGGCGATGCGCTTCTCCTCGAGCGTGAACTCCATCGTGCGCATGTCCTCGCGGGCCTGCGAGAGCGTGAGCGTGGAGTCGAGCTGCGCCTGCGTGTGCTGCGCCTCGGCCTTCTGGAGGGCGAGCGCGACCTCCTGCGCCTTCGCCGCGATCCCCGAGCGGTCCAGCTCCGCGACGACGTCGCT
>DATFPD010000256.1:0-10065 GCA_035265005.1 Gemmatimonadaceae bacterium | reverse complement strand
GGACGTCAGCGTGAACAGCAGCATCAGCGTGCAGATGCCGAGCAGGTACGGCGAGCGCAGCACGTGCGTGAGCCCGGCGACGACCGAGCCGCCGAGCGGGCGGTCCGACGAGTGTGCGGTCGCGGCGGCAGCCCCGGTCGGGGCGGGGGCGGAGAGCCCGGGCTGGCGTCCCCGCACCGGCGGCAGCGTGGACCCCGTGCGCCCCTCCTCCGGCGCCTCGACGGCGCGGAAGATCATCGGGATCCGGCGCATGCACTGCACGGCGACTTCCAGCAGCACCACCGACACCAGCAGCAGGTTCACCGGCCCGATGCGCGTGGCGAGGGCGACCGTGGTCGCCGAGCCGGCGAGGCTGCCCAGCGTCCCCCCGACGCCGATGAAGCCGAACAGCCGCTTCCCCTGGTCGGTGCGCCAGACGTCGACCATGAACGCCCAGAACACCGAGATGATGAACAGGTTGTACATGCTCGACCAGACGAAGAACGCGCGGCCGAGCCAGATGTGGCGGTCTTCCGGGAGGTAGCGGGAGAGCGCGTAGAAGACGAGCAGGTTCACCATGAAGAAGCGGTACGTGATCGGCACGAACCGCCTCGCCGGGAGCCTGACGGTGAGGGCGGAGAAGAGCGGGTTGGCGACGAGCGTGACCGCCAGCGTTCCGGTGAACAGCCACGACAGGTTGCGCACCCCGCCGGCCGCGCCCATCTCGTCGCGGATCGGGCGGAGGATGAACCAGCTGGCGAGGACGAAGAAGAAGTACGCGCACGAGAGCCACATCGCGCGCCGCTCCTCCGGCCGCACGTCGACGACGCGCCGGAGGAGCGAGGGGGAGGCCAGATCGGACATCAGAGAAGGATAGTGAGGCCGGGCACCCGGGAGGTCGCCCCTACTTCGACGACGTCTGCGCCGGGTTCTTGGCCTTCCACGCCGCCAGCACCTGCTGCTCCTTCTCGGCGGGGACGAAGGCGCGGGGCTTGGCGCGCCGGTCCTCGGGGAGCGACTTCCAGTAGGCGAGGGTGGACTGGACCGTGTCGGCGAGCGGGCGGAAGGTGAGCCCCTTCGCCACCGCGCGCTCCACGCTCACGCGGCTGAAGCCCGCGTACTCGCCCACCGGGGGCGCGTAGATCGGGAAGCCGACCTGCTGCTGGTCGAGGAAGTCGTTCGGGACCCAGACGGGCTTGATCACCTGCGAGCCGCTCTGCACCGCGCGGCAGCCGCCGATGAACTCGCCCATCGAGAGCTCGGAGCGCGGGCCGGTGGCGTTGTAGATCCCGGTGCTGTTGCTCTCCGCCATCCGGATGATCCACTCGGCCAGGTCGCGCACGTCGATGAACTGCACCGGGTCGCTCGGCGCGCCGGGGACGATCATCTCGCCGCCGCGCTCGACGCGCACCGGCCAGTAGGTGAAGCGGTCGGAGGTGTCGCCCTCGCCGACGATGTAGCCGGGGCGGATGACGGTGACCTTGCCGGGGAACCACTTCTCGGCCTCGGCCTCGGAGAGCGCCTTGAGCGGGCCGTAGAGATTCCCGATGTCCTTCATCAGGGTCTCCTGGGTCTCCGCCATCGCGTCCGCGCCCTTGTACTTCGCGAGCGGCGTCGTCTCGTCCATCCCCGGCTTGGTGGTGTCGCCGTAGACGGAGATGGTGGAGACGAAGATGTACTGGTTGGTGCGCCCCTTGAGCACCTGGCCGACGTCGCGCACCCAGCGCGGGATCGAGGTCGGCACGTCGATGACGACGTCCCACTTGCGACTCCCCTGGAGCGCCTTGAGGTCGTTGTTGCGGTCGCCGACGAGGTGCTCGACCGACGCCGGGATGTCCGCCTGGCGGCGGCCGCGGTTGAACACCGCGACTTTGTGCCCGCGCGCGACGGCGTAGCGCACCTGGTGCGGCCCGGTGAAGCCGGTGCCGCCGAGCACGAGGATGTCGAGCGGCTTCGCCGCCTTCTCGACCGGCTTCGGCTCGGCCGACGCGCTCTCCCGCTCCTCGGCCGCGCCGGCGATGCGCGGCGCCATCCCCATCCCGAGCGCCCCGCCCGCCATCGCCGTGCCCTTCACGAACGTCCGTCTGGAAATCGACATGAGCTCCTCAGGTAAGAATCGAAGGTGCGTGTCATTCCGACCGAGCGCACGAAGTGCGCGAGCGGAGGAACCCCCGTCCCGACGGAGGAGCCCTGGCCGTGACGCTCGTCCGCAACGGCGTGAACTACCGCAGCTCCTCCGTCGGGACGGGGGTTCCTCCGCTCGCGCACTTCGTGCGCTCGGTCGGAATGACGCGCGCCGCGCGGAATCCTCCCTTCATACGGCGCGGACGGGGCGGACACAACCGCGGTGGCGCGAAGGGCGGCTTTGCGGGGACGAGCGGCGGGTCCCCTGCCGCGGTTGTAGCGGTTGTAATAGTTGCAGCGGGAGGGGCCGGGCGCCATCGTTCGGGCCTGTTCCGCTCTGCCGACTTTCGCGCGCCGGAGGCGTCCGCCCATGGGTCTCGCCGACTTCCTGAAGAAGCAGTTCATCGACGTCATCCAGTGGGTGGAGCCGGACGACAGCGTGCTCGCCTACCGGTTCCCGATGCAGGACATGGAGATCCAGATGGGCGCGCAGCTGACGGTGCGCGAGTCCCAGATGGCGATCTTCGTGAACGAGGGGCGGGTGGCGGACGTCTTCGGGCCGGGGATGTACCGGCTGGAGACCGAGAACCTGCCGCTGCTGACGAACCTCATGCACTGGGACAAGGGGTTCGAGTCGCCGTTCAAGAGCGACGTCTACTTCTTCTCGACGCGCCACCGGCTGAACCAGCGCTGGGGGACGACGAACCCGGTGACGATCCGCGACCGCGACTTCGGGATGGTGCGGCTGCGCGGCTTCGGCACCTACACGTACCGCATCGCCGACCCGCGGCTCTTCCACGTGAA
The DNA here is from genome assembly GCA_035265005.1 of Gemmatimonadaceae bacterium. Lineage (GTDB taxonomy): Bacteria > Gemmatimonadota > Gemmatimonadetes > Gemmatimonadales > Gemmatimonadaceae > DATFPD01. The sequence goes on along the minus strand of DATFPD010000256.1, from coordinate 7,158 downwards.
GGTGAGCGGCACGCGCGACGTCTATCGCGTGGCCGATCTGGAGCCGCAGCTGCGCAACGTGGTCGTGAGCCGGATGGCGCAGACCTTCGCGTCGAGCAACACGCCGTTCCTGGACATGGCGGCGAACCAGACCGAGCTGGCGCGGCAGATGGCGGCGCAGGTCGCGCCGTCGTTCGCCGAGCTGGGGCTGGCGCTCGAGCAGATGGTGGTCGAGAACCTGTCGCTCCCCGAGGAGCTCCAGAAGCGGCTCGACGAGCGGATCGGGATGAACATGATCGGGGACCTGAACAAGTACACGCAGTTCCAGGTCGGCCAGTCGATCCCGATCGCCGCGGCCAACGAGGGCGGCGGCGCCGGCCTGGGCGCCGGGCTCGGCGCGGGGATGGCGATGGGGCAGGCGATGGTGAACGCGATGCAGCAGGGGGGCGCGCGTCCGCCGGAGGGCGGGGCGGCGGCCGCCGCCGGCGGCGACGTCGCCACCAAGTTCTGCCACAACTGCGGCAAGCCGATCCCGCGGCGGTCGAAGTTCTGCCCCGAGTGCGGGGCGTCGCAGGAAGCGGCGGCCGCGGAGTAGCGGCGCGTGGCCTACGCACCCGGCCCGGGCGCCGGCGCCGGGGTGGAGTGGGTGGTGGAGGCGCACGGGTGCGACCCGGCGCGCCTGACGAGTGTCGCCGCGCTGCGGGCGCTGTTCGCGCGGATGGTGGCCGAGCTGGCGCTGCGGCCGGTGGGGGAGGCGGCGTGGCACCAGTTCCCGGCGCCGGGGTGCGGCGTGACGGGGCTCGCGCTGCTCGCCGAGTCGCACCTCGCCGTGCACACCTTCCCCGAGCACGCGTCGCTCTGCCTCAACCTCTTCTGCTGCACCCCGCGCGCCGAGTGGGACTTCGCGGGCGGGCTGGCCGAGGCGGTGGGGGCGGAGCGCGTGGTCATGCGACGGCTCGAGCGGGCGTATACGGTTACGGAGCGAAGTGCCTACCACGGATGAACACGGCTAGGACCGCGAACTGTCCCAACTGTGGCGCCCAGATCAACTTCCTCTGGGCCGGCGCCGTGCAGACGACGTGCGAGTACTGCCGGTCGATTCTCGTCAGGCACGACGTGGACCTCGAGAAGGTGGGGGCGGTCGCCGAGCTGCCGGCGACCAGCTCGCCGGTGCAGATCGGGACCGAGGGGCGCTACCGGGACCGCACCTTCACCGCGGTCGGGCGGATCGTGTACGAGTACGAGCGCGGCGGCTGGAACGAGTGGCACCTGGTGTTCGACGACGGCACCAGCGGGTGGCTGGCCGACGCCCAGGCGGAGTACGCGGTCTCGTTCCTGCGCCCGGGCGCCGGCGGGCTGCCTGACGAGAAGTCGCTCCGCCGCGGCCAGCGCCTGACGCTGCCCGGCGCCGGCGGCTTCGAGGTCACGACGCTCACCTGGGCGCGCTACGGCGGCGTCCAGGGGGAGCTGCCGTTCGAGTACTGGAACAAGCACGAGGTGCTGTTCGCCGACCTCCGCTCGACGGGCGGCGACGGCGGCTTCGCGACGATCGACTACAGCGAGCCGGAGCCGCTGCTGTTCGTCGGCGAGTACGTGGAGTTCGACCGGCTGAACATGACGAACCTGAGACAGTTCGAGGGATGGTGAGTAACGGGATGCGGGACGCGGGACGCGGGACGAATGACGTCGGGGCACTCCGAGCGGCGGTGCATCCCGCGTCCCGCGTCCCGCATCCCGCGACCGCGGCGCTCACGGCGCTCACGGCGCTGCTCGTCGCAACACCGCTCGCCGCCCAAACGCCGACGACCTCCGACGTCTTCCGCCGCTACGCCGACCAGGTGGTAAAGGTCGAGATCGCGGAGAGCGGGGCGAAGGGGAAGGCGTCGCTGGGGTCGGGGTTCTACGTGGACGCGGCGGGGCACGTGGTCACGAACTACCACGTCATCTCGCAGATCGTCCACCACCCGGACCGCTACTCGGCGCGCCTGGTGGACAACCGCGGCGGGTCGCGGGCGGCGGAGGTGCTGGCGGTGGACGTGGTGCACGACCTGGCGGTGCTGCGCAGCCCGCAGGCCTCGTCAGGCGGCAGCGCGGGCGCGGGGCGCGCCGCGTTCCTCGCGCTCGCCCCCGGCGCCTCGCTGTCGCAGGGGGAGCACCTGTTCGCGATGGGGCACCCGCACGACCTTGGGCTGTCGATCGTCGAGGGGACGTACAACGGGCTGCTCCAGCACACGCTCTACCCGCGCATCCACTTCACCGGCTCGCTCAACCCCGGGATGAGCGGCGGCCCGACGCTCGACGCCGAGGGGCGCGTGGTGGGGGTGAACGTGTCGACCGCCGGGAACCAGGTGAGCTTCCTGGTGCCGGTCGAGCGCGTGCAGGCGCTGCTGGCGCGGGCCACCGCGGCTGGGTACGCGCCGCCGACGAACGCGAAGGGGGAGCCGGCGTTCCTGGGCGACGTCGCGCGGCAGATCCGCGCCTACCAGCACACCTACCTCGGGGCCATCTTCGCGCGCGACAGCGGCGGCTCCGCCACGGGCGGGCGGAAGCCGCCGACGGTGGCGCTGGGGCCCTACACGCTCCCCACCGAGCCGGCGCCGTTCTTCAAGTGCTGGGGGGACGCCGACCAGAGCGCCGACGAGCCGTACCACACGGTGAACCACACCTGCTCGACCGACGACTACCTGTTCATCGCCGGCGACCACGCGTCCGGCATCGTCGGGATGGAGCACGAGCTGATCACGAGCGACCGCCTGAACGCGCTGCGCTTCTACGCGCTCTACGCGCGCCGCTTCTCGGGCTCCTTCGTCTCGATGGGCGGCGGCGACTTCGGCTTCGACGGCCCGACGTCGTGGGGGAGCAAGGACGAGGTCACGAAGTACGTCTGCCGCACGCGCAACGTGCGCAACGCGTCGCTGACGCTGCGCGCCGCGTTCTGCGTGCGGCGCTACCGCAAGCTCGCCGGGCTCTACGACGCGGTGCTCAAGGCGGCGGTGGTCGGCGCCAACCGGCGCGACGGCGGGCTGGTGACCACGCTGACGCTCTCCGGCGTCAGCTTCGAGAACGCGCAGCGGGTGGCCGAGCGCTACCTGGAGAGCATCGCGTGGACCCCGAAGTCGAAGTAGCCAACCCCAGTGACACCCCCGGGGGCGGGGCGGAGCCTGCCACGCCGGCCGCCCCTCGGCCGGTCGTGGTCGAGGTCCTCGACCCGCGCGGGCACGGGGTGCGCGCGCGGATGCGGCTGGACCGATTCCCGGCCACGGTGGGACGCGCGTACAGCAACGACGTCATCCTGGACGACCCGTACGCCGACGCGCGCCACCTGCGCGTGGAGTGGGACGCGGCGCGCGGCGCGGCGGTGGCCGAGGACCTGGGGACCGTCAACGGGACGAGCGAGGGCGCGGGCGCCGAGCGCGTGCGGCGCGTCGAGCTGCGCCCGGGGACGGAGCTGCGCGTGGGGCGCACGGTGCTGCGCTTCTGCGACCCCGACCAGCCGGTGCCCCCCGCGCTCCCCGACCGGCACCGCGCCGAGGCGGTGGCGGCGGCGACGTCCGGGACGTGGCTCCCGTGGGGGCGTCGCCTGTCGCCGGGCACGCGGCGCGGGGCGATCGCGACCTGCCTGACGGCGCTGGCGCTGTTCGGGCTCTCGAACTACCTGGAGAGCACCGAGCGGACGAACCTGGCGAAGGTCGTCACCGGCACGCTCTTCCTGCTGGTCCCGTTCGCCGCCTGGTCGGGGACGTGGGCGCTGGCGGCGCGGATGGTCGTCCACCGCTTCAACTTCCTGGCGCACCTGGCGACGGCGTGCGCGGCGGCGGTGGGCTTCATGCTCCTCTCCGCGGTCGGCGAGTGGCTCGCCTTCTACTTCCCGGGCGGGACCCCGTCGTCGGTCGTGGGGTCGGTGCTGGGGTTCGTGCTCGCCGCGGCGGCGATCGCCGGGCACCTGCGCTTCGCCTCGCACCTCCCGCGCGCCCGCCGCTGGCGCGCCGCCGTCGCGGTGCTGGTCGCCGCGGCCGCGGTGGTCGCGCTCAACGCCTACGCCGACCGCGACGACTTCACCTCCGGGATGCGCTACTCGTCGTCGCTCAAGCCGGTCGGCGCGTCGCACGTCCCGGCCCTGCCGCTCTCGCGCTTCGGCGCCGAGACGGCGGAGATGAAGGAGGAGCTGGAGGAGATCGCCGCCAAGATGGAGAAGGAGAAGTGAGGCGCCACGCGCGAGTCGCCGCCTTCCTGCTCCTGCCCGCCCTGCTGCGGGCGCAGACGCCGGCCGGCGACCACCACCACCGCATCGCGCGCGTGGAGAACGGCCTCCTGACCGCCAACGTCGTCGCCGGCCGGCCGCCGGCGGGGATGCGCCTCGCCGACCGGATGCGCTACTACCGGGTGCCGGGGCTGAGCATCGCCGTGATCGACGGCGGGCGGATCGCCTGGGCGCGCGCGTACGGGACGGCCGGCCCCGACGGGACGCCGGTGGACACCGGGACGCTCTTTCAGGCGGCGTCGATCAGCAAGCCCGTCGCGGCGGTGGCCGCGCTGCGCCTCGTCGAGTCGGGGCGCCTGTCGCTGGACGAGGACGTGAACGCGCGGCTGGTGTCGTGGAAGGTCCCCGGGAGCCCGCCGGCGAAGGAAAAGCCGGTCACCCTGCGCGGGATCCTGACCCACAGCGCGGGGCTCACCGTGCACGGCTTCCGCGGCTACGCGCCCGACGAGTCGGTGCCGACGCTGGTGCAGCTCCTGAACGGCGAGCGCCCCGCCAACTCCGCGCCGGTGCGGGTGGACGTCGTTCCCGGCAGCCAGGTCCGCTACTCGGGCGGGGGCTTCTCGGTGATGCAGCAGCTGCTGGTGGACGTGACGGGCCGCCCCTTCCCCGCGCTGATGCGCGAGGCGGTGCTGGGGCCGGCGGGGATGGGGCAGAGCGGCTACGAGCAGCCGCTGCCGGCGGCGCGCGCCGGCCGCGCGGCGGTCGGCCACCGCGCCGACGGGCGGCCGGTGGCGGGGCGCTGGCACAGCTACCCGGAGATGGCGGCCGCCGGGCTCTGGACCACGCCGTCGGACCTCGCGCGCTTCGCGATCGAGCTCCAGCGCGCCTACGCGGGCGACGGCGGGCGCGTGCTGTCGCCGGCCGCGGCGCGGCAGATGCTCTCGCGTCAGGCGCCCGAGTACGGGCTGGGCGTCGCGTTCGAGGGCGCGGCCGACTCGGCGCGGTTCAGCCACGGCGGGGCGAACGAGGGCTACCGCGCGTACCTGGTGGCGTTCCGGGAGGGCGGGCGCGGCGCGGTGGTGATGACGAACTCCGACGCCGGGGGCGAGGTCGCGATGGAGCTCCTGCGCGCGGTGGCGCGCGAGTACGGCTGGCCGGCGGCGGGGTTCCGGCCGCGCGAGCGGCCGGCGGTCGACGAGGGGCCGGCGGCGCGGCGGGGGCTGGCCGGCCGCTACTGGACGGCGCGGGGCGCCGACACGCTCTGGCTGACGGCGGCCGTGGCGGGGGACACGCTGCGCGCCGCGCTGCCGCCGGTCTGGGTCGCGCCGCGCCCGCTCTACCGCGCGCCGGACGGGAGCTACTTCGCCCTCGAGGGCGGCCCGGCGCTCCGCTTCGAGCGCGACTCGTCAGGCACCGCGACCGCCGCCCTGGTCGAGCTCGGCCCGCGGCCGGTGCGGCTGGAGCGGGCGAAGTGAGAACAGGTACGAGTTGCGAGTTGCGAGTTGCGAGAGGTAGTGCCTCGGGGCGCCGGAGCTTCCTGAGGCACTACCTCTCGCAACTCGCAATTCGCAACTCGCAGTTCTTGCCGTCATGACCGTCCCCAAGGTCAAGGCCCTCGCCTGCCCCGGCTGCGGCGGCGCGGTGCAGATCCGCACCTTCGAGCACGCCATCACGGTGGTGTGCGAGAACTGCGGGTCGGTGCTGGACGCCAAGGACCCGGGGCTGCGCGTGCTCCAGGCGTTCGAGGCGAAGGTCGCGCGGCGCAGGCCGAAGATCCCGTTAGGCACGCGCGGGAAGCTGCACGGGCAGCCGTGGGAGGTGGTGGGGTTCCAGACGCGCACGATCCGCGTCGAGGGGGTGGCGTACAGCTGGGACGAGTACGTCCTCTTCAACCCCTACCGCGGCTTCCGCTACCTGAGCGAGTACCAGGGGCACTGGAACGACGTCGTCCCGCTCAAGGTGCTGCCGAAGCCGGGGAGCGGGATGCGAGGGGCGACGGCGACGCACTCGGGCGCCACCTACAGGCACTTCCAGACCGCGCAGGCCGAGACGACCTTCGTGCTCGGCGAGTTCCCGTGGCAGGTCCGGGTCGGCGACCTCGTCACGGCGGCCGACTACGTGGCGCCGCCGCGGATGCTCTCGTCCGAGACGACCGAGGACGAGACGACCTGGTCGCTGGGCGAGTACGTCCCCGGGGAGCGGCTGTGGCAGGCGTTCGGGCTGAAGGGGAAGCCGCCGGCGCCGGTCGGCGTCTTCGCCAACCAGCCGTCGCCGCACGGCGGGCGGATGGGCGCCTACTGGAAGGCGTTCGGCATCCTCGCCGCGGCGCTGCTCCTGCTGTTCCTGGGGCGCGCGGCGACGGCGAGCCGGCGCGAGCTGTTCTCGTACTCCGGCACGTACCAGTTCCGCCCGCACGCCGCCGACGCCGAGGCGCCGGGCGCGTTCGTGACCGACGTGTTCGACGTCCCCGGGCACACGTCGAACCTCGAGCTGACGATCGAGACCGACCTCTCGAACGCGTGGGCGTACTTCGACTTCGCGCTGATCAACGACGCCACCGGGACGGCGCTCGACTTCGGGCGCGAGGTGAGCTACTACTACGGCCGCGACTCCGACGGCTCGTGGACCGAGGGCTCGCGGCGCGACCGCGTGCTGCTCCCCGAGGTGCCGCCCGGGCGCTACTACCTGCGCGTGGCGCCCGACGTGCCGGAGTCGCCGCCGGGGTACGTGACCTACCGGCTGCGCCTGCGCCGCGACGTGCCGTCGCCGATGCTGTTCGGCCTGACGCTGCTCCTGCTCGCGGTCCCGCCCGCGCTCCTCGCCTTCCGCGGCGCCTCGTTCGAGGTGGCGCGGTGGAGGGAGAGCGACCACCCGCTCGTCCAGTCGTCGGACGACGAATGACGCCTGACTGGAGGCGCCCGTGATCGGCCGCACGATCTACCTCGGCTACGGCGTGCTGCTCCTGGCCCTGCTCGGCG
>DATFPD010000255.1:0-4210 GCA_035265005.1 Gemmatimonadaceae bacterium | reverse complement strand
CACGCCCTCAGGATGACGGCGGGGACCACGATCGTGTCCCTCGCATCGCGCGCCACCGCGCAGCCCCCCCGCACGCTCGACGACTTCGAGCCCCTCGCCGGGTGGACCGCCGCCCCCTCCGACGGTGTCTCGCTCGCCATCACGAGCGACAGCGGGTTCCGCGGCCGGTCGATGCGGCTCGACTTCGACTTCCACGGCGGCGGCGGCTACGCCGTGGCGCGGAAGGCGCTGGCGTTCGACGTCCCCGAGAACTACGAGCTGACCTTCCGCCTGCGCGGCGACGCGCGGCCGAACAACGTCGAGCTCAAGCTGCTGGCCGACGAGCGCGGCGAGAACGTGTGGTGGGTGAACCGGCGCAACGTCGAGTTCGCGCGCGACTGGCGCCTCGTGCGCTACAAGAAGCGGCACGTCGAGTTCGCCTGGGGGCCGTCCGGGGGCGCGGGCGGGCTGAAGCACGTCGCCGCCATCGAGATCGCGATCACGGCGGGGCAGGGGGGGAAGGGCACGGTGTGGCTCGATGAGCTGGCAATCACGCCGCTGGAGCCGGACCGGCCTTACGACCAGAAGCCGTGGGTGACGGCGTCGGCGACGGCGCCCGGCTCCTCCCCTGACCTGGCGCTCGACGGCGACACGGCGACCGCGTGGCGGAGCCCGGCGGTCGGCAACGAGTGGCTGAAGGTCGACTTCGGGCGGCGCCGAGAGTACGGCGGGCTCGTGATCGACTGGGCGCCGGGCGGACAGTCGATCAAGTACGACGTCGAGACCTCCGACGACGGGCGCGTGTGGACGACCGCCTATCGAGTGCGCGGCGGCGATGGCGGACGCGACTACCTCTACATGCCGGAGACCGACTCGCGCTACCTGCGGATCCGGCCGTGGGACCAGCTCGGGCCGCTGGACAACCGGTCGATGCGCGCACACCCGCTCGCGGTGCGCGAGATCGCGGTGCAGCCGCTCGCCTGGTCGGCGTCGCGCAACGCCTTCTTCGAGGCGGTGGCGAAGGACGCGCCGCGCGGCGAGTACCCGAAGTACTACTACGGCGCGCAGTCGTACTGGACGGTCGTCGGCGTGAACGGCGACCCCAGGGAGGCGCTGTTCAATGAGCAGGGGATGCTCGAGGTGGACAAGGGGAGCTTCTCCCTCGAGCCCTTCCTCTTCGCCGGCGAGCGGCTGCTCACCTGGGCGGACGTCACGACGTCCGCCTTGCTCGCCGACGGCTACCTCCCTGTGCCGTCGGTCGAATGGCGGGCCGGGGGTCCTTCGGCAGGCTCAGGACAAGCTCTCGCGCTCACCATCACCCCGTTCGCCGACGGCGAGCCGGGGAAGTCCACGCTCTGGGCGCGCTACCGCGTCGAGAACCGCGGGCGCGACTCGGTGGCGGTGATGCTCTACGTCGCCATCCGCCCGTTCCAGGTCAACCCGACCGCGCAGTTCCTCAACACGCCGGGCGGATTCGCGCCGGTGCGCGAGATCGAGTACCAGCGCGGGGGCGTGGTGCGCGTCGACGGCGCGCGCTCCGTCGTCTCGGTCACGCCCACCTCCGGAATTCTGATGGCGGGGTTCGACCAGGGCGGTATCGTCGCATTGCTCCGGCGCGGCTACGCCGGCGTGGATGCCAGGACGGCCCGCATCGCCGATTCTGCCGGCACGGCGTCGGCGGCGCTGGTGTACCGGCTGTCGCTCCCGGCCGGCGCGTCGCGCACGGTGCTGGTCGCGGTCTCGTCAGGCACGGGCGCGCCGCCCCGGCCGGCTCCCGCGGCGACCGCCGCCGACGCCGAGCGCCTGGCCTCGGACCGCCTCGACGCCGTTCTGCGCGACTGGCGGCAGTCGCTCGACCGCGTGCAGATCGAGCTCCCGCCGGCCGGCCGCCGGGTGATCGAGACGCTGAAGGCGAACCTCGCCTACATCCTCATCAACCGCGACGGCCCCGCCATCCAGCCCGGCTCCCGCTCCTACGAGCGGAGCTGGATCCGCGACGGCTCGCTCACCTCGGCGGCGCTGCTGCGGCTGGGGCAGCCCGAAGTCGTCAGGCAGTTCATCGAGTGGTACGCGCCTCACCAGTACGCCAGCGGCAAGGTCCCCTGCTGCGTGGACTACCGCGGCGCCGACCCGGTGCCGGAGCACGACAGCCACGGCGAATTGATATACGTCATCGCCGAGTACTTCCGGTACACGCGGGACACGGCGTTCCTGGCGAAGATGTGGCCACACGTCGCCGGGGCCGTGGCGTACATCGACACGCTGCGCCGGTCGCGGATGACCGACGTCTACCGCACGAACCCGGACAGCGTCCCCTACTACGGTCTGGTGCCGCAGTCGATCAGCCACGAGGGCTACTCGGCCAAGCCGATGCACTCGTACTGGGACGACGCCTTCGTGATGCGCGGGCTCAAGGACGCCGCCTTCGTCGCCTCGGTGCTGGGCAAGCCCGAAGCGGCGCGCTACGCCGCCGCGCGCGACGAGTTCCGCCGGAACCTGATGGACTCCTACCGCCGGGCGATGGCGGCGCGGAAGATCGACTTCCTTCCGGGCTCGGTGGAGCTGGGCGACTTCGACGCCACGTCGACGACGGTGGCGGTGGCCCCGGGCGGGGAGCTGGCGAACCTGCCGCAGCCGGCGCTCACGAACACCTTCGAGCGCTACTACCAGGAGGCCCGCACCCGGGCCGCGGGTACGCGGGAGTGGGACGCGTACACGCCGTACGAGCTGCGCACGGTCGGGACCTTCGTGCGACTCGGCTGGACGGCACGCGCGCACGAGATGCTCGACTTCTTCTTCGCCAACGGCCAGCGACCGGCGGCCTGGCGGCAGTGGGCGGAAGTCGTCTACCGGGACTCGACGGCGACCCGATTCATCGGCGACATGCCGCACACTTGGGTCGGCTCGGATTACGTCCGCTCGGTGATGGACATGTTCGCCTACGAGCGGGAGTCGGACTCGTCGCTGGTGGTGGGCACCGGGGTGCCGGAGGCGTGGGTGGCGGCCGACCCGGGCGTCGTCGTCAGGCGGCTGCCCACCCACTACGGGACGCTGGACCTGGCGATGCGCGGGGAGGCGGGGGGCCGAGTGCGGGTGACGCTCGGCGGCGACCTGCGCGTCCCGCCGGGCGGGGTGGTGGTGCGCTCGCCGCGGTCGGACCGCGAGGAAGTGGTCCGCCGGCTGCCGGCGGTGGTGGTGCTGGAGCCCTGAGGCGGCGCGCGCCGCATAACGATCACACCGTGGGAATGAGCAACGACGAGCAGGCGGGATACGGGCTGCGGGCGACCGGCTTCGCGCCGAAGGCGCACGTGCTCTCGAACGGGCGCTACGTGGTGGCGATCACCGACCGCGGCACCGGCTACTCGGCGTACGAGGGGCTGGCGCTCACCCGCTGGGCGCCCGACCGCACGCGCGACGCGGACGGGCTGCTGGTCTACGTGCGCGATCTGGACGACGGGACGTGGTGGACCACCGGCGGCACGGCCGCCGGCCGCCCCGCCGAGTCGGCCGGCGGGAGCGCCGGGAGCGGGTACGCGGCCCACGGCCGCACCACCGCCGGCATCGCCACCGAAGTCGAGATCTGCGTCAGCCCCGACGACGACGCGGAGCTGCGGCGGGTGACGCTGTCGAACGAGACCGACCGCGCGCGGCGGCTGGAGCTGTCGACCTACGCCGAGCTGGTGCTGAACACGCCGGCGGCCGACGCGTCCCACCCCGCGTTCTCGAAGCTGTTCGTGCAGACCGGACGCCTCCCCGGCGGCGAGGGGCTGCTGGCCTGGCGCCGGCTCCGGAGCCCGGACGACCAGCCGCTGTGGGTCTTCCACCGCCTGCTGGCCGGCGACGGCTCGGGGGGCGTGGAGTGCGAGACCGACCGCGCGCGCTTCCTGGGCCGCGGGCGCTCGACGGCGGACCCGCGGGCGATGGACGCCGGGGCCCGGCTCTCCGGTACGGTCGGCAACGTGCTGGACCCGGTGTTCAGCCTGCGGCGCGTCGTCGAGCTGGGCCCGCGCGCGCGCGCGGAGGCCATGCTGGTGCTCGGCGCCGCGCGGACGCGCGAGGCGGCGGAGGCGCTCGCCGAGCGCTACGCGGATCCCGGCGTGGCGGCCGCGGAGCTCGAGCGCGCGAAGTCGGGGCGGGGCGGCAACGGCCCGTCGGGCGTCGAGCCGCTGCGGGTGTCGCTCGCCTACGTCGGGCTCACCGGGGCGCTGCTGTACGGCGACCCCCGGCTCGC
>DATFPD010000254.1:0-3058 GCA_035265005.1 Gemmatimonadaceae bacterium | reverse complement strand
GCGTCCGGGCCACCACTTGGCGGCCTGCTCACCACCGAGCTGAGCTGGCATTGGATCTTCATCGTCAACGTCCCGCGCGCGCTCATCGCGCTGTTCGCCTCCCCCAACATCCTGCCCGAGATCCGCGACCCCGCCAAGCCGCCACTGCCTGATGGGCTGGGCACGATCATCTTGATCGCTGCCGTCGCGCTGGCGACGCTCGGACTGATCAAGGGAACCGACTGGAACTGGGACGCGCGCGTCGTCGGCTCGTTCGTTTCCGCCGCGCTGCTTACCGCGCTGTTGGTGTGGCGCTCGGCGCGCCACCCCGCCCCGGTGCTCGAGCTTTCGATCGTGCGCGTGCCCGCGTTCGCGCTCGCAAGCGTGTCCGCTGGTCTGTTCTTCGCCGCGTTCGGCGCGATGCTGCTCGGCCAGGTGTACTTCCTCACCGACGTCTGGCACTACTCCGCGCTGCACGCCGGCGTCGCACTCACCCCAGGGCCGGTGATGGCAGCGATCTTCGCCCGCGCCTCGGGACGGCTCGCCGCACGCTACGGCCCAGGCGTCGTTGGCGCGCTCGGCGCACTCGTGTTCTCGGTCGGCGCGGGGCTTCTGTGGATCATCCTGATCGGTGTCAAGCCCGACTACGCCGGCGAGTTCCTGCCCGGAATGATCGTCGGCGGCGCCGGCGTCGGACTCGCGCTCCCGTCGTTCACGATCGCCGCCACCCGCACCCTCTCACCCCAGCGCCTGGCGACCGGCATCGGCGCCCAGACCATGTTCCGCCAGATCGGCGCGACGCTCGGTGTCGCCGCGTTCGTCGGGATCCTCGGCACCCCGACGACCAGCGACATCCTCACCCCGTTCGACAACACACGCTGGTTCATGATCGCCGCCGCAGCCGGCGCCGCGCTCGCGCTGATCCTCATCCGCCGACCCGCACCCGCGCCAGTCGCGCCCGCCGCAGGCGACCGCCTAGCCCCCGCGGCCGCGCACGCCACGCCCGACTAGACGACTGCCAGCGGCGCGTTTGGGCGCTCGATCGGGCACCGCGACGCTAACCGACGCGCCCGGCCGAGGCGCCGATAACCCACTGTTCACGCCAAACAGGGACACGCCGCCACCGTCGCTGCGATCTCGCGCCTCGCCAAGGCCGACCGCGGCCGCAGGCCGAGGGACGTGTTACACGCGACTGAGGACGTCTTCGTCGAGCTCGGCGCGGCGGCCCGTATGGGCGCCGTGCTGTTCACCGCATGCGCTGACGGGATGGGCGTGGGCGAGGACAGCCATATCCTCGAGCTCGAGCGCAGTCACGATGTTCAGCAGCATCCCGTTGGCGAAGAAGGCCCACACGTCGCCGGCCGCGACCCCGCCCAGCTCGGCGACTTCCGTCGCCATGTCGCGGAACGTCTGCCGGACGTGGGCGCGGATGTCAGGGTCCGCTCCGGCGGCGGCGAAGCCCTGCATCATCATGAGGACCGCGTGGCGGTCGGGCAGCAGCTCCTCGCTATAGGCGCGGCCCATCGCCGCCAGCTTCTCACCCGGCGGCGCCCCGCTGGCGGCGCGCCGGAAGGTCTCGAGCACCTGCTGGCAGGCGCGCTCGCCGGCGGCCAGGAACAGCTCCTTCTTGGTGCGGAACAGGCGGAACAGGTACGGCTGCGAGATGCCGGCCTCGCGCGCGATCACCGCGGTCGAGGTGCCGCGGAACCCGCTGGCCGCGAAGTGCTCGATCGCGATCGCGAGGATCTCCTCGCGCCGCTCTTCGGCGGACTTGCGGCGCGTGGTGGCGGCCATGCGCCTAGGCGGCGAGTTGAAGGGTCTTGCGGATCTGTTTGTCGAACAGGGCCGGGGGCACGTAGCGACGCAGCTTGCTGACGCGGCGAGCGAGTGGTCCGGCCGGGTAGCGCAGTTTCGGATGTGTGTCGGTGGCCGCGGCGACGATGACCTGGCCCACGACGGAGGGTTCGTCGCCGGCCCTCACCGCGGCGGCGATCAGCACGTCGCTGGCTTCGCGGCGCCGCGCGTACAGCGCAAGCGGTTCGTCGGCCGCGGCGCTGTTGGCGTCGAACGAGGTATTGGTGTAGCCGGGCTCGACGAGCAGCACGCGGACCCCGTGGTCGCGCACTTCGTGGTCCAGCGACTCGGAGTATCCCTCGATGGCGTGCTTGGTCGCCGCGTAGAGGGCCATGAACGGGGCCGGCAGGAAACCCAGGACCGAGCTGACATTGATGATCCGGCCGCTGCCCTGCTCGCGCATGTGGGGCAGCACCGCGCGCGTCATCCGGATCGAGCCGAAGACGTTGGTCTCAAACAGCGCGCGGGTCTGCTCGATCGAGCTCTCCTCCGCCGCGCCGGCAATGCCGAAGCCCGCATTGTTGACCAGGACGTCGATACGGCCGGATCGCTCGAGCACCTCGCGCACCACACCGTCGACCGACCCATCGTCGGTGACGTCGAGCGGCAGGAACACCACTCCGCCCCGCTCCTCCCCGGCGGCCGCCCTGCGGCTCGTGCCGTACACGGTGAACCCGGCGCCGACGAGCGCGCGCGCGGCCGCCTCACCGATCCCCGCCGATGCTCCCGTCACTAGCGCTACGGGTCGTGTTTCGCGTGCCATAACCGCTCCTTCGCTCGATTGCATTACGATCATAATATCACAGTCTGGACATAATGCAATGAACATGCGAACGGGTGCCACCGACCTGGGTGGACCGAGGCACCATGCGGAGCGCCGCCGCCGGCTTGAAGGTCGGCGGCAGCGATGCCCAGGGCGGCGATGTGGTCAGTGCGACCACGAGTGAGGATGGTTGCCGCGCCAGAGAGCGAGCCGGGCAGGAGTGCGAGGGAGAACGGGCCTGACCCGCGTCCCGCCGCGGTCGCGGTCGCGACCGGTGAGCGCTATGTCATTCGGTTGATCTTGCGGATCTGCTTGCGAAGATCCGGGCCGGGACGAGGCGGCGGAGCATGCTGACGCGGCTCGCTTGAGGCAGACGGAGCAGCGCCGAGGTGCCGGCCGCGGAGCGCCGCGACCAGGCGGCAGCGGAAGAGCTGGTCGCTCGGTTTCCCGTCACACTGGTGG
>DATFPD010000253.1:0-4970 GCA_035265005.1 Gemmatimonadaceae bacterium | reverse complement strand
GTGTCGTCCACCGCGTGGTAGTCGTCGTGGCCGGCGTGCACGTTCAGCCCCTGCTTGGTCATCGCCCGGGCGGCGATGTTGAGCACGTACGTCAGCCGCTTCCCCACGGCCGCGTACAGCGACTCGTGCATGTACGCGATCCCCTGGCCGCTGGAGAAGTTGGCCGCGCGGAGGCCGGTCATGCTCATCCCCGCCGTGACCGCCGCCGCCGCGTGCTCCCCCTCGGGCTCGAAGAACAGGAGCGGCCGCCCGTTCACGTTGCGCCTTCCCTCGGCGACCGCGAGCGCCCACCCCTCGCCCATCTGCGTCGAGGGGGTGATCGGGTACGCGCCCGCGGCCTCGCCCGCCGCCGTCTCCATGGCGACGACCGCGCCGCTGCCGTCGGTCGCCTCGCTGCGGCCGGGGTACTTCACGCTCGCGGTCGGTGTGCCGTTCGGTGCGGCGGGGGCCGCCCCGTTGCTCCTGCTGGGCCAGAGCTTCATGCGATGGTGCTCCCGATGAGCCGCGCGGTGGCGGCCCGTGTGCCTGACGACGGCCGGGCGAACTGGACGCCCTCGAGCCAGACGATGGAGGTGGTGGGGCACCGCGCGACCGCGGCCGGGTCGGCGGCGTCGATGCGATCGTAGTCCACGACCGCCACGCCGCTGGCGACGCTGATGAGCCCCGGGGCCGCGTCCACCACGCAGCGGCCGCACGCCGTGCACCCCACGCGGCAGACGTCGAGCACCTGGTCGCCGGCCACCAGGTTGCGGCACTGGACGAGCAGCCGGTGTCCCAGCGGCATGACCGTGAACAGCTCCTTCGGGCACGCCTCCACGCAGTCGCCGCAGGCGGTGCACTTGTCGGGGTCCACCACCGGCAGCCCGGTGCCGCTCATGCGGATCGCGCCGAACGCGCACGCCGCCGCGCAGTCCGCCAGGCCGAGGCACCCCCACGGGCACCCCTTGCCGCCGCCGGCGACCGAGGCCGCCGCGGCGCAGCTCGACAGCCCGCGGTACTGCGCCTGCTGCGCGGCCACGTCGCTGCCGCCGGCGCAGAGGAGCCGCGCCACGCGCTTCCGCGCGCTCCCGGCGTCCACGCCCAGGTACGCCGCCACCGCGGCCACGCCGTCGGCGTCCATCACCGTGCAGCCGGCCGGCTGCGCCTTGCCCGCCACGACGTGCTCGGCGAACGCGCGGCAGCCGGGGAAGCCGCAGCCGCCGCAGTTGGCCTGGGGGAGCATCCCCGCCACCGCATCCACGCGCGGGTCCTCCCACACGCGCAGCCGGCGGTTGGCGACCGCGATCAGCACGGCGAAGGTGAGGCCGACGCCGCCCAGGATGACCACCGAGGTGAGAACGGGGTTCACGGCGCGCTCCCGTTAGGCCGGGCCGCCGGCCTGCCGCAGCAGCCAGGCGGCCAGCCGGTCGACATCGGCACTCGGCGCTCGGGGGGTGCCCTCTGGGCCCGTGGGACTCGGCCCGGGAGCAGTGGTGGGCCCTTGATTCATCAAGGGCCCAGGGCCGCCAGGGCGGGATGCTGAAGGCCCTTGATGAATCAAGGGCCCACCAACTGCCCCTGGATGCTCCTCTCCTGCCGAGTGCCGCGGGCCCAGAGGGCACCCCCCGAGCGCCGCCAGCTGCGCCAGCTCCTCCGCCTGCTGCCACGCGCTCAGCCCGCCCAGCGCGCGGCGCGGCGGGTCGGCCGGCAGGTGCGAGACCGTCAGCCGCGCCGCCGCCGCCGCCGCCGCCGCCGGGTCGTGGACGAAGCGGGCCGCGCCCTCTGGCACGAGGGCCGCCACCGCCGGCCCGTCGCACGCGGCGACGCGCGCCAGGTCGGCGACGTCGCCCGTCTGCATGACGAACGTCCCCGGCGTGACGAGCCTGACGAGCGGTGCCGGCGCGCAGGGGCCGCGCACGAGCAGCACGATCTTCACGGCGCCGTCCAGCAGGTCGGCGAGCGCGGCCGCGCGCAGGTCGGCGCCGTCCACCTGGATCACGAGCGGCGGGGCGAGCCGCCGCTCGGCGCGGTTCCACTGGGCGAACGGGAACGCGAGCAGCAGCGCGTCGTGCTCCGCGGAGCGGTACCAGCCGCCGCGCGCGTGCTGGACCGCCAGCGCGGCGCCGAACGCCCGCCCCGCGCCGGCGAGCGCGTCCACGGCCGCGCGCCGCAGGTCGCCGCCGGGCGGCACCTCGACCGCGACGATCTCCTCGATCCGCGCGGCGACGGTGCGGAGGGTCTCCAGCGCGGCCTCGACGTGGCCGCGCGTCGCCGGATCGGCCCCCGGGCCGCCGGAGAGGAGCGCGCCGAAGCGCGCCGGGTCGATCCGCCCCGCGGCGAAGGGGCCCAGCTCGGCGCGGAGCCGCTCCAGCCGCGCGTCGGCGCCGGTGTCGAGGGTCGCCAGCAGGGCGCGCACTTCCACCGCCGCCGCGAGGGCCGCCGACCGGAAGCGCTCGAGGGGCGCGGCGAGGTCGGCCAGCGCGGCGGAGGCCACGGCCGCGACGCGGGGGTCAGACGGCATACTTGTCGAGCTCCGCGTTGAGGAGCTCGAGCCGCTCCGCCGACGTGCGGGCGGGCGGGCGGTGGATCACCTCGTAGCGCGGCCGCGTCTCGTCGCGGAAGAACACGCCGAGCCGGATCCGCTCGCCGCCCGTGGCGGAGTCGGCGAGGCGCCGCGCCGCGTCGAGGTCGCGCGGGTCGTGGGCCAGGCGGTGCGGGTAGAGCGCGTCCAGCTCCGGCACCGTGACGCCGTCGTCGTGCACCAGCAGCTCCAGCGAGCGCGGGTCGCGCACCACCTTCTGGTAGAGCGCCGGCATGTAGACCGGGCAGCGCTGGAGGACGCGCACGAAGGCGAAGCCGTCGTGGTGGAACGCCGCCTTCAGCGTCGCCAGCAGGTGCGCCGGCACCCACTCGGCGGTCTGCGCGACGAACGAGACGTTCGTCATCCCGAGCGTCGCCGCGAGCGGGTTGAGCGGCGGCAGGTAGCTGCCGCGCGGCTGGGTGTTCGTGGCGTGGCCTAACGGCGTCGTCGGCGAGGTCTGGTTCTTCGTCAGGCCGTAGATGCTGTTGTCCAGCATCATCACGACCATCTTCATGTTGTAGCGCACCGCGTGCATCCAGTGCCCGGCGCCGATCGAGCAGCAGTCGCCGTCGCCCATCACGACGAACACCGTGAGCTCCGGGCGGTGCAGCTTCACCCCGGTGGCGACCGGCAGCGCGCGGCCGTGGATGCCGTGGAAGCCGTACGTCTTCAGGTAGTGCGGGAAGCGGCTCGAGCAGCCGATGCCGGAGACGAACACCGTGTCCTCGGGCTTCAGCTGCTCCGCCGCCAGCAGCCGCTCGACCGCGGTCAGGATCGAGTGGTCGCCGCACCCCGGGCACCAGCGGGCCGTCGCGCCTTCGTAGTCGCTCAGCTCGAAGTCGCGCTCGTCGTCGTCGCCCGCCGCGCAGCCGAGCAGCGAGCAGGTCGTGGGGAAGTCCGTCATCGGGCCGCCTCCGGCATCAGGTCGCGAATCGCCTTGACGATCGCGGCGGGGTGGAGCGGCTCTCCGGGGACGCGCGTCCAGCAGTCCACG
This sequence comes from Gemmatimonadaceae bacterium, assembly GCA_035265005.1. Taxonomy (GTDB): domain Bacteria; phylum Gemmatimonadota; class Gemmatimonadetes; order Gemmatimonadales; family Gemmatimonadaceae; genus DATFPD01. The sequence continues at coordinate 1,416 of DATFPD010000253.1, read as the reverse complement.
TCCACCAGCGTCGCCGCGCGCAGCAGCCAGGCGAGCTGGCCGCGCCGCCGCCCCTGCTCCGTCGCCAGCGGCGCGCCCGGCTCGTCGCTGTAGTTGATCTCGACCGTCGCCACCTTGCGGAAGCGCGCGAAGATGGCCGTCAGCCCCGGCTCCAGCGGCGACAGGAAGCGCAGCTGCAGCGACGACACGGCCAGCCCCTCGGCGCGCGCGCGGTCCACCGCCTCCTCGATCGCGCCCCTGGTGCTCCCCCACCCCACGATCAGCAGGTCGCCGGCGTCGGCGCCGTAGGGCTCGGGGGGCGTCAGCGTCTGCGCGAGCGCCGCCAGCTTGCGGCTCCGCATCGCGACCCCGCGCTGGTGCACGCCGGCGCTGTAGGCCACCTTGCTCCGCTCGTCGTGCGACAGCCCGGTGACGGTGTGCATCCCCCCCTGCTGCCCGGGGACGACCCGGCGTGAGATGCCGAGCCGCTCGTCCCACCCGTACGGCCGCGCCCCGTCGGGCACCGGCGACAGGTCGAGCGGCGGCGCCAGCCAGCGCTCGTCGAGCGCGGGGCGCGGGAAGGGCTGCACGCCGGTGGCGAGGTTGGCGTCCGAGAGCACCATCACCACGCAGCGGAACGCCTCGGCGATCCGGCGCGCGGCGATCACGGTGTAGAAGCACTCCTCGATCGTCGCCGGCGCGATCACCACCCGCGGCGCGTCGCCCGGCTGGGCGTAGAGCGCCGCCAGCAGGTCGGACTGCTCCACCTTCGTCGGCAGTCCCGTGCTCGGGCCGCCGCGCTGCACGTCGATCACCACCAGCGGGATCTCGGTCATCACGGCCAGGCCGATGAACTCGGTCTTGAGCGCGAGCCCGGGCCCCGAGGTGATGGTGAACGCCACCTTCCCCGCGTACGACGCCCCGACCGCGACGCCGGCGGCGGCGATCTCGTCCTCCGCCTGGTGGAGCACCCCGCCGAAGCGCTCGAACACTTCGGCCAGGTAGTGCGAGACCGAGGTCGCCGGGGTGATGGGGTACATCGCGCACAGCTCCATGCCCGACGCGAGCGCGCCCATCCCCAGCGCCTCGTTGCCGTTCATCACCACCATCGGCACATCTTTGAAGAGCATGCCCTGGGCGGAGCGAAGGGGCGGCACCTCGACGCGGACGTCGATGTTCGCGGCCGCCCAGTCGTAGCCGAGCTGCACCAGGGCGACGTTGCGCTCGTAGACCTCCTCGGACTTCTTGCGGAAGGCGTAGGCGATCTGCTCGCGCACGCGGTCGAGGTCGCGCCCATAGATGCGGCTGAGCAGGCCGAGGGCGAACATGTTCTTGCCCTTGCGCGGGTTGTCCACCAGCGTCAGGCACTGCTCCTCCATCGGCACGCGCACGATCCGGTAGCGCCGCGCCGACAGCTCCTCCATCGCCGCGTCCCAC
>DATFPD010000252.1:0-5596 GCA_035265005.1 Gemmatimonadaceae bacterium | reverse complement strand
CCCGCCGCGCGGCCGCGGCACCGACCCGCGCGACCGGCGCGACGAGGCGCTGCTCGACGTCGTCCCGGACCACCCGAACAAGCCGTACGACATCCACGACGTGATCCGCCGGGTGGTGGACGACGGCGAGTTCTACGAGGTCCAGCGCGACTACGCGGCGAACATCGTCGTGGGGTTCGCGCACCTAGGCGGGCACAGCATCGGCGTCGTCGCGAATCAGCCCGCGGTGCTGGCGGGCGTGCTCGACATCAGCGCCTCGCTCAAGGCCGCCCGCTTCATCCGCTTCTGCGACGCCTTCAACATTCCGCTCCTCACGCTCGAGGACGTGCCGGGATTCCTCCCCGGCGTCGCGCAGGAGCACGGCGGCATCATCAAGCACGGGGCGAAGCTGCTTTACGCGTACTGCGAGGCGACGGTCCCCAAGCTCACCGTCATCACGCGGAAGGCGTACGGCGGCGCCTACGACGTCATGAGCTCGAAGCACATCCGCGGCGACTTCAACGTCGCCTGGCCAACGGCGGAGATCGCCGTGATGGGGCCCAAGGGCGCGGTGGAGATCCTCTTCCGCAAGGACATCCAGGAGAGCGACGACCCGGCCGCCGCGATGGACGCCAGGGTCGCCGAGTACACGGCCAAGTTCGCGAACCCGTACGTCGCTGCCTCGCGCGGCTACGTGGACGACATCATCGACCCGCGCGACACCCGGCTGCGGCTGATCGACGCGCTGGACAGCCTCCAGGGCAAGCGCGACCGCAACCCTCCGAAGAAGCACGGCAACATTCCGCTCTAGAATGTTCTCCAAGCTCCTCATCGCGAATCGCGGCGAGATCGCGCTGCGCGTCGTCCGCGCCTGCCAGGAACTGGGGGTGCGGTCGGTCGCGGTCTACAGCGACGCGGACGCGCAGGCGCCGCACGTGCGCGAGGCCGAGGAGGCGGTGCGCATCGGCCCGCCGCCGTCGGCCGAGAGCTACCTGAACGGCGAGCACATCATCCGCGTGGCGAAGGATGTCGGCGCCGAGGCGATCCATCCGGGGTACGGCTTCCTCTCGGAGCGGGAGTGGTTCGCGCGCCGCGTGCGCCAGGAGGGGCTCGTGTTCGTGGGACCGCCGGCCGAGGCGATCGCGGCGATGGGGAGCAAGACCGCCGCGCGCACGCTCGCCATCGCGGCCGGGGTGCCGGTGGTTCCCGGGACGACCGACGCGCTGCGCGACGCCGGCGAGGCCGCCGCGATCGCCGAGCGCTACGGCTACCCGGTGCTGCTCAAGGCGGCGGCCGGCGGGGGCGGGAAGGGGATGCGCGTGGTGCGCGCGCCGGCGGACCTCGCCGGCTCGCTCGACGCCGCGCGCCGCGAGGCCAGGAACGCCTTCGGCGACGACGCGGTCTACGTCGAGAAGTACATCGAGGGGCCGCGCCACGTCGAGATCCAGGTGCTGGGCGACGCGCACGGGACGATGCTCTCGTTAGGTGAGCGCGAGTGCTCGCTCCAGCGCCGCCATCAGAAGATGGTCGAGGAGGCGCCGAGCGTGGCGGTGTCGCCGGAGCTCCGCCGCCGGATGGGGCAGACCGCCGTCGCCGCCGCGCGCGCGGCCGACTACGTGAACGCGGGCACCTGCGAGTTCCTGCTCGACCGCGGCGGCGAGTTCTACTTCCTCGAGATGAACACCCGCATCCAGGTCGAGCATCCGGTGACGGAGCTGGTCATCGGCATCGACCTGGTGCAGTGGCAGATCCGCATCGCGGCCGGGGAGCGCCTCCCGTTCGTGCAGGAGGAGATCGAGCCGCGCGGCTGGGCGATCGAGTGCCGGATCACCAGCGAGGACGCGGCCAACGGATTCCTCCCCTCCACCGGGCGCGTGGACTACCTGCACGTGCCGAGTGGCCCCGGCGTGCGCTGGGACGGCGGAATCGAGACCGGCAGCGTGGTCGGGCTGCACTACGACCCGATGCTGGCCAAGCTCATCGTCTGGGCGCGTACGCGCGAGCAGGCGGTGGCGCGCATGCGCCGCGCCCTGCTCGAGCTGACGATCGACGGCGTCGAGAGCTCGCGGGAGTTCCACCTGCGCGTGATGGACCATCCGGACTACCGGACCGGCGACGTTTCCATCCAGTGGCTGGAGCAGCACCTTCCCGAGCTGACCTCGGCGCCGGCACCGCCCGCCGGCGTCCGCGCGGCGGCGATCGCGGCGGCGCTGCTCGCCGAGCGCGAGCGCGCGGGGCGAAACCGACCCGCGGCCGGCAACGGCGCTGCCGCCGCCCGGCCGAGCGCCGCGGACGCCGGCGGGTGGCGGCGCGCGGCGCGCACCGAGGGGCAGCGCGGGTGAACGCGCCCGAGCGCGAGCTGACCGTCGAGTCGATCGCCGCCGGCGGCGACGGCGTCGCGCGCGCGGAAGGACTCGTCGTCTTCGTCCCGCGCACCGCGCCGGGGGACGTCGCGAGCGTGCGCGTCTCGTCGCGCGGCCGCTTCGCGCGCGGGGAGCTGCGCTCGCTGCTGCGAGCCTCGCCAGAGCGCGTGGAGCCGCCCTGCCCGCACTACACCCGCGACCGCTGCGGTGGCTGCCAGCTCCAGCACATGAGCTACGACGCGCAGCGCGCCGCCAAGGCGTCGATCGTGCGCGATGCCCTGGTGCGGATCGGGCGCCGCGACGCCGCGCCGCCCGAGGTGCGCCCGTCGCCGCTCCAGTGGCGCTACCGGCGCAAGCTCACCCTCGCGATGCGCCGCGCGCAGGGGCGCTGGATCGCCGGCCTGCATCCGTACGACGACCCGGTGCGCGTCTTCGCGCTCGGCGACTGCCCCATCACGGACGAGCGCGTGGTGGCAACGTGGCGGGACGTGCTGGCCGCCGCGGAGCAGCTGCCGCGTGCGCGCGAGCTGCGCGGCGCCGTGCGCTGGATGGGCGACGGCGCGAGCTTCACCCTGGAGGGCGGCGACCAGTGGCGGTTCGCCCGCCAGTTCTTCGACGCGGTGCCGGCGCTGCGCGAGCTGTGGTGGGTCCCGGACGACGGCCGCCGACGGCGCGTCGCCGCGCGCGACGGGGACGCCGCGCGCGCGGCCGGCGCGTCGTTCGTGCAGGTGAACGAGGGGGTGGCCGCGGCGCTCGCCGAGTACGTCGCGTCGAAGGTCGCGGCCCACGCGCCCGCGACCGTGGTGGACGCGTACGCCGGGAGCGGGGCGATCGCGCAGATGGTGGCCGCGGGCGGCGCGCGCGTCACCGCGATCGAGCTGGACCCCGACGCGGCGGCGCTCTGCGCCGAGCGGCTGGGCAGCGCGGGGCGCGTGATCGCGGACGCCGTCGAGAACGCGCTGCCGGCCGCGCTCCCGGCCGACGTCGTGATCCTGAACCCGCCGCGGGCCGGGGTGCACGAGCGCGTCACGGGCGCCCTCGCGGGCGGGGGCGCGGTGCGCACCGCGATCGTGTACGTGAGCTGCAATCCGGCGACGCTGGCGCGGGACATCCAGCGCCTGCCCGGCTACCGCGTGGCGTCCCTCCTGTCGTTCGACATGTTCCCGCAGACCGCGCACGTCGAAACAGTGTGCGAGCTGCTGCCGGAGGTGGCGTGAAGTACATCGTCGAAGTGAACGGCGAGCGGATCGTCGTCGAGCTGGACGCGGACGGCGTGCGCGTCGACGGCGAGCGGGTTGACGCGCACCTGGCCGACGTCGAGGGCACGCCGGTGAAGCTCGTGACGGTGGGCGCCGAGGTGCACCGCGTGGTGGCGCGACGGGGCGACGGCCGCGGCCGCTTCCAGCTCTCGCTCGATGGCTACCGCTACGACGTCGAGGCGCTCGACGAGCGGAGTCGCGCGATCCGGGAGCTCGCGGGTCCCGCCGAGGGACGCGGCGGACCGGCGCCCCTCATTGCGCCAATGCCAGGGCTCGTGATCCGGATCAACGTGAAGGCCGGCGACGCGGTGCAGGCCGGGCAGGGGCTGGTCGTGATGGAGGCCATGAAGATGGAGAACGAGCTCCGCGCCCCCGCGGCCGGGACGGTGCGCCGGGTGGGGGTCGAGCCGGGGACGGCGGTGGAGAAGGGAACCGTGCTGGTCGAGCTGGAGTAGGCGGCCGGTGCGCATCGCCATATTCGGCGCGACCGGGCAGACGGGGCGGCAGCTCGTCGAGCAGGCGCTGGAGCGCGGGTACTCGGTCACGGCGTTCGCGCGCGACCCCCGCGGGCTGTCCGACGTCGCCCGGCTCGTCACCCTGGTGCAGGGAGACGTCCTCCAGCCGGAGCGCGTGGCTGCGGCCGTGCGCGGGCAGGACGCCGTGCTCTACGCCGTCGGGGTGCGGCGGGGCACGCCCCCGGGTACGCTGCTCTCGTCAGGCACGCGGGCCGTCGTCGACGCGATGCGGGCCCACGGCGTCCGCCGGCTGATCGTGCAGACGGGAATCGTGTCCAGCCAGTCGCGCTCGCGCATGGGCCCGGTCTCTCGGCTCCTGGCCACGCTGTTCCGGCTCCGGCAGCCCGAGCTCTACCGCGACAAGGACCGCCAGGAGCAGATCGTCCAGGCGAGCGGGCTGGCGTGGACGATCGTGCGCCCTCCGCTCCTGGTCCGCGGTCCGCGGAGCGGCGGGGCGTACCGCGCCGGCGCCGACTTCGCCCCGCGGCTGCCGTCGCGCGTGCGCTACGCGGACGTCGCGGAGTTCATGCTGCGCCAGCTGGACGACGACCGGCTGGTGGGGCGGGCGGCGGCGATCGTGGCGCGTTAGGCCTCAGAACAGGAAGCCGGCGACGACGGGGTAGGTCCGCATCGAGTCGCCCTCGCGAAAGATGTTGTGCACGCGGAGCTCGAAGAACGCGTTCAGCCCCGCGACCGGCACCGAGGCGCCGAGCGCCGCCGTGAGCCCGCCGCTGGTCTCGACCGTGCTGACGCCTCCGGCGTCGCCGAAGTCGGTGCGGTAGACTCCGCCACCCGCCGCGAGATACGGGCGGACGATACCGAGACCCATGTCCCCGCCCGGTCTCGCCAGCAGGCTGAGCGTACCAGACCAGACCGTGAAGTCGGGCGTCCCGACCGTGACGTCGGCGCCGGTTCCGGACTGTACCGTTCTGAACTTGCCCGGAAAAGTCTGGTAACCGATGTCCGCCCGGAGCTCGACGGGCAGTATCGGGAACCCGACGGCGAGCGTCCCCTGGGCGGCGAAGCCGTCGCGCCAGGCGTCGCGGTCATCCCCTACCAGAAACGCCGCGCCGGCGGAGATGCCGACGCTGAACGGGTGCACCGCCTGGGCCGAGGCCGACGACGCAGGGAGCGCACAGAGCGCCGCCAGGGTCGACGAGGCAAGGAGACGACGGGTGTAGCGCATGAGATCTCCTGTGGAGGAGGCGGTCGGTAGTGGGTCAGTTTGAGGCAACGACAACTGCAACGGCAACGGCGACGGCAACGGCACTTGGACAGGATGCACAGGATGGTGAACAGGATGAGGGCCGCTCGGGAGGCGTGGTCTCCCGGGGCACCTATCCTGTCCACCATCCTGTGCATCCTGTCAAAATGCCGTTGCCGTTGCCGTTGCCGTTGCCGTTGCCGTCGCAGTTGTCGTTGCCTCAAACTGACCCACTACCGACCGCCTCCTCCACGGGAGATCTCATGCGCTACACCC
>DATFPD010000251.1:0-6934 GCA_035265005.1 Gemmatimonadaceae bacterium | reverse complement strand
CGCTTGCGCTCGCCGCCTGCGGGCCTCGCCAGCGCGCGGCGCCGGAGCTCTCGCCGCCGCTTCCGTTTCCGCTCACGGAGCCGACGCTGGTTGCCGACAGCGTCCGTACCGACACCGTGGCGCCCGGCGTCCTGCATCGATTCTACTACATCGCGAGCGGGCCCTGGGCGATCCACGTGCTCGACGTCGACCGCGCCGAGTGCTGGACGGTCGTGGCGAGCAAGGGGCCGCCCGGCCGCCAGGCACGCGGACGCACGCGAACCTCCGACATCCTGCGCTACGTGTCCGGAGTCGATGGTCGGCTGCCCAACGACCAGCTGTACGTCACGGCGGTCGCCGCGGTGAACGCCGACTTCTTCGCGCTCGCGGACGGCACGCCGCGAGGGCTGTTCGTGGACGCGGGTCAGGTGGTGACGGGGCCCAGCACCCGCCCCGCCATCGGCGCGGACCGCCTGCCCTGGATCGGTCGGTTCGGCCTCGACGGACAGCTCGTGGTGCGGGGCGACACCTTCGTCGTGTCGACGTGGAATCGGCCGGCGGGGCGACGCGGCGTCGCCTACTTCGACTCCTTCTGGGGTGAGCGAACCGACACATTGTCCGGCGCGACCGAGCTGGTGCTCGAGCGCCGAATGGGAAGCAGCGGCTACTGGCGCACGCTGCACATCACACGCGTCGACACCAGCGAGGCGGCCGCCGAGATCGCCTTCGGCGGCGGCACGCTCGTCGTCGGTCCCGAAGCCGACGATCGGCTGAGGACGGCCGCCGCCACGCTTCGCGCGGGCGAGGATAGCGTGCGGCTGTCGCTGCGTCTGCTCCCGGGCAGCGTGCTCAACGCTGCCGCCGGCTTCCCGATCCTCCTGCACGACGGGCAGCCACCGGCGGGTCTCGACTCGAGCGGCGGGACGGAGTTCGGCTCGGCTCGTCACCCGCGCACCGCGGTCGGGTACGACCACTACAACCGGCGCCTGCTGCTCGTGACGGTCGATGGTCGCCAACCCGGGTACAGTGCGGGCATGACGCTTCGCGAGCTGGCCGAGACCATGCGAGCGCTCGGCGCCGGCTCGGCCCTCAACCTGGACGGCGGCGGCTCGACCACGATGGCCGTCCGCGCGCCGGCCGACTCGATGAACGTGCGCGTCGTGAACCGCCCGTCCGACAAGGAGGGTGAGCGCACGGTCGGCAATGCGCTCCTCGTCGCGCGGCTGGACCGCCAGCTCGGCTACCGCACCATGCTCCGTTCCTCGCGGCCCGCCGGTCGCTCACTCGGCTGTTCGCTCGACTGAAATTTTGCGATGCCCCCCAAGAGCTGGCTCGCCGCCGTCGGCAAGATCGCCGCGAGGCTGGAAGGCGAGGTCGATCGCGCCAAGTACTCCGTCCTCGGCAAGCTGGGGCCTAACGCCCCGCCGCGCATCTTCCCGTACCGCGGCTACGGCACCGCGGAGTCGATCTGGGTCACCGGCCGCGTCCTGCGCGACGTGCCCGAGGCCAAGGCCTCCGCCGACGCGACGGCGTGGCAGAACCTCCTCGCCACCGCGCGCCGCTTCGAGACCGACGAGGTCCCGGGCGCCCGCGTGCTGCTGCGCGCCGGGAACATCTCCCGCCAGGTGGCGGCCGACGACGAGGGCTACTTCGACTGCACGCTCCAGGGCGCCACGCCCGCGCCGCTCGGCGACGGCTGGCACACGGTGGAGGCGGAGCTCGTGCACCCCGCGGGGGCGGACTCGCCGCACGCGCTCATGCCGGTGCTCATCCCGCCGGCGTCGGCGACCTTCGGCGTGATCAGCGACATCGACGACACGGTGGTGCAGACCGAGGCGACCAAGCTCGTCGCAATGGCGCGCACGGTGTTCCTGGGCAACGCGCGCACGCGGCTGCCGTTCAAGGGCGTGGCGGCGTTCTACCGCGCGCTGCGCGCCGGCACGGGCGGCGCGGAGTCGAACCCGCTGTTCTACGTCTCCAGCAGCCCGTGGAACCTCTACGACCTGCTCGTGGAGTACCTGGAGCTCCAGCAGATCCCGCTCGGTCCCATCATGCTCCGCGACTGGGGGATCTCCAACGACGAGATCATCCCGGCCACGCACGCCACGCACAAGCGCTCGGCGATCGACCGCATCCTCGCCGCGTATCCGAAGCTCCCCTTCGTGCTGATCGGCGACAGCGGGCAGGAGGACCCGGAGATCTACGCGCAGGTGATCCGCGACTTCCCCGGCCGCATCCGCGTCGCCTACATCCGCAGCGTGGACCGCAGCGAGCAGCGCGTGGGCGCCATCCGCGCGCTCGCCGAGGACCTCGCCCGCACGGGCGGCGTGCTGCTCCTCACCGACGACACGCTGGCCGCGGCCAAGCACGCCGCCGCGGCGGGATGGATCGCCGCGACCACGCTCGGCGAGATCGATCTCGAGACCGCCGCCGACGCAGGCGTCCCCGCCGCCGAGAAAGAGGTGGCGGCGAGAGCGGGGCTAGAGCCGGAGAAAAAATAGGAAATACGAAATACGAAACCGGCTTCGGGAAGCGTGCACTACAGCCTTTGCCGGCGGGTCTGCATCCCGGCGAGCCGGGGCGGGTGCTCCGCCGCGGCTCTCCGCGTGCTCCGTGCTGAACAGCCAGGCGGCAGGTAGTGGGTCAGTTTGAAGTAGCAGCAACGGCGACGGCATTTTGACAGGACGAACGGCGACAGGATGCACAGGATGGTGAACAGGATGCGGGCCGCTCGGGAAGCCACGCCTCCCGGGGCACCTATCCTGTTCACCATCCTGTCCATCCTGTCGCAGTTCGTCCTGTCAAAATGCCGTCGCTGTTGCCGTCGCCGTTACCTCAAACTGACCCACTACCCAGGCGGCAACTGCTCCAGCATCCCGAAGCCGGTTTCGTATTTCGTATTTCCTGCTTCGCACTTCTCAGGGGTACAGAACCTCCTCCCGCCATCCCTCTCCCGCGCGCTCATACACCTCCCTGCGATGCAGCCTGCTCGGCATTCCCTTCCAGAACTCGATCCGGTGGGGGACGAGGCGGAAGCCGGACCAGTGCGGCGGGCGCGGGACGGGGCGGTCGGCGAAGCGCTGCTCGAACTCGGCGAGGCGGCGCTCGAGGTCGCCCTCGTGCGCGATCGGGCGGCTCTGCTGCGACGCCCAGGCACCGAGCTGGCTGCCGCGCGGGCGGCTGGCGAAGTAGGCGTCCGCCTCGGCGTCGCTCACCTGCTCGACGCGTCCTTCCACGCGCACCTGCAGCTCCAGCGGCTGCCAGTGGAAGCACATCGCCGCCCGCGGGTGCGCCAGCAGCTCCCGGCCCTTGCGGCTCTCGTAGTTCGTGTAGAAGACGAAGCCCTGCTCATCGGCGCCCTTGAGCAGCAGCATGCGGACCGACGGCTGGCCATCGGCGTCCACCGTGCCCAGCGCGAACGCCGTGGGCTCGGGGAGTCGGGCGCGCTCGACGGCCTGCGCCGCCGCGAGCTGCGTCAGGAACCGCTCGACCGGGTGCGACATCGCCGTCATCCGACCGCGCGTCGCTCGAAGGCGCGGACGCCGAGGAAGAGGAACGCCGCGCATAACGCGGCCAGCGCGCCGAGGACGGCGGCGAAGCTCATGTGCGGCACCGAGGGCGTGAGCGCGCCGCGCATCCCCTCGGCGACGTAGGTCAGCGGGTCGGCGAGGACCAGGTACTTCATCACCGGCACCGCCTCCAGGCCGCGCCATGGGTAGTAGGCACAGCCGAAGAAGATCATCGGCGCCACGATGATGCTGAACATCAGCCCGATCTGCTGCGGGTTGATCGCCGTGCCCATGAGCAGCCCGAGCGACGAGAACGTGGCGGCGCCGAGCAGCGTCACCACGACCAGCTCGCCGGCGTTGACGAAGGTGAGTCCCTCGACCGGCCCCATGATCACGCGCGCCACCGGCAGCACGACCAGCGCCGAGATCAGCCCCTGGAGCACGCCGGCGACGATCTTCTCCATGGCGATGAGATAGGTCGGCACTGGCGCCAGCAGCCGGTCCTCGATCTCCTTCGTCCACCCGAAGTCGGCCACCAGCGGGAGCGCCACCGACTGGATGGCGGACAGCGTGAGGCTCACCGCAAGCACGCCCGGCAGCAGCGCCGTCGTGTACCCACGGCCGACGTAGTTCATCTTCGGCATGAGGTAGCCGAAGACGATGATGAACAGCACCGGCTGCATCAGCGTCCGCAGCAGGAAGTACGGCAGCTCGCGCCGCGCCACCCGCACGTCCCGCCGAAGCAGCGCCCAGAACACCGCCGCCGCCGACACGGTGGCCGGCGCGGCGCCGGTCACCCTCCGCATCGCCGCCGACGTCGACGTCGCGCTCGCGGTCGTGGACTCAGTCATGTGCAGGTGTCTTGTGCCGGGTGCGCACGCTCAATCGAGCTTCCGCCCCGTGAGCGAGATGAAGAGCGTCTCCAGGCTGGGCGAGGCGAGGTTGATCTTGCGCACGCGCCGCCCGTGCGCCTCCACCGCGCGGATCAGCTCCGAGACCAGCTCGCTGCCGCGGTCGGAGTACGCGCGCAGCGTGCTCCCGCGCCCTTCGGCCCGCGTGACGCCCGGGAGCGCACGCGCGGCGTCGGCCGCGGCGCCGGCGTCGGCGTCGAGCTCGAGCTCCACCAGCGTGCCGCCGGGCGCGCGCGCCTTGAGCGCTTCGGGCGTGTCGATCGCCAGCAGCGTCCCGCGGTCCACGATCGCGATGCGCTCGCAGAGCTGGTCGGCTTCCTCCATGTAGTGCGTCGTCATCACGATCGTGCGGCCCTGCGCGTGCAGCCCGCGCAGGATGTCCCACAGCGCGAGCCGGGCCTGCGGGTCGAGCCCCACGGTCGGCTCGTCGAGAAAGAGCACGCGTGGCTCGTGGATCAGTGCGCGGGCGATCATCAGGCGCTGCTGCTGCCCGCCGGAGAGCTCGTCGACCTTGGCGCGCGCCCTGTCCGCGATGCCCATCGTCTCCAGCAGCTCGATCGCCCTCCGCTCGGCGGGGCCGCCGGGGATGCCGAAGTAGGCGGCGTGGAAGACGAGGTTCTCGATCGCGCTCAGCCCGCGGTCCGGGTTGGGGCGCTGCGGCACCACGCCGATCCGCTGCCGCACCGCCACGCTCTGCCGCGCGACGTCGGCGCCCGCCACCTCGGCGGTGCCGGACGTCGCCCGCACGCGCGTGGTCAGGATGCCTATCGTCGTCGACTTCCCCGCGCCGTTCGGGCCGAGGAGGCCGAAGAACTCCCCTTCGCCGACGTCGAGGTCGAGCGCCTCGAGCGCCACCACGCCGGTACTTCCCCCGGCCGACGCCGCGCCGGACGTGGCGCGCGGTCCGGGACCGGCGCCGGGCGCGGTGGACCCCGTGTAGACCTTGCGCAGCTCGCGCGTCCGAATCGCCGATGTCACGGGCACCAATGTAACTCGCGCCGCGGAAACCAATATCGCGATTCGCGACTCGGAATTCGGAGCTACGGTTCCGGAACCGCACCCGGAGCCAGACCCGCCTGGTCGCTGCCCTTGCGCAGGAACGGCACGCCGCGGCGCATCCAGTCGGGGGCCGGGGCGCCGAGCAGGTGGTGGGCGAAGAACTGCTGCATCCGCATGTCGACGTCCTTCTGGTTGGCGCGCTTGCGGGGGTTGTGGCCGTCGCCGTTGTAGTCGATCAGATACACCTCGCGCCCGAGGCGGCGCAGGGCGACGAAGAGCTGGATCCCCTCCTGCCACGGCACCGCGCCGTCGTTGTCGTTCGACATGATGAAGAGCGGCGTCCGCACCCGGTCGGCGTAGAACAGCGGCGAGTTCTCGATGAACCGCGTCGGGTACTGCCAGATCGAGCCGCCGATGCGGCTCTGGTCGTGCTCGTACTGGAACGCGCGCGCGACGCCGCTCTCCCAGCGGATGCCGCCGTACGCGCTGGTCATGTTCGCCACCGGCGCGCCGGCGAAGGCGGCGCGGAAGAGCGTGGTCTGCGTGATGATGTACGCGGCCTGGTAGCCGCCCCAGCTCTGCCCCGCGATCCCGACCGCGTCGGGGTCCACGACGCCCCGCGCGATCAGCGACTGCACGCCCGGCACCACCGACTTGAGCGCGCTCGGGCCCGGGTAGCCGGTCGTGTAGGCGATGTCCGGGATGAACACCGCGTAGCCGAGCGAGGTGTAGACGGTCGGGTTGATCGTGTTGCGGCCGGACGGCGCGCGGTACTGGTGCAGGTCGTCCGAGTACTGCTCGTAGAAGTAGACCAGCAGCGGGTACTTCCGCGACGACTCGTATTCCGCCGGCAGGAACAGCAGCCCCTGGAGCGGGACCCCGTCGTCGCTCAGCCAGCTCACCAGCTGCGCGCTCCCCCAGCTGTAGTCGCGCTGCTGCGGGTTCGCGTCGGTGAGCCGCGTCAGGCTGTCGAGCCTCGTCCCCGCCCACAGGTCGGGGAAGCGCGTGAAGGACTCGCGCGTCACCAGGTAGCTGTCGGCGTTCCGCGCCCGCGAGGGCGTGCCGTAGCGCTCGTCGCCCATCACGATCCGCTCCGGCGGTACGTCCCCGCGCACGTAGTCGCGCCAGAAGCCGCTGGCCTTGGTGCGGGTGTCGAGCACGCGGAAGAGCTGCGGCGCGGCGGGGTCCACGTACGGGTCGTCGCGGTCGAAGTCGACCAGCCGGAAGCTGAGCCCGAGCCGCGTTCCCACCGAGTCGGTGACGACCCGCGCCGGCCGCTTTCCGCTCGGGTCCACCTCCCACAGGTCGTAGCGCGTGTTGAGCAGCAGGCCGCCGTCCCCGGGCGTCCACCCGGCTACGCCCCACGACGCGGGCACGCTCGGCCGGTCCCACGTCTCCTGCTCGAAGCGGACGCCGGAGAGCCGGGCCGTGAGGTCCACCCGCTGCGCCGGCTCGGCAGTGGGGTGCGCGAACCACCGGCCGTCGCGGAAGTAGACCACGTACTTCCCGCCCGGCGAGAGCGACGCGCCGAACGGC
>DATFPD010000250.1:0-2076 GCA_035265005.1 Gemmatimonadaceae bacterium | reverse complement strand
ACTTAGCGCCCAGGCGCGGCGTCGAGCTGACGCGCAATCGCTACTTCGAGTCCTGGTCGCAGGATGCCCGCCCGGACGGGCACGCCGACCGGATCGTCGTGCGGGTCTCCAGCGACGCCGGTGCGCGGCTCGCCGCGACCGAGCGCGGCGACCTCGACGTGACCGAACTGGCGGACGCCTTCGGTTCCAACGTTCCTCCGAGCGAGATCGAGGCGCTCCTCGCCCGCCACCCGGAGCGACTGCACGCGACCGCGACCCCTTCGCTCTTCTACCTCTGGATGAACGTGCACAAGCCGCCGTTCGACGACGTGCGGGTGCGGCGGGCGATCAACTACGCGGTCGACCGCGAGTTGATCGCCGAACTGGAGGGCGGTGCCCCGCTGGCGTCGCCCGCCTGCCACTTCGTCGCGCCGGGGCATCCCGGCTATACGCCGGAATGCGACTACACGCGCAACCCGCGCCGCGGTATCTGGAGCAGCCCCGACATCGAGCGCGCGCTCGCGCTCGTCGACCGCTCGCAGACGGCGGGACGGACCGTGACGGTGAACGTACCGGACGACAAGGTGCGGGTCGGCCGCTACCTCGTGCGTCTGCTCGACCGCCTCGGATATCCGAGCCGCTTGCATGTGACCGCCGACTACGGCCGCTACCGCAGCCATCTCGCCGCCGCGCGGGATCGCGTGCAGATCGGGACGGACGGCTGGGCTGCCGACTTCCCGTCGCCGACCGACTTCACGACGCCGTTCGTCTGCGCCAACTACCGTCCGGGCAGGCCCGACAACCCCAACCTGTCGCAGCACTGCGACGCGCGGTTCGAGGGCCTGATCGGGGCCGCCTCGGACGCGCGCGGCGCCGACGCGGACGCGTTCTGGCATGCCGCCTACCGCCGCCTCGCCCGCTCGGCGCCGGCCGCGCCGCTGGTCAACAGGCGCGGTGCGGTGTTCGTCTCCGAGCGGCTCGGCAACTACCAGCACCACCCGCTGTTCGGCGTGCTCTTCGACCAGGTGTGGGTGCGCTGAGCGGCGCGCAAGGAACCTCCGGAAGCCGCTGCGTGATCTGCTGCGCCAGGTGATCGCCTGAAACGCGAAGGTGCGAAGCGGCCGGGCCGGCCCAAGCCTCGGCCGCTGCACCAGACAGTCGAGGAGCGTGCTCTCGCCGACCCCGCCTCCCCGCGTAGCACCAGCGGCCGGCATCACTGCTGGCTCATTCTCCTCGGCGGAAGCAGCAGTCGCGCGTTCGACCGCCGCTTCCACCTACTTCCGAGCGTCTCGCAAGCCAAGCATCACACGCCCGAGATGGACGAGGGGCAGGAGCCGCGGCGGCGCGCGATCGGCGGCCAGCCGCTCCTGCATCCGTGAAAAGCAGCGGCGACGAGCTGACTGCTCCCATCCATGCGATCGGCGTCCCGGGCGTCGGTAGTCGCGCAGGAGAACTCGCTGCTGCTTATCTGTGCCGGTCCTTGGCGTCAACGTCGGTAGTGACCGTCGTTGAACGTGGTGGGTCGTGGGCGCGGTGGTCGGGGCGGGTGCGGTGCGTGCGGGCGCCCGGGCTTATCTCGGTCCGCGACCCTGTGTTCGGGGTCGGTGACGTGATGGTTGATGGGGTGTTCCCGCGGGGTGACGCGTTGCGGCCGCTCGGTCTTTGGAGGCCGTCCGCTGGCAGGCGGCGGCAGCAGCATGCGGGGAGCGGGCCGCGGGGCATCGGGTGAGGAAGGGCTGCGCGCGCACCGAGCGCCGTGGTCAGGCGGGCTGAAGGGCTTGATCGCCGAGTTCGCGCAGCGTGTGGAAGCTGCGCTTGAGCAGTTTGCGTGCGAGTGCGAGGCAGGCGCGGTTGCCGCCGAGGCGTTCGGCGGCCTGGTCGTAGTAGGCGCGGTCGGGGCTGCCGGGCCGCCGCGCGGCCTGGGCGGCTTCGTAGAGCGCCCAGCGCAACGCGGGCGGTCCTTGGCGGGCGAGATGTCCGGGCGAGCGGCGCTGGTCGGACTGATGGACCGTGATGTCCAGGCCGGCGTAGCGGACTGCCTGGCGCGATGAGCTAAAGCGGCGCGTGTCCCCGAGCTCGGCGAGGATCGCGACCGCG
>DATFPD010000249.1:0-3558 GCA_035265005.1 Gemmatimonadaceae bacterium | reverse complement strand
GGCCGCCCGGTGCGGTCGACGAGGGCGAGGAAGACGTCGGTGCCGGTGTCCGTGCGCCACCCGCTGAAGCGGCGCGCCGCGTACCAGTACGCGCCCCCACCGGCGGCGCCCGCCGCGACCGCCCGCTGCTCCCCGCGCGCGCGGGCGTGGAACGGCCCGAAGCGCACCGGCTCGGAGGTGCCGGGCATGATCCCCACCACGTCGTCGACCGAGAAGATCTCCGTCGTCAGGCGGCGGCGGGCGTCGGGGACGATGAGGTACTCCGGCGTCCGCTGGTTCAGCAGGATCGGCTCCGACGTCTGCTTGAAGAGGTTCACCACCGGCGAGCAGCCGGGGCGGAAGGTGCGCGCGTTGACCCCGGCCTCGAGCATCGGGCGGCGCTCGGTGCGCTCGAACGGCGAGATGAGGAGCACCACCTCCATCGCCGCGCCGAACCCCGCCGCGCGCGCCCGGTCGAACCCCGCGACGTCGAAGAAGAGAAACTTCTCCGGGAAGGTGAAGTACTCCTGGAGCAGCCGGTACGCCAGGAACGACCGGCCGGCGAACGGCAGCATCCCCTCGTCGGGCGCGAAGCCTACCGGTCGCAGCACCGACGGCGGCAGGGTGATCGACTTCTGCGCCGCGGGGCGCGCGCCCCCCCCCGCCCCCGGGGGCGGGGGGGGCGCCGCCGCCGGCTCGCGCATCATCACGCGCACGCAGTTGTTGCCGAGCAGCTCGTAGAGCGTGGTGGCGAGCGCGGACTCGGCGCTGATGTGCAGCCGCAGGGTGTCGAGCTTGAGCTGCGAGAAGGTGAGCCCGGGGAGGCAGCGCAGCTCGAGGCGCAGCGCCGCGACCGCGTCCGGGGCGCGGACGGCCGGGCGCAGCCGGTCCGGCGTCAGCCACTCCGCCGCGGCGACGGTCACCGGCCAGAGCATGGTGTCGTAGCAGGTGCGGAATCGGCACGGCACGCCGCCCACGGGGCGCGAGTAGAGCGTCGCGTCGCGCGGGATCCGCACGCCCGCCGGCAGCTTGCCGAGCGCGGGGTCGAGGTGGAACTCGACCAGCGACATCGACGGCAGCGGGCGCAGGTAGTGCGGGTACATGACGTCGAGCAGCGCCTCGCTGACCTGCGAGAACTCGTCGTCCAGCTTGAGGTGGACGCGCGCGGCGAGGAAGGCGAAGCCCTCCAGCAGGCGCTCGACGTGCGGGTCCTCGCTCTTCGTCGGCTCGAGCAGCAGCCGGCCGGCGACCTTCGGGTACTTCTCGGCGAACTCGGCGCCCAGCCGGCGGAGGTACGCCAGCTCGCGCTCGTAGTAGTTCAGCAGCTCGTCACGCACCGCCGGCACCGGTCACGTCGTACTCGCCGCTCGAGAGCTCGAGCACCGTGTCGAAGACCACGTGCTCGGGGTTCGGGTCGAGGCGCAGCACGCCCTCGATCAGGAAGCGCAGCTCGCGCCGGTGGCCGGCCCCGTCCGTCTCGACCAGCGAGACCTTCACGTTGCCCAGGCGCGGCTCGAAGACGCCGATCGCCTCCGCCACCTGCCGCAGGAGCAGCGTGCGGTCGGACGCCGAGTCGCGGCTGAGGGAGGTGATGTCGGGGAGCCCGTACGCGTAGAGCGAGCGGCGCAGCTCGACGAGTCCCTCGGGGACCGGCTCCGGGATGCGCCGGGTGTTGAGGAGCCACTCGAGGTCCCGGCGCACGGACGCCTTGAACTGCCGCACCGACTCCGCCCAGCTCGACGGCGGGTCCCCGAGTCCCGGGGCGTCGTCGGTCAGCCGGTCCAGCAGCGGCTGCCTGACGCTGCGCTCGATCTCGGTGCGGGCCATGGGGGGTAGGGGGCGTCGTCGTCTCGCCGTCGCTACTGCTGCGCGAAGCCGATCGCCGCCAGCGGGTCGAGGCGGCAGATGCGGAGGTAGAGCGTCTGGCGCACCGCGGGGTCCCCCTCGACGCTCGTCAGGCAGCGGTACAGAAGGGCGAGCGGCCGGGCGACGACGTCGCCGGTCTCCCAGTCCTCCAGCTTGAACGCGTCCAGCTGCCCGATCAGCTCCTCGAGCATCGGCAGCGCCACCGCGTGCAGCCCGGCGTCCACCATCACGCCGGCGATCTGCGTCTGGCGGAGGAATCGGCCGCGGCGGCTCTTCTCGCGCGCCAGCTCGTGCATCAGCAGCTCGATGGCGCGCTGGGTGCGCCCCGAGCGGACCTCGGCCATCGCGCGCTCGTAGGCGTCGGAGGACCGGAAGCGGTCGCCGTCGTCGCCGGCGGCGCTGAGGGCGCCGGCCAGGCGCGAGGCGCCGCCGCCGTCCCCCGCCGCGGCGTCGCCCGCGTCGCCCCCGCCGGGGGAGGCGCCGCCGCGCAGCACCGAGTCGCGCAGCCAGGCGCGCGTCTCGGCGTTCGCGGTCGGCGTGTCGTCCATCATCGTCATGTCGAGGAGCACCGGCATGTCGACCAGCAGGGCGCGCAGCTCGGCGCGGACCGCCGCGGCGACGAAGTGCAGGTCGCTCCCCAGCCCGTCGCAGGCGGTGAGGGCGTAGCGCTGAAGGTCGAGCCAGCCGCGCCCCTGCGGCGTGCCCATCACGGTCTCGGCGAGCTCCAGCAGCTCGGGCCACTTCTTGTCGAGCAGCAGCCCCTTGAGCTGCGTGCGGACGTGCGTCGGCGGCGCCTCCAGGAGCTTCGGGTCGGGGGTGCTGCCGGTGGCGCGGAGCTCGCCCCACCGGAAGCCGCGGAGCATGAGGTAGCTGGCCGGGTTGCGCGGCTCCGAGCGGCGCAGGAAGCGCGCGGCGGCGAGCACCCGCGCGGCCGCGTCGTCGCGCGAGACCGGCTCGGCGGCGATGGCGCCGCCGCCCGCGGCGCCGCTCACGGCCGGCGCGGCGGCCATGGCGTCGGCGGGCGCGGTGGCGCCGGCGTCCGCGGGGGGCGCCACGATCGGGTCGGGGTCCTGCTCCAGCTTGCGCTTGAGGAGCTGCCTAACGGCCTGCTGCACCTCCTCCAGCGCGCCGCGCAGCCGGGCGTACGACGGCGCGAGGTCGCCGAACTTCGCGGCGCCGGCCTCGTCGAGCGCCTTCAGCTCGGCCAGGGCGCTCTCGACATCGGCGGCGAGCGCCCGGTACCACGGCTTCGGCGTGCCGTCGAACGACTTGTCGAACTCCTCGGGGAGGAGCTTCCCGTCGGCGGCGGCCCTGGCGCGGGTCGCCTGCTTCCCCTCGTCCTCCGCGGCCTCCCCCTCGGTGGGGATCATCCGCGACTCGCGGTACTGGAGCAGGGTGTGGCCGGCGCGGTTCAGCGGCACCTGCTTGGCCGGCAGCTCCAGGCGCAGCCCGACCCACTGGAGCGGCGCGGCGCGCAGCTCGGCGTCGCCGTCCTCCAGCTCCGGGTAGAGCCCGTCCCAGAACTGCTCGACGAGCTGCCGGAGCAGCGCCAGGCCGTCGCGGAGTCCGCCGTAGCCGTCCTTGCGGAGCGACGCCTCGGTGAGCCAGGCGGCGATCTGGAGGTCCTTGGATTTGTTGGCCAGGACGTCGCCGGCGAGCTTGATGACCTGCTGCCAGTCGGCGGTCTTGCGCGCGACCTGCCAGTCGCCCTGC
>DATFPD010000248.1:0-12859 GCA_035265005.1 Gemmatimonadaceae bacterium | reverse complement strand
TTCCTGCTGGGCGGCGTTGAGCGCGGCGTAACGCACGTTGAGCAGGTCGTTGCCGAGTGGGAGGTGTGGCCCGTGCTTCTCCATGATGCCGAAGGGGAGCAGGCACGTGCCCTGCGCGCGCGTGATGGCATCGCGGAAGTCAGCTGCCGTCAGCTCCTCCCAGTGGACGGAGAGCCGGGCCGGTGCTGCGGGTGACTGCGCCCATGCGGTCGATGCGAAGAGTAGAGCGATGGAAAGCGAGGCCGGTCTGCGCATGTGTGCTCCGCTGCTGGTGTGCGGCTGATGGTAGCAACTGGAATCGCCACGTCTCCACGTTGCCGGACGCTATCTGGCAAGCGCCCGCGACGTGGTTCACTACATAGGAGGGCGGGCACTCACGACGCCCTCAGTCGAGAAGGGCTCCAGCCCGCGACGCGTCTGAACGCGCGGCACATGTGGCTGTGATCGGCGAACCCACAGTCGTGGGCGATTTGCGTCAACGGCGCGGTGGTACCGAGAATCGCGGTGGTCGCGCGCTTCACCATCTGAAGCGTGAGATAGTCGCGCGGCGACAGGCCGTACGCCTGTCGAAACTGCCGCGCGAGATGCACCGGATGGACCTCCATCGTCTGCGCGAGCGCCGAAACCGAGGGTCGTGCCTCGACGTCGCCGAGCAGCCGTCGCGCGCGCGCGACGACGGCCCTGTCCGGGCGCTGTCTCGGACCCAGCGTCGCCAGCAAGTCCGCCAGCGCATCCTCCTCGCGCGCGATGAGCCGCAGCCCCGCGCGGAACGCCAGGGGGATCTCGGCCCAGCCCCATTCACGAATCGGCTCGGCGAAGCGATCGCGATCGGGGATGACCGCAAGGATCACCGCGCCGTGGGGCCCGAAGCGGTTGGTGTGCCGCAGGCCGTACGGTCGCGTCGCCACCGATCCGGCGTCCGCGATCATGGTGCGATGCCGCGCCTCTTCGAGAAAGGTCCCACGAAGCACGATGGTGAGTCCTTCCTCGTCGTGTGCGTGCGGGCGGATCTCCTGGAACGGGGCATAGCGCACGACCGTCACCGTGCTGCCGGCCACGTGCGTCTCCAGTAAGACCTCGGACGGGTTCATGGTCTGTCGAATTCGCGGAGACGGCCTCATGGCCCCAATACTCGCTCCGTGTTGGATTCGTTCAAGCCTCGCGGTCCTCGAGGAACGATACTGTTGACCGTACGCACTCCAGCCCCGATGGTCAATGCTGACTGACTCCCGCCCGCATGTCCTGTAATTGGCGCGTTCTGTCGCTCGTCCTCCCCGCTGCCGCCGCGGCGCAGGCCTCTGCGCAGGCCTCCGCGCAGGCCGCGACGCGACAGCCCGGCTCGGCCGGCGCCACGCGGCCGAAGCTCGAGGTGCTGCAGTCGCTTCCCGAGGCGCAGCTCTTTCCCGTGATGAATCTCGTCGCCGCGTCCCTGGGTGTGCGGTGCGATCACTGTCACGTCCAGGCCAACCCGGATCTCTCCCGGACTCCGTCGAACGTCGGCGGCTGGGTGTGGGACAGTGATGACAAGCCGTCGAAGCGCCGGGCTCGCGACATGATGAAGATGGTCGTCGAGCTGAATGCGTCGCGCTTCAAAGGCGAGGCGAAGGTCACGTGCTATACGTGCCATCGCGGCGCAACGCAGCCCTCACGCCTCCCGCCGCTCCCGCCGCCGCCGGACCCGGGCGGTGCAAGAACGCCGGCTCCGACACCGCTCCCCTCGGCGGATCGTGTCTGGGCCGCGTACGTCGCTGCGGTCGGCCGAGGCGACGCGCCCGCTCCCGGCACCGGCACGAGCATTCGGGGATGGGACGATCGCCCGGAAGGCCGATACGGGAAGTTCGAGATCACCGTGGCCGAACCCGATCGCTATCGTATCGTGCTGACGACGTCGGAGGCCACGACGAATCAGGGGCTGGACGGCGGGGTCGCCTGGGTCGCCACGAGCGACAGGGTCCAGCGACTCTCATTGCCCGCGGACGTCGCGCGGGTGCGGCGAATCGCGATGCGGTATCGCCCGGTGAAAGCGCAGCCGCCCGACCTTCGGACCGTCGGGATCGGACGCGTCGACGACCGCGACGCCTACGTCCTGCAGGGAAATTTCGACTCCGTCACCGCGCGGTGGTCGTACTTCGACGTCGTCACGGGCCTCCTGCGGCGGGAGATCACGACGACCGAGACGCTCCTCCTCCCGCTCGAAGAGCAGGTCGACTACGACGACTATCGCGATGTGAACGGCGTGCAAATGCCCTTTCGGGTACGGATCTCCGACGGCGCTCCGTACTCGACAACGACGCGCACGATCTTGGAAATCCGGCGAAACGTTCCGGTCGACGACGCGTTGTTCCGGCCGCCGGCGACGCCTCGCTAGAAGATGTGTCGCCCTGGGGCTGCCAACCAGAGCGGTCCGTGGAGAACGAGCGGCTCTGGCGTCAGGACCCGATGAACACGTACTCGTGCTGCGCGTCCCGAATCGTGAGGCGCTTCCCGGTCCCCCCGCTCACCACGAACTCGAAGCCCTGGATGCCGGGGGCGATGGTGATGAGCGAGATCGAGCCGTCGGGATTTTTCCGCGACGCGACCTCGCTGCGGAACTCGCCGAAGTCGAACACGGTGCGGCCGCCCTCGCGGCGCACCTCGATGTCGCCCAGCGCGTCGTTGTGGAAGTGGCCGGCGAGCTTCGCGGACTCGGCGGCGTCGGCCGGGACGGTGAGGAGCTTCCGCTCGGCGGCGAGCTGGGCGTAGTAGCTCTTCGCCTGCGACGCCGCGTCGGCCTCGGCCTCGTCGCGGCCGTCGAAGAGCACCTCCAGGAGCTTGCGCTGGAAGATGTCGCGAAGCACCCAGCCCGGGTTGCCGTTGGTGAGCACCACGGCGCCCACGCCGTGCTCCGGCAGCCACATCATGTCGCTGTGGAACCCGATCATGTCGCCGCCGTGGTGCACCACGGGCGTCCCGTACCTGGTGTCCACCATGAGACCCATGCCGTAGGTGGCCTCCCTCCCGATGGCCACCTGCCGCGCGCGGCGGGCGAGGAGCGTCTCCCGGCTGACGTACTGCGTGCCGTCGGGCAGCTTCCCCTCGGCGAGCTCCATGGCGACGTACCCGAGCATGTCGCGCACGCTGCTCCACGCGGCCCCGGCGGGGCGGACGGGGATGATGGAGTAGTTGACATCCATCGCGGCGATGGTGGGCTTGCCGTCGATGTCGGGCGAGTGCGGCGACGCGTGGGTCCCCGAGAGCGCCCTGGCGTAGTCGAAGGTCGTGGACGTCATGCCCAGCGGCTGGAAGACGAGCGTGCGCATGGCCTCGTCGTAGGCGGCGCCCAGCTCGAGCGCGGGGAAGGCCACGTGGCCGCCGGCGTAGCCGGCCGCGGCGGCCATCGGGTTCGAGTACTGGAACATCTCCCCGAACTTGCTGGTGGGCTGCATCGTGCCGAGGGCCCGGAGCGCGGACTCGGGGGTGGCGTGCTTGAACTCGAACAGCCACTCGAGGTCCTGCCGCGGCAGCCCAGTGCAGGCGCAGATGAGGTGCTTCACCAGCACCTGCCGGGTGGTGGCCGTGTCACCCAGCTTGAACGAGGGCAGGAGCGAGGTGACGGGCGTCTCCCAGCCGAATCGCTGCGCATCGACGAGCTTGCCCAGCATCAGCGTGGTCAGCGCCTTGGTGTTCGACGCGATCATGAACAGCGTATTTCCGTCGGGCCGCTCCGGGCTGCCGAGCTCGCGGACGCCGAACCCGTCGGCGTAGACGACGTGGCCGTTCTGGACGAGCCCCACGGCCACGCCTGGGACGCCGAGCTCCTTCATGGCTTGCTCGATGAACGCCGTGAGCTTCGCCAGTCGCGCGGCGTCGAGGGTGGCGGCCTTCCTATCGGCGAACGACTCCCGTGTGACCCCCCGGGGCAGCAGCCGGTCGAAGATGAGCTGCACGGCGGCGCCGCGCTTCTCGCCAGTGGCGTCGCTCATGTCGTAGATGGCGACGGTCCACACGTCGCCGGCGCGCTGGGCGAGCGCGCCGACGCCTCGCCGCTCGTCAGGTGATGTCTGGTAGCTGTAGCCGCGCCGGTCGGACCATCCTTCTCTGTCGGGCGCGGGGGTGACGACCTTGAGCGGCCACCGGTGGTCGGGCATGTACGCGGCCCAGGCGAGCGACACGGCCGAGTCGGCGCTGGGGGCGCGCACATCCACGAGCGCGACCCGGGAATCGCCCTCGGGCGTCGTGAGGACGGTGGCGGGGCCGCGCACCAGGACGGTCCAGTCGGCGGGCGCGACGAAGGTGGCCCCTGCGACGGTCTGCTTCGGGGTGTCGGCGGCGAGGTGCTCCGGAGCCGAGCTGGCGTAGGTGGCGGTTGCCGTTGTACCGGGGGTGGCGGCGCGGCTGCAGGACGTCAGGTCGAGCGGACACGCGGCCACGAGGGCGGCGGCGCCGAGGCGGAAGCTGAATCGCATGGTGCCTCCCAGCCGCGCGGGGTGCGCGGTCACCGGAGCGGGTAGCGACGGGTAGCGAAATGCAGCCGAGGGGTTTTTTCCAAGCTGTGGGCTACGGCGGGAATTGGCAAATCACGCCGAGGCCGCGGGCCGCGCCCAGCGGCTCACGGCGGTCGCTCGCGTCGGTCCGTACCCCTGACGTCAACCGAATGCCCCAAAGCTCATTCGCGCGGCGGGCGGAGGCGGTCGAGCGCCTGCTTCGCCTGCGGGTCGTTCGCGTTGATGGCGAGCGCCCGCTCGAGGCTCGCCACCGCGCCGGCCGTGTCACCCACCGCGAGCTGGCCCTCCGCCGCCTGCCGGAAGGCGAAGCCCGACGTCGGCGCCAGCTCGGTGTTGAGCAGGTAGAAGCGCACCGCGTCCGCCGGCCGGTTGCGCGCGCGGAGCGCCGCCGCGACGGCCGTCAGCGGGACGTCGCCGAAGTCGTAGGCGGCGCGGCCGTAGTAGCGCTGCCGCAGCGCGCGGTAGAGCGCCTCGGCGGAGTCGGCGCCGCCGGCGTCGTACGCCGAGAGGACGAGCTGCTGCACCGGCCGCGGCTCGGTCACGCCGCGATGGCAGGTCGCGCAGGTCACGACGATGCGCGGCTCGCGCCGCCGGTCGAGCTTCGCCAGGTGCTCGCCGTTGATCGCGCCGACCATGCGGAGCATCTCGCGCGCCTTCACCTTCTCCGGCTTCTCGTCCGAGGGGAAGTCGTACTTCTCCAGCGGGTCGCCCTCCTGCCCCACGTGGCAGTACGTGCACCGCACGCCGAGCGCGCGCGTGAAGCCGGCCATGGTGTCCACCAGCGCGCGGATCGGGATGTCGGAGGGCAGGACCTTCACGTTCTTCAGGCGCTCGGGCGGCCACTGCGCGGCCGCGGCGGTGGCGAAGAGCAGGGACAGCGCGGACAGCGCGGACAGCGCGGACAGCGCGGGGACCGGGGCGACGACGCGGCGCATGGCGGACTCGGGGCGCGGGTGGGCGAGGAGCGGCGGCCGCCACGCTACGCGCCCCGCGCCCCCGAGTCGCCGGTCCTTTGACGAGCGGCGCCGGCGGGTGGACGAAACGCCGCGACCGCCTGACGAGACGCGCCGCCGGCCGCTACGGCGCGTCGCCCGCCGGCGGCGTCTCCGCGGCCGCGAGCCCGAGCGTGCGCAGCAGCTCCGCCGCCTGCGCCTGCTCGCCGCGGCTCAGCCCCGAGCACGCGCGCGCGATGCTGCGGGCGTGGTCCGGGAAGATGCCGCGGATGAAGGCCTCGCCCTTGGGGGTCAGCACGGCGTAGCGGGCGCGCCGGTCCTCGGGGCACTCCTGCCGCTCGACGTACCCCTTGTCGGTGAGCCGGTCCACCAGGTAGGTGACGCCGCCGCTCGACACGAGCACCTTCCGCTGGATCTCGCCCAGCAGCAGCGGCCCCTTGTGGTACAGCACCTCGAGGATCCCGAACTCGGCGACCGTGAGCCCGTGCCGCGCGATGTCGGCCTCGACGTGCCGCGACACCGACGCGTACGCGCGCGCGAGCACCACCCAGAGCTTGAGGGCGGGCGCCGCGGCGGCGTCCGGGGCGGGGTCTGCCTTACGCTTCGCGGGGCGGTCGGGGGCGGGAGGGCGCTTCATCTCAGTGTTAAGATAAATCTCGGGTGGGGAGAGCGTAAGGGCGGACGGCGAGCAGTTGCCGGTTGTCAGTTGAAGTCCGCAGTTGCCGGTAGCCAGGCATCCGGGATGCGCAGGGGGCGAGGCATGCCTCGCCCCTACCGGCAACTGCGGACTTCAACTGACAACCGACAACTCGCCGTTCGCCGTCCCCCCCCGAGATCTCTCCCTACTCCCGAATCAACACCAGATACCTCCTCGGCGTCCCCGGCATCTTCCCCAGCGCCGGCAGCGTGTCCTCGGCGACGCGGGCGAGAATGGTGATCGGGGCCGAGCTCCCCTCGGTGGCCGAGCAGCCGCCGGGGAGCGGGCCGCTGACGAAGATCGCCACCCCCGCGCCCTGGAGCTGCCAGTCGCTGCGCGTGAGCGGCGGCGGCCCCAGCGTCGTCGGGTTGGAGTAGCCCAGGCAGCGGCCGGTGACGTGCACCCGCTGCCCGACGTACGCGCCCGAGCCGGCGACCTCGGACAGTCCCACGTTAGGCGCGCCGATGATGGTCGGGTGCAGGTGCGGCGCCGGCGCGGAGTCCCCGCCGCCGCGCCGGGCACTGTCGGCCGCCGCCGGCGTGGCCGCCGGCGTGGCCGCGGGCGCCGAGGCGGCCGGGGCCGGGGCGGGCGCCGGCAGGGCGCCCACCGTGTCCTCCTTCGGCTTCGGCTTGCACGCGCTCAGCGCGGCCGCGGCGGCGAACAGCGCGGCCGCGGCCGCCCGGGAGTGGCGACGGAGCATCAGAGAACCCTCCCGGCCGCCGGCGCCGGCAGCTCGAGCGTCGCGGCGCGCTGCCCGCGGCCGGCGCGCGGCCCCGCCGCGCCCGCCGCGCGCATCCGGGCGTGGGCTGCCGCCGCCACGCGCTGCACGGTGGCCAGCTGCGCCGCCGTCGGGTGGCGCCCGTCGTCTGCCGTCGTGACCGACACCGCGCTCCCGCCGCGGGCGCCGGCGGCGCGCGCGGCCATCACGCCGGCCTGCTGCTGCTGCTGCTGCTGCACCCCCGGCTGCTGCGGGCCGACCGCCAGGCCGGCGAGGAAGCGCAGGTCGGTGTACAGGCTGTCCTTGACCTTGTCCCACGTGGCGTTCGGGTCGTTCGCCACCGGGCGCACCTTGGACAGCCGCCGCGTCTCGGTCGGGAAGAGCCAGGTGAAGTCGGTGTCGAAGCCGAAGCGGAACTTCAGGTCGTAGGCGGGGCGCACGTCATCGGGGTCGGCCCACAGGAACGCGTAGAACTTGTACGTCCCGTTCCGCACGACGCGGTTCATCGTGTACCCCTCCCAGTTGGTGCCGGAGTTGTACGAGTCGTCGCTGAAGGTGCCGTTAGGCGTGACCGAGCCGATCGCCGGCATGTACAGCGTGCCGTCCGGCTCCATGATCAGGTAGTCCACGTCCACGCCGTGGTCGATCGCCGAGGGCTCCCACACCAGCATGGTCTGGAAGATGTGTTCGCCGAAGTCGGTCACCGGCTCGGCCGCGCGCCCGCCCAGCCAGGCGGTCAGGAAGCTGGTCCATGCGCCGTCCGGGTAGAGCGCCTGGTACGCGGCCAGGCTCCGCGGGCCGGACTCCGACAGCCGGTCGTTCCCCTGCCCGCTCGGCAGGACGATGTGCAGCCCGGTCGAGCGCGACACGTCGGCGGCGTCCCTCCCCGAGCCCTTGCGCGCCTTGCTGCCGATCCGGAACGCGTCAGCGGTCAGGACCGCCTTCACCGCGTCCAGCCTGGCCCGAAGCGTGGCGTCGGTCGTGCGCGCCCGCAGGTGGTCCACGAAATCCACGATGTCGGTGAGCTCCGGGTAGGTGTACTTCTGGCTCGCCGCGGCCGCCGCGCCGACGTCGTTGCCGATCGTCCCCACGCTCCCGGCGAGCGCCGTCCCCAGCGCGTTCAGGGCGAACTCGAAGATCACGAAGCCGTTCATGTCGAACGCCGAGATCGTCGTCGACGCCTTGTTGTTCGGCGTGCTGTAGCTGGCGTGGAAGCGGTCGACGATCGACGCCGCGATCGTGCGCGTCCCCGCCGCCGCGTTCTGCTTGAACGCTGTCAGCACTTCCTTATAAGGAAAGCCCTCGCCCGGGACGACCTCTTCCGAGAACACCACGTAGTCGGCGTACCCCTTCAGCATCGCCAGCGTCTCGTAGCCGCCCATGAGGCACATGTCGAAGCCCATCAGGTCGATCTGCGCGCCGGCGGTCGCGAGCGCCGTCTTCAGGTCCGCCATCGACATGAGGTGCGAGCCGGCGGAGGTGATGTCCTGGAGCAGCCCCGTGTAGCCGCCGCCGTGGTTCCACAGGATCACCGCGTAGTGCTCGGCGGGGTACGTCTGCTGCGCCCACTGGATGAACTGCTTCAGCTCGGCCGGGTCGGTCATGTTCCGGTTGCCGATGTCGGTCGCCGCGCCGTTCGGGCCGTTCACGTTCTGGCCGGCGCCGGTGATGGCGTAACGGAAGGTGTTCCAGTTCGGGCGGTTGAAGCAGCGGTAGTCGCAGTTGTTGACCTGCTTGATCGCGGTCGGGTTGAACTCGGCCTGCACCACCACCTGCACGTCCTGGCTCACCCCCGCCGCCTCCATCTCGTCGATGTCGAGGATGCCGGGGACGGCCAGGTCGTTGTCGGCCGCCATGTAGACCATCACCGTCCACTTGCGGAGCCCGCCTGCCTGCTTGGCTGTCGCGGTGAAGCTCACCTTCGGCGCGAGGCCGGAAACCGTCGCGGTGAGCTTGTTCGCCCCCGCCGTCGCGCCGAGCGTCCAGCTCCCGACGCGCGCCACGCCCTGCGAGTTGGTCGTCGCCGACGCGCCCGTCACGCTCCCGCCGCCGGCCGTCACGTCGAAGGTCACACTGACGCCCGCCACCGGGCTGCCGCCTTCGTCCTTCACGACCACCGAGGGCGGCGTCGTGACGACGGCGCTCGGCGCCGCCTCCTGGTTGTTGCCGTCGAACACCGCCGCCGAGGTCGGGTTGTGGTTCGGTCCACCCGGATCCGTGGGCTGCTTGTCACTTCCGCCGCACGCAGTCAGCGGGCCGGTCAGGGAGAGAACGAGCAGGACGGCCGTGAGCCCGGGGAACTGGGACCGGACCCACGACGTCACACCGAGCGTGGAAAATATGGATTGCATGGCTTCCTCTCGCGTCCAAGAAGGGGTGGTGCTCTGGAACTTCGGGTACCGCTGTTCGCGCGCACCGCCCGGGCGAACGGTGCCCGGCTTCGCTCTGGGGCAGCCCGGGAGGCGCAGCAGCGAGGACGCGGGAACAATACGGATCGACTTCACCCCTTCCTCAACACATCAACAGATTGGCGGAGAAGAACTTCCATCGTGACGAAACGGAGGTGCCGTGCTATTATGGGGGCCGGCTTTCCCCCCCTGTTGGAGCTGTTCCATCGATGGTCCTTCGTCCGCCCAATAGCTTTCGCCTGATCACCCTGGGCAGGCTCGCCCTCATCACCCCGCTCGGGGCGGAGGAGGAGTCGCTCGGAAAGCGCCGCCGGAAGCTGGCGCTGCTCGCCGTGCTGGCGCTGTCGAAGCAGCCGCTGTCGCGGGACTTCCTGGTCGACATGTTCTGGGGGGACCAGGACGAGGAGCGCGCGCGGCACTCGCTCAGCGACACGCTGAGCCATCTGCGGCGGGTGCTCGGGCGCGACGCCATCGCCACCCGCCGCACCGAGGTGGCGCTGGACGGCGAGGCGCTGCTCTCGGTGGACGCGCAGGAGTTCGCCGAGGCGGTCGCCGAGCGGGAGTACGAGACCGCCGTCTCGCTCTACCGCGGCCAGTTCCTCGACGGCGTCCACGTGGGCAGCTCGCCGCGATGGGAGCACTTCGCCGAGCGCGAGCGCGGGCGGCTGCACACGCTCTTCCTGCAGTCGTGCGACAAGCAGTGCGCGCTGCTCGCCCGGACGCGGCGGTGGGACGAGTGCGCGGCGCTGGCGCAGCGCTGGCTCGATGCCGCACCGATGTCGAGCGACGCCGCGCTCTACCAGCTCAACGCGCTCAAGGCGCCGGGCACCCGGGAGGCGGACCAGCAGGCGCTGAACGCGTACGAGAGCCTGCGCCGCCGGCTCGCGCGCGAGTTCGACACGGCGCCCGAGGGCGTGGTGGTCTCGCTCGCGCACGACATCGCCGGCCGACTCGCTGCCTCGGCACCGCCGGACGCGCCCCCGTCGCCCGACCTGTCCACGCTGCCCGCGTCCCCGATGCGCACGAGCAGCGACGCCGCCGGCGTCCGGCACCCGACGCCCGGGGGCATCGTGGTGCGGGACTCGGCGGCGGCGGCCGCCGCGCTGTCCTCCACGACCACGACCGAGTCGGCCACAGTGTTGGCGCGGAGCACGGACCCGGCGGTGGCCAGGGCCACGCCCGCCGAGTCGCAGTCTCGCGACACTCCGGCGCCGCCGCCGCTCGTGATGTACACGCCGGCGGCTCCGGCCCCGGCCCCACCGCCGCAGCGACGCTCCGAGCAGTTCCCGTCCTATACGGATACGCTTCCGGTCCCCCTGCGGCGGAAGCGGCGGATCAGGCAGCGCATCGGCTACACGCTGCTGGGGAGCGCGGCGGGGCTCATCCTGGCCGTGATCATGTTCGTCATGGCCGCGGGCGGCGGCGGGAGTGGCGGCGCTGGCGGCTCGCCCGGCCCGCGCGCGGACGCTGGGGTCAAGCCGACGCTCGCCGTCGCGTCGATCTGGGTGGCGAGCACCGACACGTCGCTCGCCTGGCTGGGCGACGGGCTGCCGCAGATGATCGCCGCGAAGCTCTTCCACTCCTCGGCGGTCGAGGTGGTGCCGCCGACGCAGGTGCGCGCGGTGCGCGTACGCTCGGGGCGCGACGACGCGTCGCGGCTGACCGCCGAGGACATCGTCGAGATCGGCAAGCGCACCGGCGCGTCGGTGGTGGCGGCGGGGAACATCACGCGCAACCAGTCGGGGCTGATCCTCGACCTGAGCGTCTACGACGTGGCGACCGGGAAGCCGGTCAGCCTCGACGCCCTGGCCGCCCCGGACGCGATCGCGCTGGCCGACAAGGCGGCGGCGCGGCTGCTCGCCGCGGGCGGCGCCGGCGGGAGCGGGCCGCAGCTCGCCGGCGTCGAGACGCCGAACGTCGAGGCCTACCAGCACTTCATGCGCTCGCTGCAGGCCGGGGAGGAGGGGCGCTTCAACGAGTCGGTGCGCGAGGTGGACGCGGCGATCGCGCTCGACTCGGGCTTCGTCGCCGCCCTCCAGCGCCGGCTGGAGATGGCGGTCAACGGAAACGAGACCGAGCTCGTGCCGCGGCTGCACGACGCGCTGCGCAAGAACGAGAGCCGCAGCAGCGAGTGGGACCGGCTGACCGCCGAGGCGTGGGTGGCCTACTACAACGGCGAGCACGCGCGGAGCGAGGCGCGGGCGCTGCAGCTGGTGGAGCGCTACCCGCGCGACCCGCGGGCCATCGGCCTGCTCGCCACCTTCTACACGATGCACGCGCGCTGGGCGGACGCCGAGAAGGTGCTGGAGCGGCTGCTCGCGCTCGACTCGCTCGGCATCCGCGCCGGCAACGGGCCGTGCGTGGCCTGCGCGTACTACGGCGGGCTGGGCGGCGTGCGCCAGCTGCGCGGCGACTGGGACGGCGCCGAGCGCTCGATGCGGCGGTGGGTGGAGGTGCAGCCCGAGGCGCCGGCGGCCTGGGGCACGCTGGCGACGGTCCTCGGCAACCGCGGGCGCTTCGACGACGCGCTCGCGGCGGCCCGGCGCGCGATCGTGGTCTCGGGCGGCGAGGGGACGTACCTCGTCAGCTACGCGCGGCTCCTGCTCATGGCGCGCCGCTTCGAGGCGGTGGACTCCGCGCTCGCGACCTGGACCGCGGCGCCGCTGCGGGTGGAGGCGTACGACATCCGCGCCCTGCTCGACCGCGAGCGCGGGCGGCTGCGGGCGTCGAACCGGTGGGTGGAGATGGCGCTCGCCGCCGACCCCGGCTCGGCGCCGCTGCGGCTGATGGAGGCGAACTCGTTAGGCCGGCTGGGCGCCTACGACAGCGCGTCGGCGATGTACGAGCGCGTGACGCACGGCCGGCCCGGCGAGCGGGTGCAGTTCCCGCTGCTCGGCGGCACGGCGCGGGCCTTCACCTGGCACCACGCCCTGCTGGCCGACGCGATCGCGGGGCAGGGGGACACGCTGCGCCTGCGCGCGCTCGCCGACACGCTGGAGGTGGCGGGGAGCCGCAGCTACTACGGCCGCGACTGGCGGCTGCACGAGCACGTGCGCGGGCTGGTCGCGATGCAGGGCGGGCGCTACGAGGAGGGGGCCGAGCGCTTCCAGAGCGCGCTCTACGGGCCGGCGGGGTGGACGCGGACGAACGCCGAGCTGGCGAAGGCGTACCTCGCGCTCGGCCGCCCGCGCGACGCGCTGGCCACGCTGCGCGACGCCTACATGGCCCCGCTCGACGCCTCGGCGCGCTACGTCCCGCGCAGCGAGCTGGACCTCCTGATGGCCGTCGCGTTCAAGCGCGCGAACGCGCCGGACAGCGCCGCCGTCTACGCCGGCCACGTGCGCCGCGCCTGGCGGGACGCGGACCCGGAAGTGCGGCGGATGCTGGAGGAGCTGGACAGATGAAGAGGGAAGGGGGATGGGGGAAAGGGGATGAACGGCCCCGGGATGTCCCGAGCGGCCGTTCATCCCCCATCCCCCATCCCCCTTCCCCGGGTTGTTGACGTGCTCTCCACCCCCCTCCCCGACCTGCGCGACGTCCTCCAGCGGACGCTCGGCGACGCGTACCTGATCGAGCGCGAGCTGCCGGGCGGGGGGATG
>DATFPD010000247.1:0-11589 GCA_035265005.1 Gemmatimonadaceae bacterium | reverse complement strand
CAGCGGCTCCCCCGCCACCAAGCGCTCCAGCCCTTCCACGCCGAGCGCGAACTCCCGCAAGGCGAGCGAGCGCTTGGCCGAGAGACCGCGGCGGCGCAGCCGGTCGAGGTGCTCGGGGACGGTGTACTCGGGGCCGTAGATGATGCGCAGGTACTCGCGCCCGCGGCACTTGATCGCCGGCTGCACCAGCCCGCGCCCGCCGGTCGCCACGAACGAGAGCGGCTTCACCACCATCCCTTCGCCGCCGCGCTCGGTCAGCTCCTCCCACCACCGCACCCCCGCCACCACCGACGCCTCATCGCCGAGCGACACCCGCAGCGTGGACGTGGCGTGCAGCAGCGGCGCCCCCGCGGCGCAGAGCTCGGCCAGCGTCGCCAGGTGCCAGTCGTGCCCCTTGTCCGCGTGCACCGCGCCCTCGCTCGCCAGCAGATGAAAGGGCGCCAGCCGCAGGTCCTCCACCGACCCCACCGGCCAGCAGTAGCGGCGGTAGGCCGCCCTGTAGTCCGCGGCGAGCCGAGCCCGGTGGTCGTAGCGCGCGAGCAGCGCTGCCACGTCCGCGCCGCGCGACTCGGCCTCGCGCAGCGCGCGCCCCGCCTCGCCCAGCGCCGCGCCCGCCGCCGCACCCACGGCCGCGTACTGCTGGCGGATCAGCTCCTGCGCCTTGGCCGACCAGGGCATCAGCTCGCAGTCGAGGCACACCCAGTCGGTCGTCAGGCGCTCCCAGAGCCCGGCGCGCTCCATCGCCGCGCGCACGACGTCGAGCAGCGCGCGCTCCATCGCCGAGTCTTCGAAGAACCGGCGGCCGGTGCGCGTGTAGACGATCCCCGGCCCCTCCTCCTCGCCGACGCCGAAGCGGCGGCGCGCGGCGGCCGAGTCGCGGCACGCCACCACGACCGCCCGCGAGCCCATGTGCTTCTCCTCGCAGACCACCTCGGCGACGCCGTTCTTCGCGAAGTACGCGAACGCCTCGGCCGGGTGCTCCAGCAGCCCCTCGGCGGCGCTGGTCTCGGTCGGCGACATGGTGGGCGGGAGGTAGATCAGCCACTTCGGGCTGGCGGCGAAGCGGCTCATCACCTCGAGCGCGGCCGCGGCGTTCTCCTCGCGGATCGTTATGCTCTTGAGGAGGCGGGTGCTGACGATGCGCTTTCCCGTCACGTCGGCCAGGTCCAGCACGTCGTCGTGGCGCTGCTGCGCGGTGAGCGGCGCCGCGTCGGCCGGCACCGCGTCGGGCGCCAGGAACGGCCGCGCGGGCTCGGCGTAGGTGCGGCGCGCCGGCACGGTCACCAGCTCCCGCTCCGGCCAGCGCAGGGCCGTGAGCCGCCCGCCGAAGACGCAGCCGGTGTCGATGTTGATCGTGCGGTTGAGCCACTCCGGCTCCGGGACCGGCGTGTGCCCGTACACCACCGCCGCCTCGCCGCGATAGTCGGCGGCCCAGTTGTAGCGCACCGGGAGCCCGAACTCGTCGGTCTCGCCCGAGGTCTCGCCGTAGAGCGCGAAGTCCCGCACGCGCCCGTGCGCGCGCCCCTGCATCGCCTGCCTCATCCCGGCGTGCGCGACGACCAGCCGCCCGCCGTCGAGCACGTAGTGGCTCGGCAGCGAGTGGATGAACTCCGCCATCTCCTCGCGGAATTCCGGCGGCTCGGCGGCGAGCTGGTCGAGCGACTCCTGGAGGCCGTGGGAGAGCTGCACCTTCCGTCCGCGAAGGGCGCGAAAGAGCTTGTCGTCGTGGTTCCCGGGGACGGCGAGCGCCGCGCCGGCCGCCGTGGCGCGCATGACGATCCGGAGCACGTCCGGCGTCCGCGGCCCGCGGTCGACCAGGTCGCCCAGGAAGACGAGCCGGCGCCCGCCCGGGTGTCGGTACACGCCCGCGTCGTCAGGCGCGTAGTCGAGCCGCGCCAGCAGCTCCTCCAGCTCGTCCGCGCAGCCGTGCACGTCGCCGACGATGTCGAACGGCCCCGGGTCGAAGCTGCGGTCCATCCGCAGCGGCACCCGCTCGACCGTCGCGGCCGCGATCTCGTCCGGCGTGCGCAGCACGTACACTCGCCCGAAGCCTTCCTTCTGGAGTCCGTGCAGCGACCGCCGCAGGTGGCCGGACTGCTGCCGGATGACGTGCGACCCGAACGCGCGGTCGGGGCGCTCGCGGTTCCGCTCCTCGCACACCCGCACCGGCACGTCGAGCACGATCGCGACCGCCTGCACGTAGTGCTCGCGCGCCAGCTCGACCAGCGGCCGCCGCGACTCCGGGCGGACGTTGGTGGCGTCGATCACCGTGAGCCGGCCGCGCGCCAGCCGCCGCCGCGCGATGAAGTGCAGCACGTCGAACGCGTCGGTGGTCGCCGACTGGTCGGTCTCGTCGTCCGACACCACGCCGCGGTAGTGGTCCGACGACAGGATCTCCGTCGCGCGGAAGTGCGTGCGCGCGAAGGTGGACTTCCCGCAGCCGCTGGGGCCGACGAGGAGAACGAGGGAGAGGTTGGGGACGGAAAGGATCACGGTCCGTGTGGAGCCTGCCCTGAGCGAAGCGAAGGGTGCTGCGTGCTGCGTGTTCACGGCCTCACGCAGCAGAGTGTCTACTCCCTGAAAGTACGTTCCCCGGTTCACCCCGTCGTGCCGGCCCTGCGTCATGCAGCAATTCTTGAAACCGCCTCGCGGAGCCGCAGGGGCAGAGGTCGTTGCGGCCGAGCTTCTCGAGCAGCTCCTTGTCGCCGTGCACGACGCGCACCCCGCGCCTGACGCGGGTCTCCGACGGGAAAGCCCTTCCGCCGCTTACTGGTGCGCTCGAAAGGAGGGTGTGGATTCGTGGTCGGCTTCGTGTCTCGTACGCATTGCAGTGCCCTCCAGGTGAAAGGTCCCACCAGCCGCTGCACGGCCGAGTCGCACGCGCAGCAGCAGGTCGTTGAGCTCGTCGCGGCTGGTGGCCGACTCCGTGAGCGCGCTCCGCGCCGCCGCCGCCTCCAGCTCCGCACGGAGCCGCAGGTACTCGGCCCGATGGAACTCTACATCCGCGTCAGGCAGTGCGGACTGCTCCGCGCCACCGACCTTCCGCGCGATCAGCTCGTCCACGTACGGCAGTCGTGCCCCGGCGTTGCACTCGGGAAGGCTCGCGTTCACCTCGCCGGTGCGCATCATGTGGATGCCGGTGAGCAGCACCCGGTACACGTAGAGCAGCGGCTTCACCCGCCGAGGCCGCTCGCGCTCGAACAGCGTCCACTGAGTGGCCGAGAAGCCCAGGTAGTGCCGCACGCAGCCGCGGGTGATGCAGCCGCGCGCGATCGCCTTCAGCTCCGCGTGCTCCGGCGTCGTGACGACGACGAGCGGCGAGTAGAGCTGCTCCAGCACGTATCCATTGTTGCGCAGCAGCATCGTGAAGAACTTCCGCGCGTCGTGCGTCACCAGGTCCACCTCGGCGCCGTCGCGCACGTGCGAGAGCGCCACCGTCTCCTGCGCCGCCCCGAGCCCCACGACCTCGCGCGCCGGCAGCACGTGGCAGCCGCGCAGGTCGAAGTCCGAGTCGGGCGACGGGAAGCCGTAGAGGTGCGCGCCGCTCACCGTGGCGAAGAGCAGCGGGTACGGGTGGGCCGCGGTTTCGGCGATCAGTCTCGGGTCGCGCATACGCCGCCCTTCACCCTTCCACCATGCTCCGCCGCGCCCGAACCAGGAACGCGTTGGCGCGGACGTAGTCCGGTCGCTCCGGCAGCGCGGTCGTCTCCAGCGCGCGGTCGAACTCCCTGTGCAGCGACAGGCGCCACTCGTTCACTTCCTCCCAGGGCAGGTCGCCGCGCTTGACCGCCAGGAAACGCTCGCGCAGGTCGCCGTCCACCCGCACCGGGATGAAGCCCTCGCGCAGCCCGGTCACGCCGGCCACCAGCAGGCGCACCAGGTGCATCGCGTGCTTCCACTTCACCGCGCCGGTGGCGCGGACGTCGGCCTCCAGCTTCTTGAACTGCGACATCACGTAGCCGTTGTAGGTCTGGTAGATCACCTTCGACAGGAAGCTGTCGCGCATCCCCCGCAGCTCCTCGGCGAGCGGCGTCGCGTGCTCGACGATCGGCGTGTACAGGCACTCCAGGATGTTCGGGTTCGCCTTGAGCGCGAGCGTCAGGAACTTCTGGAGCTCCCAGTAGACCTCGTCGGTCTCCTTGTCCTCCAGCTGCTCCGGCACGCCGAGCAGCGACCAGTGCACGCGCGCCGGCGGAAGGTAGACGCCGCGCCGGTCCACGTCCGAGCCCGCGTTGGCCAGCCCGTACGCGTGCGAGCCGGTGACGCAGCTGTAGATCACGTACTCGTGCAGGTCGTGGTCGCCCAGCACCGCGCCGGCGATCCGGGCGAGGTCCTCGTGCTGCGACTGCTTGCGGATGCCGAGCTGGTGGCGGCGCAGCGACACCTCGACGCCGTCGGGCAGCCGCACTCGATAGGCGTGCGTGCTATCGAGCGGGGCGAGCACGACGACGCCGACCGCCCCGGCCGGACACACCACCGCGCCGTCGCGGCCGACGACCGCCACGCGCGTGACGACCTGGGTACCAGTC
Organism: Gemmatimonadaceae bacterium; assembly: GCA_035265005.1. Classification (GTDB taxonomy): domain Bacteria; phylum Gemmatimonadota; class Gemmatimonadetes; order Gemmatimonadales; family Gemmatimonadaceae; genus DATFPD01. The sequence goes on along the minus strand of DATFPD010000247.1, from coordinate 7,060 downwards.
GGGATGATGAGGTGCGGGTTGGCCGCGACCTGCTGCTCGACGTTGGTCATTCCGTCCTCGTGAACACGCCCATCTGCGTCGGCGCACCCAGCGCCGCGTCCTCGTCCCCGATCGGGGCGATCCGCACCGTGTACCCGAACCGCGCCGCCACCCCCTCCGCCCACGCCGCGAACTCGGCGCGCGTCCACTCAAAGCGGTGGTCGCGGTGGCGGAAGCGTCCCGCCGGCAGCGACTCCCACTTCGCGTTGTAGTCGCGGTTCGGCGTGGTGAGCACCACCGTCGCCGGCCGCGCGAACTCGAACAGCACCCGCTCGAACGCCGCCAGCCGCGGCGGATCCAGATGCTCGACCACCTCCACCACCGCCGCCGCGTCGTAGCCGGCGAGACGCGCGTCGCGGTAGGTGAGCGAGCCGTGGATGAGCTTGAGCCGCTCGCGCTTGGCCGCCGGCATCCGGTCCAGGTGCAGCCGCTCGCTGGCCACGTCCAGCGCGCGGTACGACACGTCCATCCCCACGACCTCCACGAACTCCGGCGCGGCCAGCAGGCGCCGGAGCAGCTTCCCCTCCCCGCACCCCAGGTCCACCACGCGCCGAGCGCCGATCTGCTTCAGCATCTCGACCACTGTGTCCAGCCGCCGCTCGTGCAGGCTCACCGGACGCTCCAGCGCCTCCTCCTCCGCGTCGCGCGCCCCGCCTTCCCCCGAGCCGCCGGCGCTCGCATCGCCTTCCGGCGACTCCTCGGCGACGAGCCGGCTGATCGCGTCGCGGACCAGGCTTCGCCGGTGGCGCAGGTAGCGGCGCGTGATGAGGTCGCGCGCCGGGTGGGCGGCGAGCCAGCCTTCGCCGCGCCGCAGCAGCTTCTCGACCTCGTCCTCGCCCACCCAGTAGTGCTTGGCGTCGTCCAGCACCGGCAGCAGCACGTAGAGGTGGGAGAGCAGGTCCGCCAGCCGCCGCTCGCCGCGCAGCGTGACGGTGAAGTAGCGGCTCTCCCCCCATTCCGCTTGCGAGCCCGTCCTGAGCGCCAGCGAAGGATCCAGCGCGTGCCGCTCCGCCTCCACCTCCCAGCCTAACGGCTCGAACAGCATGCTCAGGAACGGCGACCCGCCGCGGCAGGGGACGACCGCGAGCCGCGCCTCCAGCGGGATGGCCTGGGCGACCAGCTCCGGCCGCTCCTTGCTGCGCCCCGCCATCGCCGACCCGAACACCTCGGCAATCGCGACGCTGGTGAAGGAGCTGGCGACGTACGGGCGGTCGTTCACGTACTGGTCCATCATGCCGCCCTCGCCCGACGGCCCGCGCCGCTCGCGCACGAGCCCCACCGGGTCGACGTCGAGCAGCAGCGCGGCGGTGCAGGCGTCGTCGGACAGCTCGGGGTAGAAGACGTGCGCGCTGCCGAACGTCAGCTCGAAGCGCTGCACCTTCGCCGGGTTCTTGTGGAGCAAAAAGCCGAGGTCGGAGGCCGGGCGGTGGGTGGTGCGGATCGTCAGGAGCACGCCGGCCGCCTCACGCCCTCGACACCCACTGCCAGGCCGCGCGCTTCGGCCGCTCCACCGGCGTCACGTCGGGCAGCCGCCCCGAGAGCCAGAAGCTCCCATGGACCACGCCGCCCACCGGGATGCCGGCCGGCGCCAGCTCCGGGTCGGCGACCAGATCCAGCTCACCGCCCAGGGTGTGCACGCGCGCCCACTGGAACGTCAGACCAGACACCGGGTTCGTGCGCAGTGCGCTCTCGCGCACGTGGCCGGCGAAGATCGCCTCCGCGCGTGGGGGCTCGACGGCGCCCTCGCCGGGCGTGAACAGCCCCGACGGGATGAACGACTCGGGGGCGAACTTCATCTCGCTCGCCTGCGACCGGTCGAACGCCTCGTCGCTCGCGTGCACCTCGAGCTGGTGCGCGAACGCCGCCAGCTGCAGCTCGGCGGTCGCCGGCAGCGCGAGCGCGGCGACGCGGTCGAAGTCGGGCAGGTCGAAGACGAACGGGTAGTCGCCGGACTCCGGGTCGTCCCCGGCCGGGTTCGCCCAGGCGTGCAGCGCGCCCTCCAGCGCCGACTCGTCGGGACGCCTGACGACGCGGGTCACTGCCACGCGCCGCCGGACGCGGCTGGCGAAGTGCGGCGCCATCCCGACCGCGCGCGTCCCGCCGTCGAGCTGCACCCACAGCTCGGCGCCTTCGCCCGCGCGCCAGCGCACGTAGGCGCCGCCCGGCGTGTCGAAGCGCGCGCCGTACTCCAGCGCCAGCTCGGCGTAGTGGCGGTAGCTCGACTCGTCGTGGATCGGGAAGCCGATCGAGGTGAAGTGGTTCGGCATTGGCGCGCGGTCGGTCGGTTGTTCGGTCAGTCCTTGTACGGGTCGAACTCGTCCGCCCCCGCCATGACGACGATGAGCGGCTGGAGCACGTGCAGCACCTCTACGGTCGGGCCCTGCGCGGCGAGCACCTCGGGGAGCCGGCGGTACGCCTGCGGGGCCTCGTCCAGCCCGCCGCCGCGCAGGATCACGTTCTTCTCCTTCAGCCACTCCTTCATCATCTCGGGCGAGATGCGACCAGGCGAGAGCTGCTTGCCGGTGCGGCGGTTGCGCTTCCCCGCCGCCTGCGTGCGCGACATGACGCGGCCGGCGCCGTGGACGGTCGAGAAGAGCGCGGCCTCCTGCATCTCGCGCACTTCGGGCGACGCGGCGGTCGCGCCCCGCAGGATCACGGCGTCGTCGCCCATCGAACCGCCGACGAAGCCCTTCTGGCCGGGGAAGGCGGGGGTGGAGCCCTTTCGGACGACAATCACGTTCTCGCCATTGTGAACTTCCGGGAAGGCAAAATTGTGATGGTTATGCACCAGCTCCACCTCACGCGCCCCGATCATCTCCACCACCTTGCGCGCCACCCACTCGCGCCCGGCGTACGCATACCGACCGGCCAGGTTCATCAGCGCCCAGTAGCCCTCGCCTACCGGATCGGCGAGATCCAGCAGCACCTCCTGCTCCGGCGCGCGCTCTCCCCACTGCTTCCCCTGCCCCAGCGCCAGGAAGTTCGACGCCACGGTGTGCCCGAAGCCGCGGCTCCCGAAGTGCACGCCCACCCACAGCTCGCCGGTCGCGCGGTCGGCGAACACGTCGACATAATGGTTGCCGCTCCCCACGGTGCCGAGCTGCCCGCGCGCCTTGTCCTTGAGCGCCTTCCGCTCCTTCGCCGGCACGGCGTCCCACGCCGGATCGTCGAACAGCGGGTCGTCGGTCGGCGCGTCGTCGGCGCGATTCTTCAGGCCGACGCCGAAGCTGACGGTGGACGCGATAGAATCGGCCAGGCGGTTCAAATCACGCTCGGCGTGCTTGGGGTTCTTCGCGAAATCCTGGAGCGTGACGTCCGTGCGGATCGCGGCGTTACCACAGTTGTGCACGACGATGCCGTTCGCGAAGAAGCAGTGCGCCGGATCGCCGGTGACGACGTCGTAGACGGCAACCCGCTCGCCGGGCTCGATCGACTCGACGGGCACCCAGCAGATTTCATCCTCCGTGTCGGGCGGCGGCGGCGTCTCCCCGAAGCGGTTCGGCACGTCAGCGAGGACGTCCCGATATCCGACCTCCGCGGCGTGAAGCTCACGCGCCTCCGCCTTCGCCAGCTCCCGCGTCGCCGTGAACTGCCGTCCCCGCCAGATCACGCTCGCCACGTCCGCCGCCCGAGCGCGCTTCTCGTGCGCGTAGCAGAACCCGACCTGCTCGAAGAAGCGAAGCTGCTCGCTCTGCCCCCCGAGGATCTGGAGCACATAGTCCTGCCGGCTCCCCTCTCGCTCCCCACTCCGAGCAACGCTGACTTCGAAGCCCAGCGATTCGAGGAGCGAGGCGATGAACTCGATCGCGTTCCGATTCTCCCCCGACTGCTCGAGCTGGAGATTCGGGACGACGCCATTCGCGTGAGCTCGCGGCGTCATCATCTCGGCGCTGGCGAACGCGGACAACCAGTGGGCTCGCATCCACGCCGGCGACTCGAGCAGCCACCGCATCGGCCGCTTCGGCCACCGCTTCTGTCCGACCGGGGAGCCGAGCGCCGAAAAGAGCGTGTGCAGCGCGGTCGAGTTCACGCAGACGTGGATCTCGGCCTTACGACGAGGCCCCTGCACGCGCCGGTAGTCGCACGGCTCGAAGCCGAGCTCCCGAAAGTCGCGCTCGATCTCCCTCGCGTCTTCTTCGACGGTCGTGTACACGGACACGCGGCTCCCGTCCGTCGGGAGATGACCGTCGCCACTGACGTACCCGAGCAGGCGCAGCAGCGCGGCGAACGCCGGCGCGTTGCGACGCAGCGGGTACAGCCCGCGCCGCCCCAGCTCCGCGCGCTGTCCCTCGTGCTCGAGCGCGAGCGGAACCTCCCCATCATCCGCGTCGTACGGCAGCCCGACGAACGGCGTGCACGCGACCCGCTCGCCCGCGACGAGGGAGCCGGCCTCGCGCCAGCCGTCGAGTGTCCAGATCTCGTGGTCGGCGGTCACGGCGATTGTCCGCCCATTGGCGAGGCGGAGCGTGATCGTCAGCTTCACGCCGCGCGGGATCGCGCCCATGTGCGGCGCGACCGGCCGCACGCAGGCGCCGTCCCAGCAGATGACCGGGTCCGTGTGCGCCACGCGCTCGATAGGCAGGTGGTGGCCGTCGCGCGTGACGACCGGCGTGCCGCGCGCGAGACACGCGATGTCGAACCCCACGCCGACGACCGAGACCTTCTCTCGATAGGCGGCGACACCGCCGATGGGCATCACGTAACCAACGTGTCCGTCCGCGAGAATCGCGGCGCGGGCAGCTCGCGACGCTACGTCGCGCAGCTGGGCCAGCGTGTTGTCGTCGTGCACGCCGAACACGGCAAAGTTATCGAACTTCTGCATCTTGATTTAATCCTCGTTGTCGCCATCCGGAGCCGCCGCGGCGGCCGCCGCCACCCCCGGCACGGCGCCGCCGCGGACCCCCACGTAGAGCCCGCGCCCGGTCAACGACCCCTCAGCGAGCTCCTCGCGGATCTCCAATCCTGCCGCACGGAACGCGCCCCGGTACTCCTCGGCCGTGAAGAGCCCCAGCTCGTGCCGCTCGACGAAGCTCTCCACACCTTCCGGCGTCCCGACCACATGGTGCATGTCCATCACCGACACACGCCCCGCGATGTCGCTGCGGACGACGCGCGCCAGCTTCAGGTCGGGGCGGTCGATCGCGTGCATGTGCAGCGAGCCGGCCTTGTAGACGTCGGGGCGGAGCCAGGGCTCCAGCACCAGCACGCCGCCCGGCACGAGGTGCCGCGCCATCGCCCGCACCGCGCGCTCCAGCCGGTCGACCGTCCGCATGTAGCCGATCGAGCTGAACAGGCAGGTGACCACGTCGAACCGGCGCCCCAGCGCCAGCTCTGCCATGTCGCCCTGGTGGATCGGCACGCCCGGCAGCCGCCGGCGCGCGATCTCCACCATCGACGGCTCCACGTCCACCCCCTCGACCCGGAAGTGGGCGGCCAGGTGCGCGAGGTGCGCACCGGTGCCGCACGCCACGTCCAGCAGCGCATTCCCGTCCGAGCGCTTGTGACGCTCGATCACCTCGACGAGCGTCCGCGCCTCGGCGGCGTAGTCCTTCCAGGCGTAGACGGCGTCGTAGAATTCTGCGGAACGGCGGAACATGGGAGCCGAGCCTCGGGTCGGGGTGTCGAGCGGAATGCGCTGATGCAAGTGATGGCTCGGGGTCATGCTAGCTGTCCGACCGACGGTCAGTCGTCGTCCTCCCACGGCCGGCGGTCGGCCTTCTGCTCGAGCTTGCGCGCACGATGGAACTGGCGCTCGGCCGCCCGCTGGCTCGCGGTCACCTCGTAGATGGAGTCGACCTGCCGCGACTTCACGCGAACGCGCGAGCCGCTCAGGTCGCGGAAGTTCAGCCACTTCGGCGGCGTCTGCTCGTCCAGGGCGCAGCCGATCTCGTGCGCGGTGTGCTCGGACACGTAGAAGAATCCACAGTCCCCCGTCACCACCCAGAAGTCGTCAGGCGGCGTGTCCTCCGGGGGCTCGTTCAGGAACTCCTTGAGACGGTTCATGGAAGAAGGAAGAAGCTTGTTGAGGGGACTGCTACGCGGCTGTGCCGCGTAGCAGTCCCGCAGCGGCCCGTGGCCGCTAGGAGTCCTGCACGCGCGTGTCGCGCGTAGCAGCTCCGAAGTCTGCGATCAGCGCCGGCGCCGAGGCGTCGAAGCCGACGACGTCGAGCATGCCCGCGTCGTCCGGGTCCGCGATCGTGAAGCCATTCGAGGCCATGCCGACGACCACCAGCTTCGCCGGAATGCCCGTCATGTCGCGGTACTGCCGCAGTGCCTGCGCCGGGTGGATCTTGCCGGCCCACGTCTCGCTGTCGGTGTAAATGACGAACGTGTCGACCTCCCACCCGTGCCGCGCCGCCTCCACCATCGGCAGCGCGCAGTCGGTTCCGCCGAACGGCAGGTTGCTCACCGCGCGCACGGCGTCGTCCAGCCGCTGTCGCGGCGAGATCGACAGCTCGGTGAGCCCGCTGTTGTAGCCCTGCGCGGACCACATCGACGGGAAGCTGCCGTTGGTGAAGGCCACGAACCGATGCTCCGGCTCCGTGGCCGCGGTCACGAGCGCCATCGCCGCCGACGCCTCGCGGCAGTCGATGAAGCTCAGCCCGTTCACCGGCGCGCCCATCGAGCCGGAGACGTCGAGCGCCAGCATCACGCGCTTACCCGTCGGCTGCACGGAGTCGAACGCCAGATAAAACGCGGCGTCGAGCGCGTCCACAACCCGCGGCGCCGGCGTCCAGGCCCCGCCGCCGCGCACGCCCCGCCCCTGCGCGTACGTCTTGAGCGCGGCCAGCAGCGCCACCGGGTGCACGCGCGCCTTGCGCAGCGCGTCGCGGTCACCCAGCCGCGAGACCACCGTCCGGGCGGCCTCGCTCCCCTGCACCAGGAGTCCGACCTTGCTCATCACGCCCAGGTTGCGCACCATCGCGCCGAGGGGCATGTCGGCCAGCAGCGCCGCCCACACCTCGGCGTGCACCAGCAGCTGCGTCGGCACCATCTCGCGCGTCAGCTTGTGCCGCGCGAT
>DATFPD010000246.1:0-34839 GCA_035265005.1 Gemmatimonadaceae bacterium | reverse complement strand
CCACCCAGGGCGAGCTGGTCGCGACCATTGCCGAGCACATCATTCCGGAGACCGACACGCCGGGCGCGCGGGGCGTGGGCGTGCACCGGTTCATCGACACAATGCTCGCCGAGTACTACCCGGCGGACGAGCGGGCGCGCTTTCTCGCCGGCCTGGCGGACGTCGACGCCCGCGCCCGGCGCGGCTGCGGGAAGGCGTTCCTCCGGTGCGCGCCCGCCGAGCAGCGCGCGGTGCTGGAGCAGCTCGACCGGGAGACGTTCGCGGCGTCCACGCAGCCGCCGCGCCCCGACCCGTCGAAGCAGACCGAGCGCGGCGCCGCGGCGACGCCCCCCGGCGACCTGCGCCCCGACACGGCGCGGCGCGCGGCGTCGGCCCCGGCCGTCCCACCCGCGTTCTTCCGCACGATGAAGGAGCTCACCCTCCTCGGCTACTACACGTCGGAGGTCGGCGCCACGCGCGAGCTGCGCCACGAGAAGGTCCCCGGCCGCTTCGAGGGGTGCATCCCCGTCGAGCAGGTCGGTCGGGCATGGGCGGTATAGTTACTCGACGAAGAGATAGAGGCGTGGATGATGGGCAGTATCGGTGTTCATCCGTGCCGTCATCCGTGCGCATCCGTGTCCCGCTCTCACTTCACCTGATCCCGCAGCGAAGCCAACCCATGTCCCCGAGGCAGAACGAGCCGTACGACGCGATCGTCGTCGGCTCCGGGATCAGCGGCGGGTGGGCCGCCAAGGAGCTCACCGAGCGGGGGCTGCGCACGCTCGTCGTCGAGCGCGGGCGGCACGTGGAGCACGGGAAGGACTACGTCACCGAGTGGCTCCAGCCGTGGGAGCTGCCCCACCGGGGCCGCGGCGATCGGGAGCTCTACGAGCGGGACTACCCGATCCAGAGCAAGAACTACGCGTTCGGCGAGGCCACGCGGCACTGGTTCGTCAACGACCGCGAGCACGCGTACGTCACCGACGGGCCGCGGGACTTTCGCTGGATCCGCGGCTACCACCTGGGCGGGCGCAGCCTGATGTGGGGGCGCATCTGCTGGCGGTGGAGCGACCTCGACTTCGGGGCCAACGCCCGAGACGGCCACGGCGTCGACTGGCCGATTCGTTATGCGGACCTCGCCCCCTGGTACGCCCACGTGGAGCGCTTCGTCGGGATCGCCGGGGAGAAGCTGGGGCTCCCGCACCTCCCGGACGGCGAGTTCCTCCCGCCGTGGGAGATGAACTGCGCCGAGGACTTCCTGAAGCAGGGGATCGAGCGCGCCTTCCCCGGTCGGCGCATGACCATCGCCCGGGTGGCGAATCTGACGCGCGACCACGGCGGCCGCACCCGCTGCCAGGCGCGCGACCAGTGCCACCGCGGCTGCAGCTACGGCGCCTACTTCAGCAGCCTGAGCGCCACCCTCCCCGCGGCGCAGAAGACCGGGCGCCTGACGGTCGTCACCGACGCCGTCGTCGAGCGCGTGCTCTACGACGAGCGCACCGACCGCGCGACCGGGGTGCGGGTGATCGACGCGAGGACGAAGGAGGCGCGCGAGTACCGCGGGCGTCTCATCTTCCTCAACGCCTCGACGATCGGCACCGCGCAGATCCTGCTCAACTCCACCAGCCCGCGCTTCCCCGCCGGGCTCGCCAACTCGAGCGGCGAGGTGGGGCACAACCTGATGGACCACCTCTCCAAGGCCGGCGCGCGCGGCACCGTGCCGGGGATGGAGGACCAGTACGTCTACGGCCGCCGGCCGACCGGGACCTACATCCCGCGCTTCCGCAACCTCGGCCGCCCTAACGAGGAGCAGGTGCCCTTCCTGCGCGGCTACGGCATCCAGGCCGGGGCGGGGCGGCAGGGGTGGGGACGCGGCGCCGCGGCGCCGGGGCTGGGGGCGGAGCTCAAGGCGCGCCTGCGCGAGCCGGGCCCCTGGAATGCGACGCTCCAGGGCTACTGCGAGTGCCTGCCGCGCCACGAGAACCACGTCTCGCTCGACCCCGAGCGGAAGGACGCGTGGGGCATCCCGCTCGTGCGCATCCACTGGTCGTGGAGCGACAACGAGCGGGCGCTCCGCGCGGACATGAAGACCCAGGCCGCCGAGATGCTGGAGGCCGCCGGCTGCACCGACGTCACGACCTACGACGACGACGCGCCGATGGGCTTCAGCGTGCACGAGATGGGGACGGCGCGCATGGGGCGCGACCCCAAGACCTCCGTCCTCAACGCGCACAACCAGGCCCACGACGTCCCCAACCTCTTCGTCACCGACGGCGCCTGCATGGCGAGCAACTCCTGCGTCAACCCGTCCGCCACCTACATGGCGCTCACCGCGCGGGCGGTGGGCCACGCCGTCGAAGAGCTGAAGCGGCGGAACCTGTAGCGACGCTCAGGGCTTCAGGCAGGGACAGACGAGCAGCGAGTCGGTCGCCAGGCGCACCGCGTCCGCCAGGCGCGTGGGGCTGCTCAGGAGCGAGTCCCTCGGCACCAGGGCGTAGCGCGGTGCGTCGAAGGCTGGACTCGTCAGGTGGCGCTGGAGCTGGATGCCGCCGGCCCGCGCGTACACGACCTTGCCGCTCGAGTTCACGCCGAGCAGGTAGAGCGAGAGCGCCGGCAGCTGCCCGTAGTAGCTCACGAAGAGCACCTTACTGAGGGCCCCCTGACCGCCGCTGTTCTCGGTCTGACCGTGCCAGGACGCCTTGTCCTTGTCGAAGGGCGCCGTCACCTCGACTACGTACGGCGAGAGCCAGAGCACGGCGCCGTGACGCTCCCGCAGCAGGCGCGGCGTGGTGGCGACCCAGGCGGCGTTGCGGGCCGAGTCCAGCCGGCCCGTGATGCGGTCGTAGATGCCGCCGAGGGAGTCGGAGACTTCACGCTCGACCTTCCGCGTCTCCTCGGCGGGGAGCACGGCGACCCCCGCGACCGCGAGCTGCACGCGGATGAGCGAGTCGATCAGCGTGCGGGCCTGTGCCTTGTCGGTCAGCTCCGCCGGCAGCCGGACGGCCGAGAGGGCGACGATGCGGGCGCCGCCGGGGGACGTGGTGGGCGACTGCGCCGGCACGGCGCGCGCGGCGAGCGCCGCCCAGACGACGGCGCCAACCGCCAGGGTCGCGACGGGGCGACTCATGGCCTGCTCTTCCGCGCCGAATCGGCTGGCTCCGACATGAGGAACTCGTCCAGCGCGAGTGCGACGGCGGTGGTGGGGCGCTTGACGTCGGCGAGCATCTTCTCGGGCGAAACGGGGCGCACCTTCCCCGTCCCAGCCCAGAAGCCGCCCCGGAATTTCCCCAGCACCCCAATCCCGCCGCGGCCGCGGTGCAGTACGGCGCCGGCCGTGTCCTCGACGGTGAGGTCGAGGGAGAGCGCCGGGACGAGGCCACCGCCGCCGCTGGAGTTGTACCTATCCTCGATGCCGTCCCACTGCGCCTTCCCGCGGTAGATCGGCGCGTCCACCACCTCCAGGCGAGGGCGGAGCCACGCGTCGGCGCCGTGCTTCGCGCGCATCTCACGCATCGCGCCGGCGCGCACCGCCTCGTACAGCGCGGGGACGCGCTCGCCGGTGAACGAGTCGTAGTATCCGCCCACCGAGTCCACGAGGCGCTTCCACACCGCGCCTGCCTCACTCGACGCCACGACGGTGAGTCCCACGCCCTGGAGCTTCAGCGTCAGCAGCCGCTCGAACAGGGCCTGGGCCTGCGCCTGGGCGGAATCGGGAAATCCGTACGGGAGCTCCAGCGGCGACAGGGCGACGACTTTCACCGGCGGCTCGCCGGCGGGCGGGGCCCCGCCCCAGGCGAGGGTGGCGAGAGCGAGGACCAGCGGCGCCAGGCGCCGGGTGGACGGGGGGGTGGTCCGCGTGGCCATCATGAGCGATGCTCCGGCGATGCTCCGGCGATGCTCTGAATGTGTCCGGGCGAAGCTCCACCATAGGGCGCCAGGCGCGCCCTGTCCAGCAGCAGGCGCGTTACCTCACCGGGAAGACGACCATGACCACACGTCGGGAATTCCTGCACTCTTCCGCCGCCGCCGTCCTCGCCGCGGCGTGCGCGCGCGGCGCGCCGGGCCGTGCTGCCGCGGCCGGTCGGCTCCCGCTTGGCTTCTCCACGCTCGGCACCCCGGCGTGGGAGTGGCTCCGGATCCTGGACTTCGCCGCCGCCCACGGCTACGCGGCGATCGAGCTGCGCGGGCTGGGCGACACGATGGACCTCACGAAGCGCCCCGAGCTCGCCCCGGAGCGCCTCGCCGAGTCGAGGCAGCAGCTCGCCGACCGCGGGCTCGCCGTCGTCTGCCTGGGCAGCTCGGCCAACATGCACGAGATGGAGGCCGAGAAGCGCGCGTCGCAGATGGACGAGGGGCGCCGCTTCATCGACCTCGCGGCGTCGCTCGGCGCGCCGTACGTGCGGGTGTTCGGCAACAGCTACGTGAAGGGCGTGCCGCGGGACCAGATGCTGGCGCACATCGCCGGCGGGCTGCGCGAGCTGGGGGACTACGCGCGACCGAAGGGCGTGACCGTGCTCATCGAGTCGCACGGCGATTTCGTGGACTCCCCGTCGCTGCTCGAGCTGTTGCGGCTGGCGGACTCGCCGGCGGTGGCGCTGCTCTGGGACGCCCACCACACCTACGCGTCGGGGCACGAGCAGCCGGAGGACACGGTGCGCCAGCTCGGCCGCTGGATCCGCCACACCCACCTCAAGGACTCCGTGCCTAACGGCTCGGACCGCCGCTATGTCCTCACCGGCGCCGGCGACGTCCCGGTCCGCCGCCAGGTCGAGGCGCTCGCGCGCTCGGGCTACCGCGGCTACTACAGCTTCGAGTGGGAGAAGCGGTGGCACCCCGAGATCGAGGCGCCGGAAGTCGCGATCGCGCAGTACGCGGAGGTGGCGGGGGAGTATTTGCGCGGGGCTGGAGTCAAGTGAGAACGGCGAGTGGCGAACGGCGAGTGGCGAACGGCCAGTTGTCGGTTGTCAGTTGACGTTCTCAGTTGTGAGTAGCGCTCGGCATCCGGGATGCTCGCTGCTACTGACAACTCGCAACTTCAACTGACAACTGGCAACTGCCGTTCGCCGTTCTCTTGCATTCACCGCCCCATCCGCGACAGCGCGTACTGCACCGCCAGGTCCGTCGTGCTCCAGAGCTGCACGTCCGACCCCGAGCCGTACCGCACCGCGGCCGGCCGGCCGTTGACGAACTCCCAGCTCCACAGCTCGCTGCGGAACCCGGACGCCTCCACCGCCGCCTGCACCCGTCGCGCCGCGTCGCGCAGCTCGCGCTCGTAGGCCGCGTCGGCGCCGCCGGACGCCGCCACCCGGGCGGCGACGCCGAGGAGGAACAGGTTGACCTCGCGCCCCCAGACCACGCGCGGGCCGTGGTAGCGGTCGCGGTCGAAGTCGCGCCACACCGCGGGCGGCGCGTAGGCGTCGTTCGCCGCGACCGGCCCCACGCGGTCGACCAGCAGCCCCGCCGGATAGAGCCGCGTGAACAGGCGCACGTCCCGCAGCACCTCGCGCCGCACCCGCTCGGCGTCCGCCGCGTCGGCCGGCCGGGCGGGCGCGCCCTCGCCGTCGCCCAGGAACAGGCGCGTCGCCGGGTCGGTGTTGGCGACGCCGATCGGGAGCCCCTGCGCGTCGAGCGCCACCGCGAGGAACGTCAGCGAGTCCTGGTCGGCGCGCGCGTCGGCGGCGAGGCGCGCCCAGTAGGCGCGCTCCGCCTCCGGCATCGCCGCCAGCCGCGCCGCCACGCGCGACCGCAGCTCCGCCGGCCCGAGGCTCACCAGGAAGTGGTGCGACGCGCCCCGCCACGCCTCCACCGCGCGGCGCAGCGCCACCGAGTCGCGCGCGTAGCGGCCGAGCGGCGCGCCCGGCGCCAGCTCCGGCATCGCCCTGCCTAGCGAGTCCGGGGGGAGGCCGAGCCCGCGCAGGGCGTCCAGGATGCGCCCCACCGACTCCAGCGCGTGCGGCACCCAGATCGCGTTCACGTCCATCGCGTAGCGGCCGCCCGCGTAGCCCACGCGGCTGTCGCGCCAGCTCGCCGCCGACCACTGCCCCGAGTCGCGCGGCGGGAAGGAGACCAGGTTGGCGGGGGTCGGCGCGTCGGCGTAGGCCGCCGTCAGGCGCGAGACCAGCCCCAGCTCGCGCATCAGCCGCGTCAGGCGCGACCCGCCGCCGTCGGACGAGTCGAGCAGGAACGCGCGCTTGCGCCGCGCCGGGACCGCGGGGTCCGCCAGCCAGCGCGCCGCCAGCACCGGGAGCTGGAACTCGTCGTCGATCATGTGGTAGTTCTCGCGCACCCGCCGCATGTCGCGCAGCACCGCGCGGGCGCGCTCGAGCAGGGTGTCGCGGCCGGCGTCGGCCCCCAGCCGCGTGTAGGCGTCGATCAGGTCGGCGTACTCGGCCGCCGCCTCGCGCACCGCCTGCCCGCCCAGCGCCTCCTCGTGGCTCACCTCCCCGCGCGGGGAGAGCTTGCGCAGCGCGCTGGCGACGACGAACTCCGACATCTCGTCGCGCCAGATGGAGCGCATCATGAGCGCGCTCACCAGCATGTCGCGCCCGAAGTAGGTGGCGTAGGTCGGGAGTCCCGCCATCAGCTTCTCGCGCGACGACAGCAGCTCCACGCCGCGCACCTGGCGCTCCAGCATTCGCGCCCGGGTGGACCCGGGGGCGGCGCGCTGCTCCGCGGCCAGGAAGGCGAGGAACTGCGGCGAGAAGATCTCCTGGCGCGTGAGCGGGGTGAGCGGGTCGCCGGTGGTGGACACGCGGACCGTGAACGGCACCGTGGCCCCCGCGCGCGCGCGCAGCGAGATGGAGTCCCCGGCCCGCACCGCGTCCACGCGGCGCGGGTCGGCGCGCAGCTCCAGCACGATCGTGTCGCGCCCGTCGAACGAGGGCTGCACCACCCGCGCGACCCACTCCGCCCCCGCCCCGGCGCGGCGCGCGGCGACCGTCGGCTGGAGTCGCGCGCGCAGCGTCGCCACGTCGCGGGCGCCGAGCAGCGCGAGCTGCCGCCGGCGCTCGGCCGGCTCCAGCCGGTCGAGGGCGGCGAGGAGGCGGTCCATTTCAGGAAGCGCGAACGGGGCCCCGCCGAAGGCCGCGCGGTGCCGCCCCATGTACTGGAAGTCCCGCTCGACCCGCATCGTGCCGAGGAGGAACCAGCCGAGGTGGAGCTGCGGCACGTCGGCGGCGAGCTGGTACTCGAGCGACCGCATCCCGCGCCGGAGTCCGGCGACCTCGGCGCCCGGCCCGGCCCAGCGGAGCGGCGCCGGCCGCCCGCCGCCGTCGCGCGCGGTGAAGCCGATGCTCTCGTTCTCGGCGTCCGCCCAGAGGTGCACGACCCGCCCCTCGCGCCCGTCGAGGTAGATCTGGAGCGTGTTGCCGGCGGCGTCCTTGAAGAACCGGGTCTGGTACCCCCGGTACGCGGCGCTGTCGTCGAGCCCCGGCTCGGGGAGCGAGAGCAGCGGCATGGTGACCTGCAGCTGCGCCGACAGCAGGATCGCGATTAGGGTCATGACGTCGTGGACCGCCTCGATTCGGTGGGGAATGTTGCCGGCAGCGTGATGAAAGGCTGCGCGACTAGGACTATCGGTACAAGGACGAACAAATTCGCGCCTGCATCGCGCCGTTGCGGCCGCTCATGCGCTCTTGACAATTCACACCCCGGCGAGAACTTGGTGCGTCCCGTCTTGCGCGGGACGCTCCATCACCAGAGGCACGGAACCGGTCACGCTGCTCATGTCGCCGACAGCGACTAATCCGCTCATGCCGTCCGCGCGTCTCGCCTTCTGCTGATCGTGGTCATCGCCTCGCGAATCGGCCTGCCCGCCACCGGGCCCGCGCCGTGAGCACCGCCGGCGCGACGATCGATGACCAGGCCCGTATAACGCGGTCTCGAACCGCCCGCAATATCGCGAGCGCACGGCGCTCCTCCTCGCTGTCTCCAGCTTCCCCCAATCTTCTGGAGGGCAGTCGTATGGCAATGGTTCGCTGTCTAATTGTTCCTGCGCTCGTCGGCGGTCTGCTGTGCGCCAGTCAGCTCGGCGCGCAGACCGCTACAGGCGTCATCACGGGGCGGGTGCTCGACAGCGCCAGTCAGCAGCCCGTGTCGAGCGCCAACGTCGTCGTCATGAATGGCCAGCGCGGCGCGCTGAGCCG
The DNA here is from genome assembly GCA_035265005.1 of Gemmatimonadaceae bacterium. GTDB lineage: Bacteria > Gemmatimonadota > Gemmatimonadetes > Gemmatimonadales > Gemmatimonadaceae > DATFPD01. Next base: position 26,716 of record DATFPD010000246.1, on the reverse strand, counting down.
CGACGACGGCACCTTCACCCTGGCCGGCGTGGCCGTGGGCACGCAGACGGTGCGCGTCAGCCGGATCGGCTACCGCCCGATGCGGCTGGACGTGGTGGTGGCCGAAGGCGCCACGGCGACGGTGGACTTCTTCCTCTCGCGTCAGGCGGCGGTGCTGAGCGAGGTCGTGGTGACCGGCTACGGCACGCAGCGCCGCGAGTCGATCTCGGGCGCGGTCGCCACGGTGAAGGCGGAGGACGCGAACGTCGGCGTCGTGACGAACGTCAACCAGATGCTCCAGTCACGCGTCGCCGGCGTCCAGATCACCCAGAACAGCGGCGAGCCGGGGGCGGGCGTCCAGATCCGCATCCGCGGCGGCACCTCGATCAGCGCGAGCAACGACCCGCTCTACGTGATCGACGGCGTGCCCCTCCAGAACGCCGAGACGACGCCGGGCGCCTCGGGGATCGGCAGCATCAACGCGCAGCTGGCGCGCAACCCGCTCAACACGATCAACCCGAACGACATCGAGTCCATCACGATCCTCAAGGACGCGGCGGCGACGGCGATCTACGGCAGCCGCGGCGCCAACGGCGTGGTCCTGGTCACGACCAAGCGCGCCACCCGCGGCGAGGGGACGATGGAGTACGAGACGTACGTCGGCGCGTCCAGGGCGGCGAACACCCTCGACCTGGCGAGCGGCGCCGAGTACCGGTCCTACATCCAGGCGCAGGCCGCCCTCTACACCGCGGACTCGGTCGCCGGCAAGCCGAAGGCGGACTGGCGCGGCATCGCGCCCAGCAGCCTCACGTCGCTCGGCACGGCGGACACCGACTGGGAGGACGCGATCACCCGCACCGGCATCGCGACCAACCACAACGTCGCCTTCTCCGGCGGCTCGGCGAACACGCAGTACCGCGCGTCGCTGAACTACTTCGACCAGCGCGGCGTGGTGCTCTCCAACGGCCTGAAGCGCTACCAGGGGCGGCTGAACGGAACGCACGACGCGATCGGCGGGAAGCTCCGGCTCAACCTGAACCTGATGGCGTCGCGGGTGGACAACAAGTTCGCCCCGATCGAGAACGGCGGCGGCTTCCTGGGCGGGCTGTTCACCAACATGGTGATCTTCAACCCCACCTACCCGGTCCGGGCCTCGAACGGCAGCTACTACGAGATCGGCACCGGCGCGCAGGATGTTCGCAACCCGGTGGGGCTGGTCGAGACGCTCCAGGACGAGTCGCCGGAAGACCGCATCCTCGGCAACATCACCGGCACGGTGAGCCTCTTCTCGAACCTGACGACGCAGACGACGCTCGGCGTGGACAACACGTCGGCGGTGCGGCGCACCTTCGCCCCGCTCAGCAGCCCGGTGGGCGCCGCGTACGGCGGCTTCGCGCGCCAGGCCGACCAGAACCTGCAGAACCTGAACTTCCAGCAGCTGGTCACCTTCTCGCCGCGCTTCGGGTCGAGCGAGCTCGAGATGATCGGCGGATACGAGTACACGAAGTTCGACAACCAGGGCTTCAACGCCCAGGCGCAGTCGTTCGTGACCGACCTGTTCCGGTGGGACAACCTGGGCTCCGGCATCCAGGCGAAGTCCCCCGCGCCGGGCTCGTTCCACAACGAGAGCAAGCTCGTCTCCTTCTTCTCGCGCGCCAACTACGGCTTCGCCAACCGCTACTTCCTCACCGGCGTCCTCCGCTACGACGGCTCGTCGCGCCTCGCGCCCGGGCACCAGTGGGAGCTCTTCCCCGCCATCTCCGGGTCGTGGCGCATCAGCGAGGAAGCGTTCATGCCGCGGCCGCTGGGGCTCTCCAACCTCTCGATCCGCGCGGGGTGGGGGAAGCAGGGGAACCAGTCGGTGCAGCCCTACCAGACGCAGCTCCTGCTGCGCGCCGACCAGGGCGCCTCGTACCCCTTCGGCGGCAACATCTCGACCGGCCTCCGCGCCGCGCAGGTGGGGAACCCCGACCTCAAGTGGGAGACCGCCACGCAGACCAACCTGGGCGTCGACTTCGCCTTCCTGAGCGACCGGATCACCGGGAACTTCGAGTTCTACCAGAAGGACACCAAGGACCTGCTCCTCGACGTCCCCGTCCCGCAGCCGGCGGTGGTCGGCACGCGCATCGAGAACATTGGGAGCCTGCGCAACCGCGGCTTCGAGTCGGCGATCGACGCGGAGCTCTACCGCTCCGGGCAGCGGTCGTTCGCCGGCGGGCTCGTGCTCACGGTGGAGCGCAACAAGGTCGAGGACCTGGGCGAGACCCGCCAGTTCATCAACACCGGCTTCGTGTTCGGCCAGGGGCAGTCCGGGCAGTACTCGCAGCGCATCATGCTCGGCCAGCCGGTCGGCACCTTCTTCGGGCCGCGCTTCCTCAGCGTGAACGCCCAGGGCCAGCAGGTCTTCGCCTGCAAGTCCACCAGCTCGGGGTGCACGAACGGGCAGACGACCAGCCCGACCGACGAGGACAAGGAGATCATCGGCAACGCCAACCCGGACGTCGTCCTCGGCCTGCGCAACAACGCCGCCTGGGGCAAGCTCGACGCGAGCTGGCTGTGGCGCGGTGAGTTCGGCGGCGAGGTGTTCAACAACACCGCGCTCGTCTACCAGACCAAGGGCAACGCGAAGCAGAACCGGAACTTCCTCCGCGCCGCGCTCTCGGACCCCGACGCCCTCACCGAGCCGTCCAAGTTCTCGTCGCGCTGGATCGAGAGCCGCACCTTCGTGCGCCTCCAGAACGTGACCCTCGGCTACACCTTCGACCTGCCGATGCTCAACGCCCGCGGCACGCGCGTCTACCTGTCGGGCGACAACCTGCTGCTCCTCGACGACTACACGGGCTACGACCCGGAAGTGTTCGTCGCCTCCGGCCTCGCCTCCCGCGGGATCGACTACCTGACCTATCCGCGCGCGCGCACCTACACGTTCGGCGCCCGCTTCCTGTTCTGACGCCGGCCGGACTGCGAACACACCACCAACCAGGGATCAGAGTCACATGAGGACGTTCCCAATGCAGGCGGTCCGGCGGATCGGGTGCCGCGCGCTCCTCGCGGCGCCGCTGCTCCTGCTCGCCCCGGGCTGCACCGACCTGAGCGAAGTACCGCACGAGGCGCTGACGCCCACCAACGCGTTCAAGACCGACGTCGAGATCCTCGCCGGCGTGGCGGGCGTCTACGCCAACCTGCGCGACGTGGAGTGGGTGGGCTACATGACCCTCAACGACATCACGACCGACGTGATGGTCATCCCCACGCGCGGCAACGACTGGTACGACAACGGCCGCTGGCTCGAGATCCACCGGCAGACGTGGACCGCCAACAGCGGCTCCGCGCTGGACGACATGAACGGGGCCTGGAACAGCCTGTTCAGCGGCGTCGCCAAGGCCAACCTGATGATCGACGTCGTCTCGAAGAACGCCGGCACCAACTCCGCGGGCTACCTGGCCGAGCTCCGCACGCTCCGCGCATGGTACTACTACATGCTGATGGACATGTTCGGCGGCGTGCCGCTCGCCACGACGCCCGAGCTCAAGCAGTACGCCCGGGCCACCCGCAAGGACGTCTTCGACTTCGTCGAGAAGGAGCTGACCGAGGCCGCCGCGGCCCTCCCGGCCACGCGCCCGGCCTCCGAGTACGGCCGCGTCACGAAGGGCGCCGCGAACTCGATCCTCGCGGCGCTCTACCTGAACGCCGGCGTCTTCGGCAAGAACGAGGGCGTCAACGCGACCGGCTACAACTCCTGCACGACCGTGCAGGTGACCGGCGGGAAGAGCGGCTGCCAGGCCGCCGTCGACGCCGCCGACGCGGTGATCAACTCGGGGCGCTACAGCCTCAACCCGGACTGGAAGCGGAACTTCACGAACAACCGCACCTCGCCGGAGAACATCTTCGTCATCGTCCACACGAGCGAGCAGGGCCTCGGCGGCAACTGGCCGATGCGCACGCTGCACTACAACCAGCTCAACACCGGCCAGGGCAGCCCCTGGAACGGCATCGCCACGCTGGCGGAGACGTACAACGCGTTCACGGCGACCGACGTACGCCGGAGCATGTGGCTGGTCGGACAGCAGAAGAGCTTCGAGACGGGCAACGACGTCACGGACCGCAATGGCAACGCGCTCAAGTTCACGGTGGATATCCCGGACGTCGACGCGGCCGGCGAGGCGACTGGCGTGCGCTTCAACAAGTTCGAGCCGCTCCCCAGCGCGCCGAGCGGCAACGGCCACCCCTACGACTTCCCCTTCTTCCGCCTGTCCGAGATGCACCTGATCAGGGCCGAGGCGCTGAACGAGCTCGGGCAGACGGGCGCGGCGATCACGGCGCTCAAGCTCGTCCACGACCTCCGCGACCCGGGCACGCCGATCGCGGCCGGCCTCAGCTCGCAGCAGGTGCGCGACGCGATCCTCAAGGAGCGGCTCCTGGAGTTCTCCGGCGAGGGGAAGCGCCGCACGGACATGGTCCGCCACGGCAAGTTCCTCACGTGGACGGAGGCCTCGACGCACGGGCACGTGAGCCAGGCCGCGAAGCCGCACCTGATCCTGTTCCCGATCCCGGCGACCCAGCTCCAGTCCAACCCGCTCCTGACGCAGAACCCCGGCTACTGAGCCGCCGGGCAGGACCGGTGGTCGTATCGTGACGTTGCACCAGCACATAGCCTGCTTCCGGAAGCCGGGGGCAGGCTATGGTGCTATGGTGCTATGGTGCATTCGGGCGCACGGTTTTACACTGAACCCGCTCGATTCCCCCCCGGCCGGCGCCGCGCCCTCCCCTCCCCTCCCCTCGGCCGCCGCCGCCGGTGTGCTTCCTTCCGCCAGCTTGCGGCCTGACGAAATGATGACGGCACCGGGCCCGCGCCTGCGGCCCCTGCGCACCGGCGCGTGTCTCCTGCTCGTGAGCTTTCTGGCCGGCTGCTCCGGCTGGGACGGGTCCGCCGGCGCGCTCCGCGGGGGCGACGCGGCGTCGGCGGCGGCGCCGCCCCCGCCCGGCGCCGGCGGCCAGCTCTTCACCCGGCTCCCGTCCCGGGCGACCGGCGTGCGCTTCGAGAACCGCCTCACCGAGACGCGCGAGCTGAACGCCTTCACCTACCGCAACTTCTACAACGGCGGCGGGGTCGGCGTGGCCGACCTGACGGGGGACGGGCTGCCGGAGATCGTGCTGACCTCGAACGCGGAGGGCGCGCGCGTCTTCCTGAACGAGGGGCGCTTCCGCTTCCGCGACATCACCGACGCCGCCGGCATCGAGACCGAGCAAGGCTCCTGGACCACCGGCGTCGCGATCGCCGACGTGAACGGCGACGGCCGGCTGGACATCTACCTCTGCCGAGCCGGACCGGGCCAGCCGCGCCAGCGCGCCAACCAGCTCTGGCTCAACGAGGGGTCGAACGCGGAGGGCGTGCCGACGTTCCGGGAGGTGGCGCGCGAGTACGGCGTCGCGGACGAGGGGTACTCGACCCAGGCCGCGTTCCTCGACTACGACCGCGACGGGGACCTCGACCTGTTCGTGATCAACAACTCGCCGCGGCCGGTGAGCAGCTTCGGGCTGCGCAACATCCGGAACGTGCGCGACGCGGACGGCGGCGCGAAGCTCTTCCGGAACGATCCTTCCCCTTCGCCAGGCTCAGGGTCAGGACGGCGCTTCGCCGAGGTCGGCGCGCAGGCGGGGATCTACAGCCCGGTGGTCGCGTTCGGGCTCGGCGTCGTCGTGGCCGACGTGAACCGCGACGGGTGGCCCGACATCTACGTCGCCAACGACTTCCACGAGCGCGACTACCTCTACGTCAACAAGCAGGACGGCACCTTCTCGGAGGCGCTCGACCAGGCGATGCCGGTGATCAGCCTCTCGTCGATGGGGCTGGACGCGGCCGACGTCGACAACGACGGGTGGCCGGACGTCTACACCACCGACATGCTCCCCGAGGACGAGCTCCGGATCAAGACGACGAGCAGCTTCGAGGGGTGGGACGTCTACCAGGCCAAGCTGCGCAACGGCTACCACCACCAGCTGATGCGCAACATGCTCCAGCGCAACAACGGCCCTGCGACGGGCTCAGGGCAGGCTGTCACGTTCAGCGACGTGGGGCAGATGGCGGGCGTGGCGCGCACCGACTGGAGCTGGGGCGCGCTGATCGCCGACCTGGACCTGGACGGGCGCAAGGACATCTACGTGACGAACGGCATCGCGCGGGACATGACGTCGCAGGACTACGTCGCGTTCCTGGCGAACGAGGAGACGATGAAGGCGGCCACGAACGGCGGCCGGTCCCGCGCGGACTTCCTCAAGCTGACGAGCGCGATGACGTCGACGCCGCTCCCGAACTACGCCTTCCGCAACCTGGGCGCGCTGCACTTCTCGAACGAGGCGGCGGCGTGGGGGCTGGCGGCGCCCAGCTTCTCGAGCGGCGCCGCGTACGGGGACCTCGACGGCGACGGCGCGCCGGACCTGGTGGTGAACGAGGTCGACGCCGAGGCGGCCGTCTACCGCAACAACGCTCGTCAGGCGCGCCCGGAGCACCACTTCCTCCGCGTGCGGCTCGACGGCGAGGGCGCGAACCGGTTCGCCGTCGGCGCGCGGGTCACGGCGTACGCGGGATGCGGGAAGGGGGATGCGGGATGCGGGATGCGGGAGGTCTTCACGCAGGAGCAGTTCCCGGTGCGCGGCTTCCAGTCGAGCGTGGACTACGTGCTCGTCTTCGGCCTCGGCGCGCATGACGTGCTGGACTCGCTGCTCGTCGAGTGGCCCGACGGGCGCGTGAGCGCGGTCAAGAACGTCGCGGCGAACCAGACGGTCGCCGTGCGCCAGTCGGAAGCCGTCGAAGCCCCACATCCCGGCCCGCCCGGGGGGCACCCGCGCCTCCCGCATCCCGTGCTCGTCGCGGCCACGGCGCCCGACGTCGCGCACCAGGAGAACGACTTCGTCGACTTCGACCGCGAGCGGCTGATGCCGAAGCTGGTCTCGACCGAGGGGCCGTACCTGGCGGTGGCCGACGTGAACGGCGACGGGCTGGATGACATCTACGTCGGCGGGGCGAAGGAGCAGCCGGGGCGGCTCCTCCGCCAGCAGCGGGACGGCCGCTTCGTCAGCACCAACGAGGCGCTGTTCGCGCGCGACGCGATCTCCGAGGACCTGGGCGCGGTCTTCTTCGACGCCAACGGCGACGGGCGCCCGGACCTCTACGTCGTGAGCGGGGGGAACGAGTACTCCGAGGGGGCGTCGGCGCTGCAGGACCGCCTCTACCTGAACGACGGCGGGGGCACCTTCCACAAGGCCGAGGGCGCCCTCCCCGCCGAGGCCGCGAGCGGCTCCCGCGTGGTCGCCGCCGACTACGACGGCGACGGCGACGTGGACCTCTTCGTCGGCGGGCGCGTGGTCCCGTGGCATTACGGCACCGACCCGCAGAGCATGCTCCTGCGCAACGATGGCGCGGGCCACTTCGTCGATGCCACGGCGTCGCTGGCGCCGGAGCTGGCCCGCGTCGGGATGGTCACCGACGCGATCTGGCGCGACGTGGACGGCGACGGCCGCACCGACCTCGTGGTCGTCGGCGAGTGGATGCCGATCACCGTCTTCCACAACGCGGGCGGCGGCCGCCTGACGCGGGCCCGGGTCCCCGGCCTCGAGCGGAGCGAGGGGTGGTGGAACCGGATCGTCGCCGGCGACTTCAACGGCGACGGCCGCGTGGACTTCGCGGTCGGCAACCTGGGGCTCAACGGGCGCCTCCAGGCGTCCGCGCGGGAGCCGGTCACGATGTACGTGAAGGACTTCGACGGCAACGGCTCCACCGAGCAGGTCATCTCGGTCTACAACCACGGCGTGAGCGTCCCGCTGCCGCTGCGCGACGACCTGATCAAGACGCTCCCCTACCTCAAGGCGCGCTTCCTCAACTACAAGGACTACGCGGGGAAGACCGTCGCCGACATCTTCACCCCGGCCGAGCTCTCCGACGCGGTCCTGAAGCGGGCGTACACCTTCGCGACGTCGGTGGCGCTGAGCGGCCCCGGCGGCTCGTACACGCTCGCGCCGCTGCCTGACGAGGCGCAGCTGGCGCCGGTGTACGGCATGCTGGCGGCGGACGTCGACGCCGACGGCTGCACCGACCTGCTGCTCGCCGGCAACTTCGACGGCTTCAAGCCCGAGATCGGCCGCATGGCCGCCGGCTACGGTCTGCTGCTGCGCGGCGACCCGTCGCGCGCCGCCGCCGCCCCGTTCGCCGTGGTGCGCGCGGGGGAGAGCGGCTTCGTCGTCCCCGGCCAGGCGCGCGACATCGCGCGCGTCCGCACGCCACGCGGGGAGATGTTCGTCGTCGCCCGCAACAACGACCGCCCGCTCGCGTTCCGCGCCGCCCGCGCGGCGCCGGCCCTCGTCAGGCGTCAGGCGCGCCCGCCCGCCGCGGCGGCCGCCGCCCGCCCCACCGACAGGGAGTCCCGATGAGACACCGGATCCTGCTGCTGCCGGCGCTCGCCGGCGCCCTCGCCGGCGCCCTCGCGGCCGCGGCCGCCGCGCTCCAGGGCTGCGCGCGCGCCTCGGCCCGCGAGCGCGCCCCGCTGGCCGAGGCCGAGCTGCTGCACTCGGCCGTCGGGCAGCTGAGCGGCGTCATCGTCTACGACATCTTCAGCCCGCCCCAGGCCAGTCGCGCGTACGCCTACGCCAGCATCGCCGCCTACGAGGCGCTGCGCCCCGGGCACCCGGAGTTCCGCACGCTGGCCGGGCAGCTGAACGGGCTCGCGCCGGTGCCCGCGCCGGACTCCGGCGTCGAGTACTCGCTGCCGCTCGCCGGCGTCCACGCGTTCATGACCGTGGGCAAAGCGCTCACCTTCTCGCGCGCGCGCATGGACTCGCTGCGCGCCGCGATGGACGAGCGCATCCGGCGGGGGGGGCGGGGGATGCCCGAGCCCGTCTACGCGCGCTCGATCGCCTACGGCGAGAAGGTCGCCGAGCACATCCTCGCGTGGTCGAAGGGCGACCACTACCTCCAGACCCGCGGGATGCCGAAGTACACCGTCACGTCGGAGCCGGGGCGCTGGATCCCCACGCCCCCCGCCTACATGGACGCGGTGGAGCCGAACTGGGCGAGGCTGCGGCCGTTCGTGATGGACTCGGCGAGCCAGCTCCGCGCCGAGCCGCCGCTCCCGTTCGACACGGCGAAGGGGAGCGCGTACTGGCGCGAGGTGATGGAGGTGTACGAGGCCGGGCGGCGGGTGAGCGACGAGCAGCGGGCGTTCGTCTCGTTCTGGGACTGCAACCCGTACGTGATGCACGTGCAGGGGCACGCCATGTTCGCCACCAAGAAGATCACGCCCGGCGGGCACTGGATGGGGATCGTGGCTGGCGCCTCGCGGAAGGCGGACGCGGACATCATGCGCTCGGCCGCGGCCTACGCGCGCACCGCGGTCGCCCTGGCGGACGGGTTCATCGCCAGCTGGGACATGAAGTTCTCGACGAACGTGATCCGCCCCGAGACGGTGATCAACCGGTACCTGGACGAGGCGTGGGAGCCGCTCCTCCAGACGCCGCCGTTCCCGGAGTACACGAGCGGCCACAGCGTCATCTCGACCGCCGCCGCGCAGGTGCTGACCGACGAGTTCGGGCCGGCGTTCGCGTTCGTGGACTCGACCGAGATGGAGTACGGCCTGCCGCCGCGCGCCTTCGGGTCGTTCGAGCAGGCGGCCGCCGAGGCGGCGATGAGCCGGCTGTACGGCGGGATCCACTTCCGCCGGTCGATCGAGCAGGGGGTGATCGAGGGGCGGCAGGTCGGGCAGCTCGTCGTCAGGCGGGTGCGGACGCGCGACGGGGCGGGGCCGCGCGTCGTCGCGTCAGCCCCGCCCCGTACACTCGGTGCGACGTCCGCGTCAGGCGGTCACTGACGCGCCTTCCTGGCCTTCTTGGTCTTGACGACGATGACGCCGTTGGCGCCGCGGCTGCCGTACATGGTGAGGTCCGCGGGGTCCTTGAGCACGCGGATCGACTCGATGTCGTACGCGCTGATCCCGCTGAGGCTCCCGCCGGGCCCGGGCTGGACGGCCACGCCGTCGATCACGTAGAGGGGTTCGCTGCTGCCGCCTGACGTCGCGCCGCGGATGCGGACGGCGATGCCCCCGTCGGGGCCCGTCGTCACGTCCACGCCGGAGATTCGACCCTGGAGCACCTTCTCGATCGGCTCGTTGGCCATGGGGCGCATCTCGTCCGCAGTCACCGTCGAGGATGACGCCGTCGTCCTGGGCGCCGGCGCCGGCTCGGTCTCCGGCGCGCCGCTCTTGCGGCCGCCGCAGCCGGCGGCGGCGAGCGCGGCGAGCAGCGCGAGGGGGAGGAGACGCGGGGTCGAAGTCGATCTCATGCGGGCCTCGAAGGTCAGGAAGTTGTTCGGGGCACTACCGTCCGCCACGCTTGGTGGTGATGACGATGACGCCGTTGGAGCCGCGCATGCCGTACAGCGCCGTCTGGGAGGGGTCCTTGAGCACCTCGATCGTCGAGATGTCGTGCGCGTTGAGCGCGAGGCTCCCGCCCGCCCCCGGGGAGATGGGGGTGCCGTCGACGACGTACAGCGGCTCGTTGCTGGCGTAGAACGAGCTGATCCCGCGTATGCGAATCGTGATGCCGCCCTGCGCGGACTCGGACACGACCACGCCGGGGAACCGCGCCGCGAGCGTCTTCTCGATCGGCCGGTCGGAGTTCCCGGTGCGCTCGATCTCCTCCGCCGTCAGGACGGTGCCGGGGCGCGCGGGCGGGGCCGCGGGCCTGGTGTCGACCTCGCCGCCGTGGCCGGCGCAGCCGGACAGCAGTCCGGCGAGCAGCAGGGCGGGGGCGAGGGTGCGTGCAGAGAGCGGCGGCATTCGAACCTCGCAGGTTGAAGGCGCAACGAACGCTGCGAACGAGACTACCTTCGTGCTTACGTGACCGCAATGACCTGGATGCGCTCCACGTCGGCGGCGCGGCTCCGGCCGCGGGCGTGCCTCGCCGCGGGGGGGCTGGCGACGGCGCTCGCCCTGGCCGGGTGCAAGGACGCGGCCGATGCGGGGCCGCCGCCGCTCTTCGAGCTGCTCTCGCCGAAGGCGACCGGCGTCGCCTTCGTCAACGAGCTGCCCGAGGACTCGACGTTCAACATCCTGAACTACCTGTACTACTACAACGGCGGCGGCGTGGCCGCGGGCGACGTCGACGGCGACGGCCTGCCCGACCTCTACTTCACATCGAATCTCGGGCCCAACCGCCTTTACCGCAACAAGGGGAGCTACCAGTTCGAGGACGTCACCGACCGGGCGGGGGTGGCGGGGGCCGGGGGGTGGACGACCGGCGTCACCATGGCCGACGTGAACGGCGACGGGCGCCTCGACATCTACGTCTCGGCGGTCAGCTACCTGACGATGCGGGGGCGCAACATCCTCTACGTCAACAACGGGGATGGGACCTTCGCCGACCGCACCGCGGAGTACGGGCTGGAGCACGTCGGCTACTCCACCCAGGCCGCGTTCTTCGACTACGACGCGGACGGCGACCTGGACATGTACCTCCTGAACCACTCCGTGCACACCGAGCGTGGGGTGAGCTCGCGCCCGCAGCGCGAGCTGCGCCACCCCCGAGCGGGCGACAGACTCTTCCGCAACGATGGCGGGAAGTTCGTGGACGTGAGCGAGCGGGCGGGGATCTACGGCGGCGTGGAAGGCTACGGGCTGGGCGTGGTCGTGAGCGACGTCAACCTGGACGGCTACCCCGACATCTACGTCGCCAACGACTTCCAGGAGAACGACTTCCTCTACATCAACAATGGCGACCCTTCCCCTTCGCTGCGCTCGGGGTCAGGGCAGGCTCACACCTTCACCGAGTCGATCGCCCGCGCGGCCGGCCACACCAGCCGCTTCTCGATGGGCGTGGACGCCGCCGACTTCGACAACGACGGCCGGCCGGATCTGGTCGCGGTGGATATGCTGCCGGAGCGCGAGGAGATCCTGAAGACCTCCGCCAACGCCGAGAGCTTCAACGTCTTCAACCTCAAGGTGCGGGCGGGATACCACCCGCAGTACGCCCGCAACACCCTCCAGCTCAACCGCGGCCCCTCGACGGGCTCGGGGCAGGTTCCGCGCTTCAGCGAGATCGGCTACCTGGCCGGCGTCCACGCCACCGACTGGAGCTGGGCGCCGCTGTTCGCCGACCTGGACAACGACGGCTACAAGGACCTCTTCATCACGAACGGCATCTACCGCCGGCCTAACGATCTCGACTACATCAACTACGTCGGCAACGAGGCCGTCCAGGCGTCGCTGGAGCGGGGCGTCGGCTCGGAGAGCCTCACGCTGCTGGGGCGGATGCCGCAGATCCCGCTCCCCAACCACGCCTACCGGAACGACCCTTCGCCAGGCTCAGGGCAGGCTCCTTCGCTGCGCTCAGGGCAAGCTCCTTCGGCAGGCTCAGGGCAAGCTCCCTCGACAGGCTCGGGGCAGGCTCTCACCTTCACCGACATGGCCGCGGCGTGGGGGCTCGCGCAGCCGGGCTTCTCGAACGGCGCCGTCTACGTGGACCTGAACAACAGCGGCGCGCTGGACCTGGTGGTGAGCCGGATCAACGCGCCGGCGGCGATCTACCGGAATCGGGCCCGCGAGCGGAACGGGAACCACTACCTCACGGTCGCCCTGAAGGGACTCGGCGGGAACACGGCCGGGATCGGCGCCAGGGTCGTCGTCAGGCACGGCGGCCGGCTGCAGATGCTGGAGCAGATGCCGACCCGCGGCTTCCAGTCGTCGGTGGACCCGCGGCTGCACTTCGGGCTCGGCCCGCTGGAGCGCGTGGACTCCCTGATCGTCGTCTGGCCGAACCAGCGCGTGCAGGTGCTGACGGACGTCGCCGCCGACCGCACCATCACGCTCTCGCAGGCGGACGCCGACGCGCAGGGCGTCGCGGCCTCCCGCCCGCCGCGGGACGACCCGCGCCGAGCCCCGCGCGCGCTCTTCGCCGACGCCACGCCGCGGCTCGGCGCGCCGGTGAAGCACGAGGAGAACACCAGCTTCCTGGACTACAACCGCGAGCCGCTGATGCCGCACCTCCTCTCCACCGAGGGGCCGGCGCTGGCGGTGGGCGACGTGAACGGCGACGGGCTCGACGACCTGTACGTGGGCGGGGCGAAGTGGCAGCCGGGGCGGCTCCTGCTCCAGCAGCGCGCCTGCACCGAGCGCCGCGAATGTGACGGGCGCTTCCGCCAGGCCGACATGCCCGCCCTCCGCGCCGACAGCCTGGCCGAGGACGTGGACGCGGTCTTCTTCGACGCCAACGGCGACGGCCGCCCCGACCTGTACGTGGTGAGCGGCGGGAACGAGTTCTGGGGGGAGGACGACGCGCTCCAGGATCGCCTCTACGTGAACGACGGCGGCGGCCGCTTCCACCGCGACCCGGGCGCCCTGCCCCGCCTGGCCGAGAGCGGATCGTGCGTGGTCCCCGGCGACTTCGACGGCGACGGCGACCTGGACCTGTTCGTCGGGCGGCGGGTGGTGTCGCGCGCCTACGGCCTGACGCCGCGGAGCTACCTGCTGCGGAACGACGGCCGCGGGCACTTCACCGACGTGGCGCTCGAACTGGGGGACTCCGCGCTCGCGCTGGCGGGGATGGTCTCCTCGGCGGCCTGGGTGGACGTGGACGGCGACCGGCGGCTCGACCTGGTGGTCGTCGGCGAGTGGATGCCGGTGCGCGTCTTCCGCCAGCAGCCGGACGGCCGCTTCGTCGAGCGCACCGCCGAGTCCGGGCTCGCGGCCACCGGCGGCTGGTGGAACACGGTGACCGCGGCCGACCTGAACGGCGACGGGCGGCCGGACCTCGTGCTCGGCAACCTGGGGCTCAACTCCTACATCAAGGCGTCGAAGGAGCGCCCCGCCCGGCTGTACGTGCACGACTTCTTCGGCAACGGCCAGCTGAAGCAGCTGCTCACGTTCTACAAGGCGGATGGCAAGAGCTACCCGCTCGCCGGCCGCGACGAGCTGGTGAAGCTGATGCCGCAGCTGCGCAGCCGGTACACCTCGTACAGGGCGTTCGGCGCCAGCCGAGTCGAGGACATCTTCCCCGACTCGGCGCTGCGGCGGGCGGTGGTGCGCGAGGCGCAGCTCTTCGCCAGCTCGGTGGCGCTGAGCCGCGGCGACGGCACCTTCGACCTCCGGCCGCTCCCTGCCCAGGCGCAGTTCGCGCCCGTCTACGCCGCGCTGGCCGACGACTTCGACGGCGACCACGTGGTGGACCTGATCGTCGCCGGTAACTTCTACGGCGTGCCGCCGGTGCTCGGGCGCTACGACGCCAGCTACGGCCTCCTGCTGCGCGGCACCGGCGCCGGCCGCTTCGAGCCCGTGGAACTGGAACGGAGCGGCCTGGCGATCGAGGGGCAGGTGCGACACATGAAGGTGCTGCGCACCGTCGGCGGCGGCCGACTCATCGCCGTCGCGCGCAACGACGATACCGTCCTGCTCCTCACACTGCTCCACTGACATCCACAAGCAGGAGCGGACACGGATGAACAGACTCGCGCTGCTGGCACTCGTGGCGGCTCCCGCCGCGCTTCCGGCGCAGGGGGTCCTCTACCGCACGGGCGCCTTCACCCTCACCGACACGTCGGTGAAGCAGGGGGCGTACGAGGCGGTGGCGGTGTCGCGCGACACCATCTTCTCGAGCTACCCGCGCTCGGGGCGGGAGGTGCACTACAAGTTCAGCATCAACTCGCAGGAGAACGAGTTCCAGCCGGGGATCGAGCACACGCTGTTCGTGCGGCCGCGCGGGGGGCGGATCGTGACGCCGGTGCACACGTTCGGCGTGCGCCCGCCGCCCCCCGTCCCCACGCCCGAGGAGTCGGCGAGCAGCGAGGAGGGGGTGGCGCAGGTCACCTTCCGCGTCGACATGCGCCACGTGCTGCGAAGCCTGGCCGCGCAGGGGTCGTACACGCCGCCTAACGGGCCGCCGATCCGAGCCGGCGACTTCCAGGGCGTCTACGTCATCGGCAGCCCGGACCCGCTGACCTGGGACTTCCGCTCCCTGCGCCCCGGCTCCCGGCTCCAGCTCACCGACCCGGACCGCGACAGCGTCTACACCGTGACGCTGCCGATCGAGGCCACCTACACCCGCCCGCGCGCCGCCGACGGCCGCGCACTCTGGGCGCGGCGGCTGGACGCCTCCGGCTTCCCGCAGCTCGCCTCGCCGCAGCGGCTGCTCGACGCGCTCTACCGCATGTCGCTGGAGGAGCTCCAGCAGCTGGTGCGCCCCGACGGCGCCTTCTCGGCGGGGGAGAAGTGGGAGGGGGTGTGGACGCGCGACGTCTCGCTCAGCGTGATCCTCTCGCTGGCGATGGTGGCGCCCGACGCGACGCGGAAGAGCCTGATGGCGAAGGTCGACTCCGCCGGCCGCATCATCCAGGACACCGGCACCGGCGGCTCGTGGCCGGTCTCCACCGACCGCATGGTCTGGTCGCTGGCGGCGTGGGAGCTCTACGCCAGCACCGGCGACCGGGAGTGGCTGCGCACCGCCTACGACGTCATTAGCCGCTCCGCCGAGGCGGACCTGCACGCCGCCTTCGACCGCACGACGGGGCTCTTCCGCGGCGAGTCCTCGTTCATGGACTGGCGCGAGCAGAGCTACCCGCGCTGGATGGACCCCAAGGACATCTACCAGGGGCAGTCGCTCAGCACCAACGTCATCCACTTCGCCACCTACCGCGTGCTGGCGGACATGGCACGCGCGTTAGGCGCGCCGGCGCCGCGCGCCGCCCGCTGGGACGCGGTCGCCGACTCGGTGCGGGGCGGGATCAACGCCCGGCTCTGGCTGCCGGAGCGGGGCTGGTACGGCGAGTACCGCTACGGCCGCAACTTCCTGTCGCTCGCGCCGCGCGCCGAGGGGCTGGGCGAGGCGCTGGCCATGATCTACGGGGTCCCGACCCCGGAGCGGCGCGAGCGCCTCTTCCGCAGCGCGCCGGTGACGGAGTTCGGGGAGCCGAGCTTCTGGCCGTACACCCCGGAGCTGCCGCTCTACCACAACGCCGCCATCTGGCCGTTCGTCACCACGTACTGGAGCTGGGCGGCGGCGGACGCGGGCGCCCCGGCGGCGGTGGAGCACGGGCTGGCGAACATCTACCGCGCCGCCGCGCTCTTCCTGACGAACAAGGAGAACATGGTGGCGGCGACGGGGCACTTCGAGGGCACGGTACTGAACTCGGACCGCCAGCTCTGGAGCGTCGCCGGCACGCTGGCCAGCACCTACCGTCTGCTGTTCGGCATCCGCCTCCGGCCGGACCGCCTGGTCTTCCGGCCGATGGTCCCGCGCGCGTACGCGGGGGAGCGCACGCTGCGCGGCCTCCGCTACCGCGGCGCCACGCTCGACGTCACGGTGCGTGGCTTCGGCGACAGCGTCGCGAGCGTGCGGCTGGACGGGCGTCCCGCGGCGAGGCCGGAGGTGCCGGCCTCGCTGTCGGGGCCGCACACCGTGGAGCTGGAGATGAACGGCCGCTGGCCTGACGGGGAGGTGAACGTGGTGCCGAGCCGCTGGGCGCCCGAGACGCCCGCGGCCGCGCTGCGGGACGGTGATACGCTGAGGTGGGCGCCGGTGGCGGGGGCGGCGAAGTACGTCGTCCACCGCAACGGCCGCCCGATCGCGACGACGACGGCCACGCTGGCGCCGGTCCGCTGGGAGGCGACGCTGGCCGAGTACCAGGTGCTCGCGGTGGACAGCGCGGGGCTCGAGTCCTTCCTGAGCGAGCCCGTGCCCGTGCTCATGACCAGCTCGACCATGCTGATCTCCGAGGCGCCGGCGGGGCTGCTGGAGCGCGAGCACGCGGGCTTCACTGGCCCGGGCTACGCGCGCCTCACCCGCGAGCGGAACACGACGGTCGCGATCCCGGTGCGCGTCCAGGCGGCGGGCATCTACTCCGTGGACGTGCGCTACGCCAACGGCAACGGCCCGATCAACACCCGCGACATGGCGGCGGTGCGCACGCTGCTGGTGGACGGCCGCGAGGCGGGCGTGCTGGTGATGCCGCAGCGCGGCACCGACCTCTGGACCGACTGGGGCTACAGCAACCCGCTCCGCGTCCGCCTCACGCCGGGCGCGCACACGCTCACGATCGTCTACACGCCGCTCGACGCGAACATGAACCGCGCCGAGAACACCGCCCTGCTCGACCACGTCCGCCTGACGCGGCTCCCCGCGGCTCCCTGACCGGGACGCGCGGATGAATTCTACTACAGAGGCACGGAGACACAGAGGAGGGGCACACGGGAGAGGAGCCCCCTGCCGGTCGGATCTGCTGAACGGCAGTGAACCGCGGAGGGCGCGGAGGACGCGGAGGAGGGCACACGGCGAGAGTCCCTCTACCGGGACGATCCGTGACGGGCCCGAAAGGGGTCGCGGCCGCCGGGTCCTCCCGGGCTCTTCGGCACCGCGTCCCGAGGGAGGGCATCGGTCGGTGTGCCCTCCCCCGCGTCCTCCGCGCCCTCCGCGGTTCAATGCCGTCCAGCAGATCCGACCGGAAGAGGGCCCCTCGCCGGTGTGCCCCTCCTCGGTGTCTCCGTGCCTCGGTGGTTCAATCTTTCAACGCGTCCCGATAGAGCGCTCCGACGGTCCACCGCCTGAGCCGGCGGCGCCAGTGGCGGCGGCAGCGCCCGCCCCGCGCCGGCGCGTGTACGCAGGTGGTCGTCAATGTGCCACCGACAGGTAGCGGTGGATGCCCGCGGCCGCGTCGCGACCCTCGCGGATCGCCCAGACGATCAGCGACTGGCCGCGTCGCATGTCGCCCGCCGCGAACACGCCGTCGACGCTCGAGCGGTGGTCGCCGTCGGTGGCGACGTTCCCCCGCGGGTCGAGCTTGACGCCCAGCTCCGTGAGCAGCGTGTCGCCGCGAGGCGGGCCGGTGAAGCCCATCGCCAGCAGCACCAGGTCCGCGTCGAGCGTGAACTCGCTCCCCACCACCGGCACCACCAGCGGGCGGCCGTCCGGGGCCTCGCGCATCTCCACCCGCACCGCGTGCAGCTTCCGCACGCGGCCGTCGGCGCCGCCGCTGAAGCCGATGGTGGAGACGCTCCACTGCCGCTCGCACCCCTCCTCGTGCGCGTGCGAGGAGCGGAGCTGCATCGGCCAGAGCGGCCACGGGGTGGACGGGGCGCGGTGCGCGGGCGGCTGCGGCAACAGCTCGAACTGGTGCACCCGCGCCGCGCCCTGGCGGTGGCAGGTGCCCACGCAGTCGGAGCCCGTGTCCCCGCCGCCGATCACGACCACGCGCTTGCCCTGCGCCGTGATCTCCGAATCCGGGTCGATGGCGTCGCCCGCCAGCCGCCGGTTCTGCTGCCCCAGGAGCTCCATCGCCAGGTGCACGCCCGCCAGCTTCCGCCCGGGGACGTCCAGGTCCCGGGCCGCGGTCGCGCCCCCCGCCAGGCAGACGGCGTCGAAGTCGCGCCGCAGCGACTCGACGGCCACGTCGACGCCCACGTTCACGTTAGGCCGGAACGCCACCCCCTCGGCGCGCATCTGCGCCAGCCGGCGGTCGAGCACCGCCTTCTCCATCTTGAACTCGGGGATGCCGTAGCGCAGCAGCCCGCCGACCCGGTCGGCGCGCTCGAACACCACCACCGCGTGCCCCAGCCGCCGCAGCTGCTGCGCCGCCGCCAGCCCCGCCGGCCCCGAGCCCACCACCGCCACCCGCCTCCCGCTCTCGCGCGCCGGCGGCCGCGGCGCGATCCACCCCTCGGCGAAGCCGCGGTCGGCGATCGCCTGCTCGATGTTGCGGATCGCCACCGGCTGGTCGATCAGCCCCAGCACGCACGCCGACTCGCAGGGCGCCGGGCAGAGGCGCCCGGTGAACTCCGGGAAGTTGTTGGTCGCGTGCAGCGCCTCCCCGGCCTCGCGCCAGCGGCCCCGCCTGACGAGGTCGTTCCACTCCGGGATCACGTTGTGCACCGGGCAGCCGCTGTCCCCCTGGCAGAATGGCACGCCGCAGTCCATGCACCGCGCGCCCTGCGCCAGCAGCGTCGGCTCCGGCAGCGCCTCGTAGAACTCCCGCCAGTGCCGCACCCGCTCCGCCACCGCCTGCCGCGCCGGCTGCGCCCGCCGGATCGTGATGAACCCCCGATGATCCTTCGCCATCGCTCCCCGTGAGTGGAGGGTTGTCGCCGAGATTGTCATCCTGAGCGGAGCGCGCAGCGCGGAGCGAAGGACCCACTCGCCCTGGGCCGACGCATACGCACCGAGACTAGGTCCTTCGCTCCGCGCTGCGCGCTCCGCTCAGGATGACTCGTAGCCGTCACGCGTACCGGATCTGCGGCACGTCGGAGGCGAGGATCGCCGCCGAGCGGCGGGCCTGCTCCTGCAGGGCGCGCTGGTACTCCATCGGCATCACGCGGACGAAGCGCGGGAGCGACTCGTCCCAGCGCTCCAGCAGCGCCGCCGCCCGCGCGCTCCCGGTGAAGCGCGCGTGGCGCTCCACCAGGTCGCGCAGCAGCCCGCCGTCGGCCGCGTCGCGTACCGGGCCCAGCTCCACCAGCGCCGTGTTGCAGCGCGCCGCGAAGTCCGCCGCCTCGGTGTCGAGGACGTACGCCACGCCGCCGCTCATCCCGGCGGCGAAGTTGCGCCCCGTGCGGCCGAGCACGACCACCACGCCGCCCGTCATGTACTCGCAGCCGTGGTCGCCCACGCCCTCCACCACCGCCACCGCGCCGCTGTTGCGCACCGCGAACCGCTCGCCGGCCGAGCCGCGGAAGTACGCCTCGCCGCTCGTCGCCCCGTAGAGCACCGTGTTGCCGACGATGATCGACTGCTCGGCCGGGAAGCCCGCGCCCGCCGGCGGGTACACCACCAGTCGCCCGCCCGAGAGCCCCTTGCCCACGTAGTCGTTCGCCTCCCCCTCGAGCGTCAGCGTCAGCCCCCGCGCCGCGAACGCGCCGAAGCTCTGCCCGGCCGACCCCTCGAGCGCGACCTCGATCGTCCCGTCAGGCAGCCCGGCCTGGCCGTAGCGCCGCGCGATCTCGCCCGAGAGCATCGCCCCCACCGTGCGGTGGACGTTCCGCACCGGGAGCGCGATCGACACCCGCTCGCCGCGCTCGAGCGCCGGCGCCGCGAGGCGGAGCAGCTCGTGGTCGAGCGCCGCCTCCAGTCCGTGCGCCTGGTCGGTCGAGCGGCGCCGGCCGCCGTCGCCCATCCCGCTCGCCGGCTCGGCGGGCGGCTCGTGCAGCATCGCGCCGAGGTCGAGCGTGCGGGCCTTCCAGTGATCGGCCGGCACGCGCGAGCGGAGCCACTCCACCCGCCCCACCAGGTCGTCCATCCGGCGGACGCCCAGCCGCGCCATCAGCTCGCGCACCTCCTCGGCCACGAAGAAGAAGAAGTTGACCACGTGCTCGGGCTGCCCGGTGAACTTCTCGCGCAGCTCCGGGTCCTGCGTCGCGATCCCCACCGGGCAGGTGTTGAGGTGGCACTTCCGCATCATCACGCACCCCTCGACGATCAGTGGCGCCGTCGCGAAGCCGAACTCCTCGGCGCCCAGCAGCGCCGCGATCACCACGTCGCGCCCCGTCTTGAGCTGCCCGTCGGTCTGGAGCCTGACGCGGGAGCGCAGGCCGTTGAGCACGAGCGTCTGCTGCGTCTCGGCCAGCCCCAGCTCCCACGGGATCCCCGCGTGCTTGATCGACGACAGCGGCGACGCGCCGGTGCCGCCGGAGTCGCCCGAGATCACGATCAGGTCCGCGTGCGCCTTCGCCACGCCCGCCGCCACCGTCCCCACTCCCGCCTCGGCGACCAGCTTCACCGACACCGTCGCCCGCGGATTCACGTTCTTGAGGTCGTAGATGAGCTGCGCCAGGTCCTCGATCGAGTAGATGTCGTGGTGCGGCGGCGGCGAGATGAGCGTCACCCCGGGCGTGGCGTGCCGCGTGCGCGCGATCACCTCGTCCACCTTGTGCCCCGGAAGCTGCCCGCCCTCGCCCGGCTTCGCCCCCTGCGCGATCTTGATCTGCAGCTCGCGCGCGTGCACCAGGTACTCGGTGGTCACGCCGAAGCGCGCCGAGGCCACCTGCTTGATCGCGCTGTTGCGCGGGCCGCCGTAGCGCGCGGGGTCCTCGCCCCCCTCGCCGGTGTTGCTGCGGCCGCCGAGCCGGTTCATCGCCAGCGCCAGCGTCTCGTGCGCCTCGCGGCTGATCGAGCCGAAGGACATGGCGCCGGTGGCGAAGCGCTTCACGATCTCCGACGCCGGCTCCACCTCGTCGAGCGGCACCGGGTCGTTGGCGGGCGCGAAGTCGAGCAGCCCGCGCAGCGTGCGCGCCGCGGCGCCGTCGGCGTCGGCGAGCCGGCTGAACTGCTTGAACGTCTCGTAGCTCCCGCGCCGCGCGGCGTGCTGGAGCGTGGCGATCGTCTGCGCGTTCCAGCCGTGGTGCTCCCCCTGGGCGCGGACGTGGTACTCGCCGCCGAAGTCGGCCTCGGGGGCGAGGGCGGCGCGGCCCGCGCCGTAGGCCGCGCCGTACGCCGCGGCGTGGCGCCGCAGCGCCTCCTCGGCGATCACCTCGAGGCCGGCGCCGCCGATGCGAGACGAGGTGCCGGCGAAGTGCCGCGCCACCATCGCCGCGTCGAGCCCCACCGCCTCGAACACCTGCGCGCCGCAGTAGCTCTGCACGGTCGAGATCCCCATCTTCGAGAGGATCTTGAGCAGCCCCTTGCCGACCGCCTTCACGTACTTCGCCACCGCCTCGTCAGGCGCGCCCGGCACCGCGCCGCCGCGGGCGAGGTCGGCGACCGTCTCCAGCGCCACGTACGGGTGCACCGCCGCGGCCCCGTAGCCCACCAGCAGGGCGACGTGCGCCACCTCGCGCGCGTCGCCGCTCTCGACCATCAGGCCGCAGCGCGCGCGCAGCCCCTCGCGCAGCAGGTGGTGGTGGACGGCGGCCGTCGCCAGCAGCGACGGGATCGGCGCCCACCGCGCGCCCACCCCGCGGTCGCTGAGCAGCAGCACGCCGGCCCCCGCGCGCACCGCCGACGCGGCGTCGCGGCAGAGGACGTCGAGCGCCGTCGCCAGCCCGCCCGGGCCGCCGCTCACGGGGAAGAGCGTCCGCAGCGTCGCCAGGCCGAACGCCTGGTCGGCCGCCTGGCGCACCCGCGCCAGCTCCGGCGCCGTGAGCAGCGGGTGCGCCAGCCGGAGCTGCGCCGCCTGCGCCGGCGTCTCGTCGAGGAGGTTGCCCTCGGGCCCCAGCCTGACGCCGAGCGACATGACCAGCTGCTCGCGGATCGGGTCGATCGCCGGGTTGGTGACCTGGGCGAAGAGCTGCTTGAAGTACTTGTACAGGAGCTGCGGCCGCTCGGAGAGCACCGCCAGCGGCGTGTCGTTTCCCATCGACCCCACCGCCTCCTCCCCCGACTCCGCCATCGGCGCCAGCACCATCTTCGCCTCCTCGATGGTGTAGCCAAAGGCGCGCTGCCAGGTCTGGAGCGGGAGCGTGCGCTGCCCCGCCGCGCCGGCGCTCAGCTCGCCGTCGCCCAGCGCCGGCCCGGCCGGCGGCGCGGCGGCCGGGAGCAGCACCCGGCGCTCGGCCAGCCAGCGGCGGTAGGGGCGCCGCGTGGCGAGGCCCGCCTTGATCTCCTCGTCGTCCACGATCCGCCCCTCGACCGTGTCCACCAGCAGCATCCGCCCCGGCTGGAGCCGCCCCTTCGCGCGCACCTCGTCAGGCGGCAGCGGGAGCGCGCCGGCCTCCGAGGCCAGCACCACCCGGTCGCCGGTCACCGCGTAGCGCGCGGGGCGCAGCCCGTTGCGGTCGAGCGTCGCGCCGATCTGCCGGCCGTCGGTGAAGGCGAGCGCCGCCGGCCCGTCCCACGGCTCCATGAGGCCGGCGTGGTACTCGTAGAACGCGCGCCGGTCGGCGTCCATCGCCTGGTGCCCCTCCCACGCCTCCGGGATCAGCATCGCCATGGCGTGCGCCAGCGACCGCCCGCCCATCACCAGCAGCTCGACCGCGTTGTCGAAGCACGCCGAGTCGCTCTGGCCGGCGCCGATCACCGGGAAGAGCTTCGGCAGGTCGTCGCCGAAGAGCGGGGACGCCATGCGCGCCTCGCGCACCCGCATCCAGCTCACGTTGCCGCGCAGCGTGTTGATCTCGCCGTTGTGGCAGACGTAGCGGAACGGGTGGGCGAGCGGCCAGGTGGGGAAGGTGTTGGTCGAGAAGCGCGAGTGCACCAGCGCCAGCGCGCTCACCACGTCCGACTCGGCGAGGTCGGCGTAGAAGCGCGGCAGCTGGTCGGGGCGCAGGAGCCCCTTGTAGACCACCGTCCGCGCCGAGAGGCTGGGCAGGTAGCAGCCCGGGCCCTCCTCGCGCGAGGCGCGCTCGATCCGGCGGCGCAGGACGTAGAGCTTGCGCTCGAAGGCGTCGGCGTCGGCGTCGGGCGGCCGGGCGACGAAGAGCTGCCTGACGACGGGCACCGAGCGCCGCGCCAGCTCGCCGACCTGCGCGGCGTCGGTCGGCACGTCCCGCCACCCGAGCAGCGCCAGCCCCTCGGCGGCGGCGCAGCGCTCGGCGGTGAGCTCGGCGGCGCGCCGCGCCTCGGGCGCCGCCGGGAGGAAGACCATCCCGACGCCGTACGCGCCCTCGTCCTCGGGCAGGCGGACGCCGGCGTCGCGGGCGGCGCGGCGGAGGAAGGCGTGCGGCAGCTGGAGCAGGACGCCGGAGCCGTCGCCGGTGCAGGGGTCGCAGCCGACGGCGCTGCGGTGCGAGAGGTTGTCGAGGAGCGTGAGCGCGTCGCGCACGATGGCGTGCGAGCGCTCGCCCCGGACGTCGGCGACGAAGCCGACGCCGCAGGCGTCGTGCTCGTTGGCCGGGTCGTAGAGCCCTTGGGCCTGGGGGAGGCCGCTCACGTCAGGCACCCCCCTGGCCCGGGGTGACCTCGCGCGGGCTCACGAACGGCATCATGCGGCGCAGCTCGCGCCCCACCCGCTCGAGCTGGTGGTCGGCGTCGCGGCGGCGCCAGCCGTCGAAGTTGGGGCGGCCGCGCCGGTTCTCGTCGATCCAGCGGGTGGCGAAGGCGCCGCTCTGCACGTCGTCGAGCAGCCGGCGCAGCGTGGCCCGCGTCTCGTCGGTGACGATCTGCGGGCCGGCCACGTAGTCGCCGTACTCCGCGGTGTCGGAGACCGAGTAGCGCATGTAGTTGAGCCCCCCCTGGTAGAAGAGGTCGACGATCAGCTTCAGCTCGTGCAGGCACTCGAAGTACGCCACCTCCGGCTGGTACCCCGCGCCGACCAGCGTCTCGAACCCCGCCTTCACCAGCGCCGAGACGCCGCCGCAGAGCACCGCCTGCTCGCCGAACAGGTCCGTCTCGGTCTCCTCGGCGAAGGTGGTCCGGAGCACCCCGGCGCGGGTGCAGCCTAACGCCTTGGCGTAGGCCAGCGCGTCGTCGAGCGCGCCGCCGCTCACGTCCTGGTGCACCGCGACCAGCGCCGGCGTGCCGCCGCCCTGGGCGTAGAGCTCGCGCACGCGGTGCCCGGGGGACTTCGGCGCCACCATCGCCACGTCCACGTCGGGGCGCGGGATGATCTGGCAGAAGCGGACGTTGAAGCCGTGGGCGAAGAGCAGCGTCTTCCCGGCCGCGAGCTGCGGCTCGACGTGCTCGCGGTAGAGCTCCGCCTGCGCCGTGTCGGGGACGAGCATCATGATCAGCTCCGCCTCGCGCGCCGCGTCGGCGACGGGCCGCACGCGGAGCCCCGCCCCCTCGGCCTTCGCCCAGCTCCGCGACCCCTCGTAGAGCCCCACCCGCACGTCGCACCCGCTGTCGCGCAGGTTGAGCGCGTGCGCGTGCCCCTGGCTGCCGAAGCCGATGACGGCGATCGGGCGGCCGCCGAGCCGCGTCAGGTCGGCGTCGCCGTCGTAGTAGATCCGGGCCATGGTCGGGCTCCTCGTGCAGGTTGAGTTGGACCACTGGTGCGAGTTGCGAATTGCGAGTTGCGAGAGAAGTGCTCCGGGACGTCCCGACGTCGTTCCTCTCGCAACTCGCAATTCGCAACTCGCACCGTCTTCACGCTCCCGCCCTCACCATCACGATCCTTCCCGTCCGCATCAGCTCCTTCAGCCCGAACGGGCGCACCAGCTCGACGAAGCTGTCCACCTTCGCCGAGCTGGCCGTCATCTCGAACACCACTGTCGAGGCACCGACGTCGACGGCCTTGGCGCCGAACGCCATCGCCAGCGCCATCACGCTCGGCCGCTTCGCCGGCGGGGCGTGCACCTTGAGCAGCGCCGTCTCGCGCTCCACGGTGGCGTCGTGCGTGACGTCGCTGACCTTGAGCACCTCGATCAGCCGGTAGAGCTGCTTCACCACCTGCTCGACGTCCGCCGCCTCGACGACCAGCGTCATCCGGCTCACGCCCGGGGTCTCGCTGTGGCCGACGGTGAGGCTCTCGATGTTGTAGGCGCGCCGCCGGAGCAGGCTCACCGCGCGGTGCAGCACGCCGGGCCGGTCCTGCACCATCGCGACGAGGGTGTGCGTGGCCGGCACTGGCGCGGGATGGTTGGATGACGGGCCGTTCGCCGTAGGGGCGACGCCCGCATCGCCCCCGCCGTTGATGTTGGTTTTCATCATCCGCCGTTTCCCTCCGACGTCCGCCGTTCCTCGGCCGCTGTCGTCCGCCGTGCGGAGAACGGCAATGCGGGAACACCGACGGCGGGGGCGACGCGGGCGTCGCCCCTACGGGGCATCGCGACCGCCACGGCTCCATCCCCCACCGCGACCATGACCACGCGTGCCACCGTCATACGGCCACCGGCGCCTCGGTCATCATCTCGCCGATGCTCATCCCCTGCGGGACGATCGGGAACACGTTCACCTCGCGCTCGACGCGGAAGTCGATCACCACCGAGCCGTCGTGGTCCCAGGCGGCGGCGATCGCGGCGTCCACGTCCTCGGCGCGCTCGACGGTCAGGCCGCGCAGCCCGTGCGCCTCGGCCAGGCGCGCGAAGTCGGGGCCGGTGAGCGGGGTGGCGCTGTAGCGGCGCTGCTCGAACAGCTCCTGCCACTGGCGCACCATCCCCAGGTAGCCGTTGTTCACGATCGCCACCTTCACGTTCGTGACGCCCTCCTGGAGGATCGTCGTCAGCTCCTGGTTGGTCATCTGGAAGCCGCCGTCGCCCACGATCGCCCACACCGTCTCCCCCGGGTGCGCCAGCGCCACGCCGAGCGCCGCCGGGACCGCGAAGCCCATGGTGCCCGCGCCGCCGCTCGTTATGTGCGTGCGCGGGCGCCGCCAGTCGATGAGCTGCGCCGCCCACATCTGGTGCTGTCCCACGTCGGTGACCACGCGGTAGCCGCCCCCGGCGCCGCGCCCGGCGAAGGCGCGGTTCAGGCCGGCGTAGACGTCGTGCGGCATCAGGCGCGGCGTGTCGGGGCGGCGGAGCTCGGGGTGCCGCCCCTGCTGGGCCGCCTGCACGCCGCGGATGTGCGCGCGCCAGTCGGCGGCCGGGTCGTCATCGGGCGCGGCGTTGTCCAGCGCCTCGAGCGCCTCGAGCAGCGCGGACAGCACGAGCCGCGCGTCGCCGACGATCGGCACCGCGGTGCGCACGTTCTTCCCGATCTCCGACGGGTCGATGTCCACGTGGACCACCGTCGCCCGCGGCGCGAACGTGGACGCCTTGCCGGTGACGCGGTCGTCGAAGCGGCTGCCGACGTTGAACAGGAGGTCGCACTCCTGGATCGCGCGGTTCACGTGCACCCAGCCGTGCATCCCCGGCATCCCGATGCTGAGCGGGTGGTCCTCGGGGAACGCGCCGATGCCGTG
>DATFPD010000245.1:0-7339 GCA_035265005.1 Gemmatimonadaceae bacterium | reverse complement strand
CGCGTACGCGCGGTTGTCCTCGACCAGCAGGATGCTGCCGCTCACGAGACGCCGGCGCCGGCCGGCGGCGGCGCCTCCGCCGCCGCGGCCGGCTCGGGCAGCTCGGCGGCGCGGAGCTCCAGCACCGCGCGCGTCCCCGCGCGGCCGCCCCCGCCCCCGCCCCCGCCGGCTCCCGGCGCCGCGTCCTCCAGCCAGACGCGGCCGCCGCACGCGCGCGCGATCTGCCTGACGACGGGGAGTCCGAGCCCCGTCCCGGTGCGCTCCGACGTCTGGTCGCGCGCCAGCCGCTCGTACGGCTCGAAGACCCGCTCGCGCTGCGACGGCGGGACCCCCGGCCCCTCGTCCTCCACCAGCAGCCGGACCGCCCCCGCCGCCGGCGACTGTGCGCCGAGCCGGATGCGCTGCCCCGCGGGGCCGTACTTGATCGCGTTGTCGACGAGGTTCACGAGCGCCTGACGAACGAGATGGCGGTCGCCGAGCACGGCGAGCGGCGCCGGCGGCTCGCGCACCTCGATCGCCTGCCCCGCGTCCTCGACCGCGAGCTGCACCGACTCCACGACGTCGGCGAGCAGCGCGTCCACGGGCACCGGCTCCAGCCGCGGGCGCAGCTCGACCGCGCCGGCGCGCGAGTAGAGCAGGATGTTCTCGACGATCGCCACCAGGCGCCGCGCCTCGCGCACGATCGAGCTGGCGAGGGTGAGCCGCGCCGCCTCGTCGCGCTCGCGGCGCAGCGCCAGCGTCTCGCCGGCGAGCAGGATCTGCGCGAGCGGCATCCGCAGGTCGTGCGACACCCCGGCGATGAAGTCCGACCGCGCGCGCGCCAGCAGCGCCTCGCGCCGCGTCGTGCCGGCGGCGACGCCGATCACCACCACCGTGGCCGCCAGCAGCAGGCCGAGCATCCACAGCCGGTCGAGCGGGAGCGGCACGATCATGTGATGGGGGAGCTGATGCGTCTCGAGGGCGACGGTGACCGCCAGCCCCTCCAGCGCGCCGCGCGGGTGGACGGTCTCGCGGGAGCGGTGGTCCTCGCCGAGCGTGCCGGGCCCCGGCTCGTCGTCGTCGTCCGCCGCGGTGACCTGGATCGACGTGGGCCCCGCGCGCGAGAGCTCCTCCGACTCGTCGTCCAGCGCGGGCAGCGCGGGCGGGAAGAGCACGCTCCGCACCCGGCGCGCGCTCGCGACGAGGCCGTAGACGGCCGCCGCTGCGCCGCCGCCCGCGTCGAGCTGCACGACGGTCACGACCGCGTGCTCGCCGACCGCCGGCCCCATCGTCAGGTGCGCAAGCGACTGCCGCGGGGCACGCCGGCGCGCCGCGTCGCCGCGCGCCAGGTCGACGAGCCGCGCGGCCGCGAGGGGCGACAGCGCGCCCCCGCTGTCGGCCGGCGCGCGCTGGAGCGTACCGGTCGCCAGCTCCACGCGGAAGAACTCCAGCGCCGGCAGCAGCTCGCGGCACCGGCACCGCTCCCCCTCGCGCTGCCCGCGCACGAGCGCCTCGACCGCCGCGTGCGGCGCGAGCGGCCCGGGCGCGGCCCACTGCGCGACCGGAGCGAAGGTCTCCGCCGCCAGCAGCTCGAGCCGGCCGGCGGCGCGCGCCGCGGCCTGGCGCGCGGTGGCCCGCGTCGCCAGATGCACGGCCTCGCGCCGCCGGGCGGTGTCGTGGATGATCAAGGCCGCGTGGACCACCGTCATCGCGCCGAGCACGGCGGCGAGCATCCAGAGCCGGCCGCTCCACGACCGCCACCGCCGGCGTCGCTCGGGTCCGGGTTGTGTCGTCATCACAAGATGATGATTGGCGAAAGCGGCATTTCCCGCCAGCCGTTCGACACGCCGCGCAAAGCATCCCGCACGTCAGTGCCATCAGGTTCTACCACAGAGACACAGAGACACCGAGGAGGGGCACACCGAAGAGGAGCCCCCTGCCGGTCGGCTTTGCTGAAGAACGATTGAACCGCAGAGGGCGCAGAGGACGCAGAGGACGGCACACGGGAGGAGTCCCTCAAAGCACTTCGGCATCTCGTCCCGGGAGAGGGACTCCTCCCGTGTGCCCTCCTCTGCGTCCTCTGCGTCCTCTGCGGTCGATTCGCTCTTCGGCGAAGCCGACCGAGCGGGGGCTCCTCGTCGGTGTGCCCCTCCTCTGTGTCTCTGTGCCTCTGTGGTTGATCTCTTCAACGCGTCCCGGCCGAGATGCCAGCCTCGTCAGGCGTGCCGCGACCCGCGGAGTCCGTAGTAGACGATGTACAGGTAGCAGACCGCCGGAAGCAGGAACGCCGGCTGGAGGCCGATCCGGTCGGCCAGCGCGCCCTGGATCACCGGGATCAGCGCGCCGCCGACGATCGACATCACCAGGATGCTCGAGCCCTCGCCGGTGAGGTGGCCCAGCCGGTCGATGGCGAGCGTGAAGATGGTCGGGAACATGATCGAGTTGCACAGCCCGACCGCGATCACCGCCCACATCGCCACCGGGCCGCTGCTCACCGCGGCGATCGCCGTCAGCGTCGCCGAGCCGACCGCGAACGCCGCCAGCAGCTTCCCCGGCTGGACGCGCTGGAGCAGCGCCGAGCCGATGAAGCGCCCCACCATCGCCCCGCCCCAGTAGAAGGAGACGTAGCGCGCCGCCGTCGCCTCGGTCAGCCCCGCCACCCGCGGCAGCCCCAGGAAGTTGACCAGGAAGCTCCCGATCGCCACCTCGGCGCCGACGTACAGGAAGATCGCGACCGCGCCCAGCGCGAGGTGGCGGCGGTGCCACGCGCGCCCCAGCGGCTCGTCAGGCACCAGCGAGCCGGGGCCGCTCTCCGCCTCGGCGATGCGCGGCAGCCGGAACGCGGCCATGGCGATGGCGAGCAGGAACAGCGCGCCGGCGAGCCCCAGGTAGGGGAGCTGCACCGACTGCGCCTCGGCGAGCTTCCCCGCCTCGCCGGGGATCGACTTCGCGCGCTCCACCGCCTGGAGGATCAGCACGCCCCCGAACAGCGGCGCCACCGTGGTGCCGAGCGAGTTGAACGCCTGCGTCAGCGTCAGGCGGCTCGACGCGGTGGCCGCGGGGCCGAGCACGGCGACGTACGGGTTCGCCGCCACCTGGAGCACCGTGATCCCGCTCGCGAGCACGAACAGCGCGAGCAGGAAGAGCCCGTACGACGGCGCGCCGGCCGCCGGGTAGAAGAGCAGCGCGCCGACGCCCGCCGTGACCAGCCCCGCCACCATCCCGCCCTTGTACGCCAGGCGCCGGATCACCCACCCCGCCGGCAGCGCCATCAGGAAGTACGCGCCGAAGAAGGTGAACTGCACCAGCGCCGCGCGCAGGTAGTCCAGCTCGAACACGCCGCGCAGGTGCGGGACGAGGATGTCGTTCAGGCAGGTGAGGAAGCCCCACATGAAGAACAGCACCGTCACCGCCGCGAACGCGGGGCGGTAATTCGCGGGCGCGGCGGGCGACGGCGACGGCGTGTAGACGGCCGCGCCGCCGGGGGCGGGGGTGAGGACGGCCAAGGGACGACCTCCGGAAGTGAAGGGGCGCGCCCTCACGCGCTCGCGCGCGGTCAGCTCCAGCGGAAGGTGGCGACCGCGCCGGCGGGGAGCGTGTAGCGAAAGTACTGCGCGCCGGCCCGGACCGCGAGCGTGCGCTCGTTGGCGGCGGTGTTCACCACCACCAGCGCCTTCGAGCCGTCGTCGGCGTTCCGGAACGCCACCGTCTCGACCCCCTGCACCCCGGAGCTCGACTCGATGCGGCGGGCGCCCGGGCGCACGAAGCGGCTGGCGTGCGCGAACGCGTAGTACTCCTCGTTGCGCACGATCTGGCCGGCGGCGGTGATGGTGACCACGCCGCGGCAGTCGCCGCAGCCGCCGGTGTGCGGGCCGTACTGCTCGTCGAGCGCGAGGTTCCACATCAGCACCCCGCGCGCCCAGTTGCGCGTCGTGCCGACGATCAGCGTGCGCGTCATCCACGTCAGGTTCTCGGCGAACTTCGGCGACCACTGCCCGCCCGAGCACTCGGTGAAGAACGCGTCCTTGTCCGGGTAGGCCTGGTGCACCACGCTCTGCGCCGAGACGTCGCCGCCGTAGCAGTGCCAGGCGACGCCGGCGACGTACGGCCGCGCCGTCGCGTCGCCGAGCATCTGGAGCGGCGAGTTGGGCTCGTCCCAGTTGTGGTCCCAGTCCAGGATCTTCGTCTGGATGCCGCTCTGCGCGAACAGCGGCCCGAGATGCTCGCCGACGAGCTTCGCCCGCGCCGCCGGGTCGAGGCGCATGCCGGGGTAGTTCTCCGGCTCGAAGTGCGGCTCGTTCTGCACGCTGATCGCGTACACCGGCACCCCCTCGGCCGCGTACGCGTCGACGAACTTCTTGAAGTACTGGGCGAACGGGGCGTACGCCTCGGGGCGCAGCGTCCCCTTGATCATGCTCCCGGTCGTCTTCATCCACCCCGGCGCGCTCCAGGGCGACGCCATGATCTTGAGCTGCGGGTTGATGGCGAGCGCGCGCTCGAGGATCGGCAGCGTCTCGGCGCGGTCGGGGTCGATCGAGAAGTGCGCCAGCGTGGGGTCGGTCTCCCCCGCCGGCATGTCGTCGTAGCTGTAGTGGCGGAGCGAGAAGTCGGACGCGCCCATGTCCACCCGCGTGAAGCTGAACCCGACGCCCGGGTTCCGCCCGAACAGCTCCTGGAGCAGCGCCTCGCGCTGGTCGGCCGAGAGCTTGTTCTGGATCAGGTACGCCGAGGCGTCGGTGAGCGCCGCGCCGAAGCCGACCATCTCCTGATACGCGACCGCCTCGTTCACGTCGATCGCCACCGCCGTCGCCGGCGGCGCGCCGTCGCGGAACCGGACGTCGGTCTCGCGGCTCAGCAGCTTCGCCCGGTCGCCGGTCGAGACGTACACCTCGACCGGCGCGCCGGTGGGGTCCGGCTCGGGGTCCGGGTCGGGGCGCGTCCCGCCATTCCCGGCGCATGCGGCAGCGAAGACGAGCAGTGCAACGATTGGAGAGCGCATCGGTTGTAACCACGTCATCGAGTCAACAGCGGGACACGGATGAACACGGACGGCGGCACGGATGGACACGGATAGTGCTCTGTGTTCATCCGTGCCGCCGTCCGTGTTCATCCGTGGTAGGCAGTTTCCTGAATCACCGAACGATGAGCCTCTGCGTGAGCCCGCCGACCATCACGTCGAAGTCGCCCGGCTCGACGACCGGGCGGTTGTCGAGGCCGATGAAGGCGAGGCGCTGGACCGGGAGGCGGAAGGTGACGGTGCGGCGCTCGCCGGCGCCTAGCGAGATCTTCTGGAAGTCCCGCAGACGGCGCATCGGCGGCGCGACGGACGCGTACAGGTCGCGGACGTAGAGCTGCACGGCTTCCTTGCCCGCGCGCGCGCCCGTATTCGCGACCGTTACCGAGACCGTCACCGTGTCGCGCTGGCCGGCGGCCGCGCGGTCGAGTCGCAGGTCGCTGTAGGCGAAGGTGGTGTACGAGAGCCCGTGGCCGAACTCCCACTCCGGGTCGTAGCCGCCGGTCGCGCCGCCGGGGGAGACTTCCTCGCTCTGCGCCCGATCGTAGTGCAGGAGGCCGCCGGTGGTGCGCGGCCAGGTGAAGGGGAGGCGCCCACTCGGGTTCACGTCGCCGAACAGCACGCCCGCCAGCGCCTCGCCGCCGAACGGGCCCGTCTCGTACGCGGTCACGATCGCGCGCGCGCTGTCCACCACCTCGCGCACGATCCGCGGGCGGTCCTGGAACAGGGCGATCACGACCGGCTTCCCCGTCGCCTCGATCGCGCGGGCCAGCCGGAGCTGCGCCGCCGGCAGCGTCAGGTCCGTGATGTCCCCCGGCTTCTCCGCCGTCGGCCACTCGGCGAGCGCGACGATCGCCACGTCGGCGGTGCGCGCGGCGGCCACCGCGGCGGCGACGTCCATCTCGGTCGCGAAGCCGGTGCCGCCCACGCCCGGGACGTAGGTGACGTTGCCCGCGCCGACCGTCGCGCGCACGGCGTCGAGCAGCGTCCGCGTGCCCCTCGGGTACATCGCGGTGTCGGTGCCCTGCCAGGTGTAGCTCCACGAGCCGAACTGCGCCGGGAGCGACGCGGCACCAGGGCCGGTCACCAGCACCCGCGTCGTCTTCGCCAGCGGCAGCAGCGCGCCCTGGTTCTTGAGCAGGGTGATCGCCTCCTCCGCGGCCGTCCGGCTCACCGCCTGGAACGCCGGCGCGTTGACGTTCGCCAGCATCGCCGCGTCGGGGCCGGGGTCGTCGAACAGCCCGAGCTCGAACTTGAGGCGGAGGATGCGCCTGACGCTCTGGTCGATGCGCGCCTGCGGCACCGCGCCCTCGCGCGCCAGCGCCAGCAGGTCGTCGTAGAAGGAGAGGTTGTACGGCACCATGCTCATGTCCACGCCGGCCATCACCGCCATCCGCACGGCCTCCTTCGGCGTGGCCGCCACGCGATGCACCGTGTGCAGGCGGATGATGTCCTCCCAGTCGGTGACGGCGACGCCGGTGAAGCCGAGCTCCGTGCGCAGCAGGTCGGTGAGGATCTCGTGGCTGGCGTGGACGGGGACGCCGTTGACGTCGCCCGAGTTGATCATCACCGTGCGCAGTCCGGCGGCGATCGCGGCGCGGAAGGTCGGGAGGAAGTACTCGCGCAGCTGGCGCTCCGGGATCCACGCCGACGTCCGGTCGCGCCCGGTGAGCGGCATGCTGTAGCCGAGGTAGTGCTTCCCCGTCGCGGCGACGAAGACGTCGCCGCCGACGCGCGCCCGGGTGTTCGACGCCGCGGTCGCGCGCGGCCCCGCGCCCGTGCGCAGCAGCGAGTCGAGCGCCGGGCGCGGGTCGCGCTGCTGCCCCTCCACCGCCGCCGCGCCCAGCACCGTCGCCAGGTGCACGTCCTCGCCGAAGGTCTCGAAGAAGCGCGACCAGAGCGGCTGGCGGGCGAGGTCGAGCACCGGGGAGAAGTTCCACGGGATCCCGCTCGCGCGCGCCTCGTAGGCGGTGATCTGGCTGGCGCGCCTGACGAGCTCGGGGTCGAACGTCGCCGCGAGCGCGATGTTGTGCGGGAAGATCGTCCCCGCCGTCATGTAGTGATGGCCGTGCACGGCGTCGATCCCGTAGAGCACGGGGATGCGGAGCCGCTTGCGCCGGGCGACCCGCTGCACGGTCGTGGTGAGCTCCTGCCACTGCTGGGGCGTGAGCGCCACGTCCCACACGTTGAGCAGCGAGCCCACGTTGTGGCGCACCAGCGCGTCGTCGAGCTTCGCCGAGTCGAGCGTCTGCGCGGTGGTGGCGGTGCCGTGCGTGCGCGCCACCGCCTGGACGGTCAGCTGCGTCATCTCGCCGACCTTCTCCTCGATCGTCATCTGCCGCAGCA
>DATFPD010000244.1:0-17570 GCA_035265005.1 Gemmatimonadaceae bacterium | reverse complement strand
TGACGATCTTGACGCTGCCGGTGTCGCGCGCCGTGACCCGTCCGACCGAAGTGACCGTCGCCTTCAGCGTGTCGAGGCTGGTCCACTCGACCACCCGCGCCTTGGCCGGCGGCGACGTGCAGCTGTTGCAGTAGACGACGCGGCTGGCGGCGTCGCGGACGGTCGCCGCGAGCGTGACCTGGTCGCCGGCGGTGCCGCTGGTCGCCGGGGCGTAGAGCAGCGCCGCCGTCTCGGTGATGGTGACCGACGCGGCGGGGTACGGGCGCACGGTGACGGCGATCGAGACCGTGTCGTCGCGGAAGATGGCGCGTACGGTCGTCGTCCCGCCCTTGACCCCCTTGATCTCGCCGGTGGACGAGACGCGGGCGATCGAGCGGTCGTCGGTGGTGAAGACGACCTGGGCGTTCGGGATCGAGTCGCGGCCTAACGTGACGTTCCGGACCTTGACGCTGATCTGCTCGGTGCTGTCCTGCCCGACCCCGATCTCCGTCTGGGAGACGACGACCGCGTAGTCGTATAGCGGTCCGACTGTCGGGTCGTCGTCGTCGGAGCAGGCGGCGAGGGCGCCGGCGGCCAGGAGCGCGAGCGGCATGGGAGCGGACGAGAAAAGGCGCATAGTCAGTCGTCTGGTGAGCGGAAGGGGCTCGTGCGCTCGCCGGAGTGGGCGGGAGGGCTAGCATATTCCCCGACGCGCGGGCGGTCAAGAGAAGGGAGAGGGGGGAGGGGGCGTGTCTTGACAACGGTTGCGGCGTAGTGAACTTGTTTCTCCCGTCCCAGGGCCCCCTTGCTTCCGCCGCCGTCCGCACCGCGCGCCGCGTCCCCCCAGCGCGGCGTGCCCGCATCCCGTGGCAACACGCGATCGCCGGAGCGAGGCCGCCCGCCCAGTCCGATCACGGTCGTCTCGGAGGCACCTTGATCACTCGATCGTTCGTCGACGTCGTCGCCCGCCGTGTGGCGCTCGCGCTCCTCGCCGCCTCCGCGGCGTCAGGCACAATCCAGGCACAGGGGGCGGCGACCGCCGGGTCGGTCTCCGGCACGGTGACCGACCGGCTCACCGGCCGCGCCGTGCCGTCGGCGCAGATCATCGTCGTGGGGACGGGCCGCCGAGCCGTCACCAATGACAGCGGCCGCTTCACCGTCGTCGACGTCGGCGCGGGCGCGCACACTGTCGAGGCGCGGCGGATCGGCTACGTGTCGCAGCGCGCGAGCGTGCAGGTGGCCGCGGGCGCCACGGCGACGCTCGCGATCGTGCTCGAGCCGGCGGCGCTGCGGCTCCAGCAGGTGGTGGTCACCGGCGTGACCGACCCGATCGAGGGGGTGAAGAACCCGCTCTCGATCGGGCGGCTCGGGGAAGAGGACATCAGCAGCGTGCCGTCCACGAACTCGGCGCTGGGGGCGCTCCAGGGGAAGGTCGCCGGCGCGTCGATCATCCGCAGCAGCGGCCAGCCGGGCGTCGGCGTCAACGTGCTCCTCCGGACCCCGATCGTCTCGTGGGACGAGAGCCGGCAGGAGAGCCCGATGCTCGTGGTCGACGGCGTGATCCTGAGCCAGTCGTTCTCCGGGACGACGGTGGACCTGGAGGCGCTCGACATCGAGAGCATCGAGGTGGTGAAGGGCGCGGCGGCGGCGTCGCTCTACGGCTCCCGCGCCGCGGCGGGGGTGATCGCGATCACGACCAAGCGCGGCCGCGGCATCTCGTTAGGGCAGACAAAGATCGGCGTCCGCACCGAGTACGGGCGGAGCGCGGCGCCGACCGACCTGCCGATCACCCGCCACCACCACTTCCTGACCAACGCCGAGGGGCAGTTCGTGGACACCGCCGGCCGGCCGCTCACCCTGGCCGGCCAGCGCGTGGTGGCGCCGGACCGGATCATGGACAACAGCTACGGCGTACCGCTCTACGACAACGTCGGCGCGTTCTTCCAGCCCGGGCAGTTCACGACCCAGCAGGTCTCGATCGGCCAGAACTACGAGAGCACGAACTTCCTGTTCACGGTCAACAACAAGCACGAGGGGGGGTCGCTCGAGAACAACGAGGGCTACACGCAGCGGAACTTCCGGGTCAACCTCGACCACCGCGTGCGCGACCTCGCCAGCTTCTCGCTGAGTGCCTTCCACAACCGCGGCAAGCGCGACGACCTGTCGGGCGACCCGTTCTTCGATCTGCTGCTGACCGCCCCCGACGTGGACATCGGCCGCCGGGGCCCGAACGGGGAGTACCTCCAGGTCCCCGACCCGACGAACCCCGAGCACGAGAACCCGATCTGGCGTCAGGCGTCGCGCGACAACTACCAGGAGCGCACGCGCACGCTGGCCAGCACCGACGCCCGCTTGACGCCGCTCGGCTGGCTGACGCTCGCCGGGAACTTCAGCTACGACCGGTCGGACCTGAACGAGCAGGTGTACATCCCCAAGGGGACGCCGACCTCGCTGACGGCCGACATCCCGAGCGACGGCTCTCTGGAGAAGCAGAACGAGTTCACCGACGCCCTCAACGGGTCGGTGAGCGCCACGCTCCTGGGCGCCTTCGGCCAGTTCACCGGGCGGACGACGCTCCGCGCGCTGATGGAGCGGGAGCGGAACACCTTCGTCGAGTCGGTCGCCGCGGACCTGGTGGTGGAAGGCGTCCCGACGCAGAGCGGCGCCGCCACCGTGACGCCGCGGTCGACGCTGTCGGAGATCCGCTCCAACGGCTACATGGCGCAGACGGGGCTCGACTACGCCGGCAAGTACATCGTGGACGCCCTCGCCCGCCGCGACGGCAGCTCGCTGTTCGGCTCCGACGCGCGGTGGAACAACTACTACCGCGCCGCCGGCGCCTGGCGGGTGTCGCAGGAGCCGTTCTGGAAGATGCCGGCGGTGAACGAGTTCAAGCTCCGGTACGCCATCGGCACCGCCGGCGGCCGGCCGAGCTTCGCCGACCAGTACGAGACCTGGACGATCTCCACCACCGGGAGCACGCGCGGCGTGCCGACGAAGGGGACGCTGGGTAACCGGAACCTGCAGCCGTCGCGCACCACCGAGCGGGAGATGGGGGTCGACTTCATCGTCGCCAACCGCTACTCGGCCGAGCTGACGTACGCGCGGCAGACGACGACGGACCAGATCATCTCGGTGCCGCTGCCCGCGATCTCGGGGTACTCGTCGCGCTACGTGAACACCGGCGAGCAGCAGGGACACACCTACGAGGCGACGCTCCAGGCGCGCTTCATCAGCCGGCAGAATCTGAACTGGACGTCGACGTTCGTGGCCGACCGCTCGCGGAGCCGGATCACGGAGTGGAACCGTGCCCCCTTCACCGACGAGCTCCAGGTGTTCGGCCCGGGGACGAGCGTCTCCGAGATGTACGGCGAGCACTTCCTCCGCCGCCCCGACGAGCTGGCGACGCGCGTCGGCGACCGGATCAACGAGTTCACGGTCAACGACGACGGCTACCTGGTGTGGGTCGGCGCCGGCAATCACTGGCAGGACGGGCTGTGGGGGCAGTCGGCCACGATCGACAACGTCTCGTACCAGTTCGGGATCCCGATCCGCGGCCGCGACGCCAGCGGCGTGGTCAAGAGCGACTACAGGATCGGGAACAGCCTGCCGAACATGAACTTCGGGTGGCTGAACAACGTGGGCTGGAAGGGGCTCACGCTGCACACGCACCTGCACACGCAGTTCGGCGGCGACGTCTACAACGGCACGCGGCAGCGCATGTACCAGCACATGCGGCACCGCGACCTCGACCAGTCGGGGAAGCCCGCGCAGCGGCGGAAGCCGATCGACTACTACCAAGCGATCTACAACGGCAACCTGGTGAACGACGCGTTCGTCGAGCCGGGCGGCTACCTGAAGCTCCGCGAGCTGTCGGCCACCTACACCTTCTCGCGCGCGCAGATCTCCCGGCTCGGGCTGGCGCGGGTGGCGCCGGAGGGGATGTCGTTCGGGATCATCGGCCGCAACCTGTACACCTGGACGCGCTACAGCGGCTTCGACCCCGAGGTCGGGAGCGTCCTGGAGCGCTACGACGAGTTCGACTACCCGAACACGCGGACGCTGACCGGCGTCTTCGAGATCACCTTCTGACGCCCCGCGGAGCGATGACGAACATGCGGACTCGACTTCTCCGCCGCGCGGCGGCGCTGGGCGCGCTCGGCCTAACGGGCATTGCCGTGGGGGCGTGCCAGGACCTGACCGTCCCCAACCAGAACAACCCGGACCGCGACAAGGCGCTGCAGAACCCCGGCGACGTGGAGGCGCTGATCGGGGGCAGCTGGCGCGTGATGTGGAGCCGGCAGCAGTCGGGCACGTCGGTGGTGTACACGCTGCCGCTGGTCGCCGACGAGATGTCGGCCACCTACGCCAACGAGGGCGCGCTGGAGCTGGCCTCGGAGCCGCGGGCGCCTTACAACAACAGCACCATCGCCGA
This sequence comes from Gemmatimonadaceae bacterium, assembly GCA_035265005.1. Lineage (GTDB taxonomy): Bacteria > Gemmatimonadota > Gemmatimonadetes > Gemmatimonadales > Gemmatimonadaceae > DATFPD01. The sequence continues at coordinate 13,156 of DATFPD010000244.1, read as the reverse complement.
CGCCGGCGGCCTGGCGCGATTCCCGTGGTACGACTTCCACAGCATCCTGTCGAGCGCCAACGAGACGCTCATGTCGATCGACAGCGGGCTGGTGATCCTGACCACCGACTCGGGATCGACGGAGCGGGACAACACGCAGCGTGCGAGGGCGTTCGCCAAGCTGATGCAGGGGGTCTCGCTCGGCTACCTGGGAATGCTGTACGACCAGGCGTGGGCGGTGCGCGAGCACACCGACACGTCCCTCATCCTCGGCCTGCCGTTCAGCCCCTACCGCGAGGTGATGGACTCGGCGCTCCTGTCGCTCGACGAGGCGGTGGCGATCGCGCGGGCCAACAGCTTCATCACCCCGCGCAGCTGGGTCGTCGGGGTGCCGCTGCCGAACGAGGAGCTGGCGCGCGTGGCCAGCAGCTACGCCGCGCGGATCCTGGTGTACGGCGCCCGCACGCCGGAGGAGCGCGCGGCGGTGGACTGGCAGCGCGTGCTCGACTACGCCAACGCCGGCATCCGGCAGGACCTCTCGCCGGAGATGAGCTCGAACACCATCACCAGCACCTACCTGTCGATCTCGCAGCGCAACACGCTGGGGACCGTCGCCGCGCGCGCCGACTACAGGCTCGTGGGCCCGGCGGACACCTCGGGCGAGTACCAGAAGTGGATGGCCAAGCCGCTCTCCGATCGCGTCCGCTTCAACATCGCGACGGCCGACCGGCGGGTCACCGGCGCCGGCGGCCCGACGACGAGCGGCACCTACTTCCGGTATCTGGCCGACAACAACAATCTGCGCCCCGAGCGCGGGGTGTACCACTTCTCGGGCTACCAGTGGTTCCGGAACAACGGCACGTCGTCGAGCGGGCTCAAGGCGATCATGACGGTCGACGAGATGCGGCTGATCAAGGCGGAGGCGCTGGCCCGGCTGGGGCGGTTCCAGGAGGCCGCCGACTCCGCCAACGTCACGCGCATCGCGAATGGGAAGCTCGACTCGGTCACGGCGAGTGGCGGGCGGGCGTCGACCACTCCGCCGCCCGCTCCCCCGGCCCAGCCGGTGCTGCAGCCGTGCGTGCCGCGGACGGATAGCGGCGCCTGCGGCGACCTGCTCTACTCCATCATGTACGAGCGCATGATCGAGGCGGCCGGGCTCGACGCGATGCGCGCCTACCTCGACCGCCGCGGGTGGGGAACGCTGGCGCCCGGCACTTTCATCCAGCTGCCGGTGCCGGCGCGCGAGCTGCAGACGCTCCGGATGGCGGTCTACACGTTCGGAGGCGGCGGGCCGGGGAGCGCGAAGTAGGCAGAGGAGCTCCACCATTCACGCTTCGGTCATCAGCATGCTCGGAACGCGTCGACTGCATCGCGCCCGCTCGGGCCTCGTTCGTGCCGCCTCGCGCGTCGGCGCGCCCGCCTGCGTGCTCGCCCCCGTGCTCGCCTCCGTGCTCGCGTGCGCGAGCACGAGCGGTGGTGGAGCCGGCGCGGCGTCCGGCCAGCAGGCGCCAAGCTACCAGCGCAACGTGGGCGTTGCCTCGTCCACGGACCTGGTCAACAAGGGCCGACTGGTCTTGAGCCGGCACAGCTACAACATCCTGCGCCAGCAGCCGCCGCCGGACATCTATCTCGAGAGCGAGTGGCGGCGGCGTTCGCCGTTCTCCGACGAGCGGGAACAGGGCGTCGAGGTGGCGCAGAGCCGGGTGATCGTCCGCGGCCGGCTCCGCAGCGGTGGTGGTGGCGCCCGGGTCGGCGACCCCGGCGAGCTCTACTCTGTAGACGTCACGGTCGAGAACCAGGTCCAGCGCAACGGCACGTGGGGGCAGATGCCGATGAGCACGATGTTCGCCGCCCACGCGAAACAGGTCGCCGACGACCTCGAGATGGAGTTCCGGTCGGGCGTGCGGAGATACTGAGAGTTGCGAGTTGCGAGATGCGAGCTGCGAGTTGCGAGAAGTCGTCAGTGGTCAGTGCCCAACTGCTGACTGACGACTTCTCGCACCTCGCAACTCGCATCTGTCTCACACCGCGTCCGACAGCGACGAGAAGTTGAAGTCCCGCACCCTGAGGCTAGGCACCACCATCCCCGCCCGCACCCGCTCGGCGCGCCCCAGGTCGTCGATCTTGTTGAGCATGAACAGTGGGCTCTCGTTGAAGCGGAAGTTCTTGAGCGGCCGCGTCACCTTCCCCTTCTCGATGAGGAACGTGCCGTCGCGCGTCAGGCCGGTGACCATCACCGTGCGCTGGTCGAGGAAGCGGATGTAAAAGAAGTGCGTGACGAGGACGCCCCGCTCGGTGCCGGCGATCAGCTCGTCGACCGACTTGCTGCCGCCCGCCATCTTGAGCCCGCCGGCGATCCCGCCGCCGCCACCGCCGAAGCCGCCGAACGTGGCGGCGCCGCCGGTCGGGGCCACGCCGCGCCGCTGCGCCCAGTAGCGCGAGTAGACGAGGTCCTTCAGCACGCCGTTGTCGATCAGCACCGTGCGCCCGATCGGCAGCCCTTCGGCGTCGAACGGCTGGCCGAGCAGGTCGGGGTCGGTGGGGTCGGAGAAGAGCGTGACGCGCGGGTCGGCGATGCGCTCGCCCACCTTCGTCCCGCCCCCCTTCTTCGAGAACGGGCTCCGCCCCTCCTCGGCGGCGCGGGCCTGGAACGAGCCCGGGAGCTGGGAGATCAGGTCGGCGACCGCCTGCGGCTCCAGCACCACCGTGTACTGCCCCGGCTCGATCGCCTGCGGGTTGCGCGACGCGACCGCCTTACGCGCCGCCCGTCGTCCGAGCTCCGCCGGGTCGACGAGCGACCAGTCGCGCGCGCCGGCCACCGCGTAGCCGGAGCCCGTGCCGTCCGGCGTGCGCGCGGTGGTCGAGAGCGTGACGTCGCTGCTGGCGTGGTACGCGAACAGCCCGCGCGACGTCGCCACCGCCTGCGCGACGCCCGCGTTCGCCTCCAGGTAGCCGGCGACGAACAGGTCGTTCCCCAGGTCGCCGGCCGCCGAGCGCGCGCCGTCGAGCACGCGCTGCACCGCCAGCGCGCGCGCCTCCGGCGTGAGGTCGGCGGTGCGCTCGGCGTAGGCGCTGGCGATCGTCCCCACCGGCTGCGCGCCGAGCGTCGGGAGCGCCTCGGGGTCCTCCGGCGAGAGCTTCGCCAGCCGCTGCGAGAGCTCGGCGGTGCGCCGCAGCGACGCGTCGTCGAGCAGGTTGGTGGTCGCCGCGGCCGTGCGCCGGCCGAAGCTGCTGGTGATGGCGACGGTGGTGTCGGTGCTGCCGCCGGCGGTGGTGATCTCGCCGCCGGCGAAGCGCGTGTTCCCGGTCCACCCGCTCTGCACGTTCACGCGCACGTCGTCCGGCTGCCCGACGGCGGCGGACGCGGCGAGGGCGCGGTCGGTGAGGGACTTTACTTCATCCCGCGAGAGAAGCTTGATCGGCATAAGAAGAGGGATGCGGGATGCGGGACGCGGGATGGGGGACGCGGGGTCAGTCGTCCCGCATCCCGCATCCCGCGTCCCGGTCAGCTAGCCCTGTCTCCCGGTGTTGATGATGTTGACGTTCCGGAAGCGCGCCGGCACGCAGCCGTGGCTCACGGAGTTGGACTGGGCGGGCTCGCCTTTGCCGTCGCCGAAGGAGCCGCCGAGCCAGTAGCTGGAGCGGCCACCGATCATGTCCATCGAGTTCCAGAAGTCGGGCGTGCGGCTCTGGTAGGCGGCGTCCTTCACCATGCCGGCGATCCTGCCGTCGCGCACCTCGTACGAGACCTGCCCCGAGAACTGGAAGTTGTAGCGCTGCTGGTCGATCGACCACGAGCCGCGGTTCTTGAAGACGATGCCGCGCTTCGTGTCGGCCACGATGTCGTCGAGCGAGAGCTCGCGCTCGCCGGGGAGGAGCGAGACGTTCGGCATCCGCTGGAACTGCACGTCCGACCAGCTCTGGGCGAAGGAGCAGCCGTGCGACCGCTGGACGCCCGTCAGGCCGCTGATCCACGACACCTGGTCGCGCGTCGTCTGGTAGTCCTTGAACAGCCCGCGCTCGATGAGCAGCCAGGTATCGGCGGGCACGCCTTCGTCGTCCCACGCCACGCGCGCCAGCGACTCCGGCTGCGTGCGGTCGGCCTGCACGTTCATGAACTCGGGCCCGTAGCGGAGCTTGCCGATCGTCTTCTCGGGCGGGGCGACGAAGCTGGTGCCGGCGTAGTTGGCCTCGTAGCCCATCGCGCGGTCGAGCTCCGTCGGGTGCCCGATGCTCTCGTGGATCGTGAGCCAGAGGTTGGTGGGGTCGAGGATCAGGTCGTAGCGCCCGACCTCCACGCTGCGCGCGCTCAGCTTTTCGGCGGCGAGCGACGCCCAGCGCTCGGCGTTGCCCGGCATGTCGAGCCCGGCGATGTACTCCCACCCCGAGCCGCGCGGCGCGAGCTCGTGCGTGTAGGCCTGGAAGTCGCCGTCGCCGATCGCGGTCGCCGTGAACTGCGGGCCGACGCGCACGAACGTCTGCGTGACGAGGGTGCCGTCGGTGGTCGCGAGCGTCTTCTCCTCGCGCAGGAGCTGGAGCCCCGAGCTGACGAAGCGGATCTTCGGCACCCGCAGCGCGGCCTCGTTGGCCGAGAGCAGCATCGCCACCTTCTCCTCGATCGGCACGTCCATCGGGTCGCGCTGGACGGGGGTGCGCCAGCTCCCGGTCACCGCCGACGCGGCGGCGAGCACCACCGGCCGCTTCTGCGCGGCGCGCGCCGCCCGCGAGATCCGCGCGGCCTCGCGCGCCGCCATCTGCACGCCCTCGCGCGTGACTTCGTTCGTTGCCGCGAACCCCCACGCCCCGTTCACCAGCGTCCTGACCCCGACGCCGTACGACTCGGTGTCGCTGACGTTCGTGACCTGCCGCTCGCGCGTGTTGATGCTCTGCCGCCGGTAGCGCCCGAAGCGCACGTCGGCGTAGGAGGCGCCGGCATCTCTCGCCACGTTGAGCGCCTCCATGGCGAGGTCGCGGACGGAGGCGTCGGCGGGTGAGGACTGCGGCAACGCGGGACCTGGTGCCGCCTGCTGCGGGGACGGGACCGTGTCGAGGGTGGAGGCGGCGCGGCCGCAGCCAGCGAGGGCGACGGCGGCGCTGGCCGTCTTCAGAAAGTCACGACGGGAGGAGCTCATGAGCTCATGCCGGGGGCGAGATGGGGATGGAGGGATGGAGGGATGAATGATGCTGCCGTCAGGGCACTGGACCCTTCGCTGACGGCTCGCTGACGCTGGCGCGTATGCTGGCGACACCCTCAACGGAGTCGTACATGTCGGTTCATCTCTAGTGAGCAATAGCGCAGGGGCGCAGGCGGCTACCGCGAGAAGTTGAACGAAAACTCGAACGTGCCCCCGCCCCCGGCCATCTCTGGAAAGCGCCACGCTTTGACCTTGTTCTGCATGCAGCTCTCCGTCTCCGTCGCGCCCGGACCGCTCCAACTGCGCTCCGGGATGGTCACGCCGCTCACGGTACCGAGCGGGGCCACGCTGATCGCGAGCACGACATTACCGGCGAGGTCCGGGTTCACCTTCAGCCCTTCCTGCTCGTAGCACGTCTGCAATTCGGCGCGGCGGCGGCGGACGACGTTGTCGACCACCGCCGTATCGCCCGTGGGTGCGTCGGGGCGAACGGTGGGCGTGGCCGCCGTCACCGCCACCGCAACGGCCGGGGGGCGCGTCGTCGTGTCGCGCGGCGCGGGGCTCGGGCTTGGAGGCGTGGCGCGTGATGACTGCGCGCAGGCGGCGAGTGCGACGCCGAGCATGGCGGAGGCGAAGGCGAGCGGTCGTCTCATGGGTCTGTGCTGTTCGGAGAATGACGATGGCGCCGGGGAAGGGTGCCCCGGCGCCATCGCTCCTGTCGCCACTCTCGTGCCCGGAAACGTCCCGGGGCCGTCCATCCCTCCGTCCCTCCATCCCCATGCCGACCGGCCAAGGCGCCGAGACGCAAGGGGATGGAGGGACGGAGGGATGAACAGCTTCGGGACGCTACTCGTACCTCAGCGCCAGTATCGGATCCAGCGTCGCCGCGCGACGAGCCGGCCAGACGCCGAAGATCACGCCGACCAGCGCCGAGAAGAGGAACGCCAGCAGGATCGAGTCGGTCGCGATCGAGGTGTTGAAGTTGCCGAAGCGGCCCATCGCGCTCGAGACGCCGGCGCCGAGCAGGACGCCGATCAGGCCGCCGAGCAGGCACAGCACCACCGCCTCGATCAGGAACTGGAGCAGGATGTTGCCGCGCGTGGCGCCGAGCGCCTTGCGCACGCCGATCTCGCGCGTGCGCTCGGTGACCGAGACGAGCATGATGTTCATGATCCCGATCCCGCCGACGATCAGACTCACCGCGGCCACGCCCATCAGCAGGAAGCCGAACACCTGCTGCGTCTCGGCGAAGGTGTTCAGGAAGTCGGCCTGGTTGCGGATGACGAAGTCGTCCTCCTTCCCCTGCCGCAGCCGGTGCTCGCGCCGCAGGATGCGCTGGATGTCCGCCATCGCGTCCGGGATCTTCTCCTCGGACGGGGCGAGGACGTTGATCGAGCGCAGCCGGTCGGAGCCGATCACGCGGAAGCGCGCGGTGTTGAGCGGGATCAGCACCTGGTCGTCCGGGTTGTTGAAGCCGCCCGTCTGCCCTTTCGACTTGAGCACGCCGATCACGGTGAACTGGATCCCGCGGATGCGCACGCTCTCGCCGATGATCCCCTGCGGCGTCTGCACGCCGAGGTTCTGCACCACCGTCGGCCCAACGATCGCCACGCGCTGGCGGCCGAGGTCCTGCGCGTTCGAGAACATGGCGCCGGCCTCGAGCTCGTACTTGCGTACCGGCAGGTAGTTCGCGCTCGTGCCGACGACCTGCGTGTTGGTGTTCTTCGCGCCGTACTGCACCTGGAGCTGGCGCGACATCTCCGGCTGCACGGCGGCCAGGTTCTGCGCGCGCTCTTCGAGCGCCTGCGCGTCGTCCATCGTCAGCTTCTGCTGCTCGGTGGTGCGCACGCCGCCGACGCCCACCGCCTGCCCGGGGATGACGGTGAGCAGCGTGGTGCCGAGCGCGGCGATGCGCTCGTTCACCGCCTTCTGCGCGCCGCGCCCGAGCGCCACCATCGCGATCACCGCCGCCACGCCGATCACGATGCCGAGCATCGTGAGGAACGAGCGCAGCTTGTTCGCCCGGAGGGCGCCGAGCGCGACGGAGAGGATCTCGCCGAGGAGCATGGACGGCGGAGCTTACGGGTTTCCGCCGCGCCGACCGCCGCCGGGCGGGCCGCCGCCCCCCGGGATCGGCGTCTGGCCGGCGGCGTTCTTCTGCATCCCCGAGCCCATCATGCCGCGCATGCGCTCCTGCTGCTGCTGCCGCTGGAGCTGGAGGCTGGCGGCCGCCAGCAGCGCGACCTGCTCGCCCTCCTTCACGCCACTCATGACCTCGGTGTAGTCGTAGTTGCTGACGCCGAGCCGCACGATGCGCGGGACGTAGGTGCCGCCCTGGGCGACCATCACGAGCCCCGAGCGCGTGCGTCCGCCGCCCATGCCGCCCCCGCCGCCGCCCGCGCCGCCTGACGACGCGCCGGTCGCGCCGCCCCGCGTGCCGCCCTGCGTGCCGCCCTGCGTGCCGCCCTGCGTGCCCGGGGCACCGCCGCGCTCGCGGAAGCGGCAGGCCATCGCCACGCGCCCGTCCAGGCCGAGCCCGGCGTAGATCTTCTGCGACTCGGCGCGCATCTGGTCGCGGTCGATCTCGCCGGCGCGCACGCGCTGCATGAGCGCCTGGAGCTTGCCCTGCGCGCCGGTGTCCTTCGCGAAGGCGGCGCGCACGTCGGCACACTGCTTGTCGGTGACCTCGGGGAGCTGCATCTGGCCGCCGCCCTGACCCGGGCTCTGCTGCTGCGCGGCGGGCGAGAGCGCCACCTCGCCGCGGCTCACGTTGACGCGCGCCCCGGCCGGGGTGTCGGCTGCCGCTGCGCCCGGACCGCCGCCCGGGCCGCCCATGGCGCCGCCGAACTGGGCCGCGAGCTGCGCGCGCACGGTGTCCGGGTCGAGGCCGAGCATCTGCGCCACCTGCTGCGCCTCACGCGGGTTGCGCACGGCGTCGTTCGGCACCGCCAGCACGCCCCGGCGCTCGTCGATCAGGATCGAGACCTCGCCGTTCATGCCGGGCTTGAGCAGCCCCTCGCGGTTGTTGATCGAGACCAGCACCGGGAACATCGTGACGTTCTGCTGCACCGTCGCCTGCGGCTCGATCTTCTCGACCGTGCCCTGGAAGGGGCGGTCAGGGTACGCGTCCACCGTCACGCGCGTCGACTGCCCCGGCTGCACCTGGCCGATGTCGGTCTCGTTCACCAGCGCGCGGACGCGGACCTGCGAGAGGTCAGCCATCTTGAGCAGCGTCGTGCCACCACCGAAGGCGCCGGTGGCCGACGTGATCACCTGGCCGAGCGAGACGGTCTTCTCGATCACCGTGCCGGCGACCGGGGCGCGGATGACGGCGTCGTCGAGGCGCTGCTGCGCCAGGTCGAGGTCGGCGCGGGCCCGCACCAGCGACGCCTCGGCCTGCGCGTACGCGAGGCTGGCCGCCTCCATCTCCTGCTGGGTGATGATACGGTCCTTCAGGAGCTGCTCGGTGCGCCGCTTCTGGGCGCCGGTGACCTCGAGGTTGGCGCGGGCCGCCGACACCTGCGCCTGGGCCTGATTGAAGGAGCTCTGGACGTCGCGCGTGTCCACCCGGACCAGCAGGTCGCCGGGCTTGACCTGGGTGCCGGTCTCCACCGGCATCTGCTCGATCTGCCCGGACGCCTTAGACTTCACCTCGACGACGTTGATCGGCTCGACGACGCCGGTGGCCTCGGCGTCGATCACGATGTCCTGCCGCTCGACCGGCGCCGTCTGAATGCTGATCGCCTGCTCCTTCTTGCCCTTGCAGGCGGCGACACCCGCGAGGGCGAGAGTGGCCGCCGCGGCGGCGGGCAGGAAGCGATGATATCTCAAGTGGTTACCCTGGTTGACCCATTAATGGCACTCCACGCATTACGCGTTCCCAGGGTCGAGCGTTGAGGGGCGGCGTGCCGGTCTCCGCTACTCGCCCGCCTCGGCGAGCGTGAACCGGCCCGCGCAGATCCCGCGGGCGATGGTCGCCTCGTTCGCCGCGACCAGCGGGACGATGCTTCGCAGGTTCACCGTCTGCCCGACGAAGCCCCCGCGGGAGAGCAGCACGTTCACCTCGTCGCGAAGAAAGGGCGGTCGAGCACGCACGCGGTCGCGCCCGGCGTCCAGCAGGAAGCGAATCTCGATGCCGAGCATGGTGTCACGTCTGGCGGCGTACACCAGGGCGTGCTCCAGCACGCTGGCCGTTCCCGCCAGGAGCCGCGGGAGAATTCGCTTCAGGACGTTCTGCCTATCGACCACGTTCGCTCTCGGCGGTCACCGGACGTGCTCGCGCACGTCGCCACTCTCGTCGACGTCGAGCTCCACATTACGCGCGCACCTCCGATCCCGTAATGATGCATAATGATGCACGAGGGCCGCGCGCACCGTCGGTGCGCGCGGCCCTCGCCCCTGCCGCTGGCCAGCCTGACGAATGCCGCCTACCGCGGGACCGTCATCGTCAGGTCGCGACCCACCAGCGCCTCGAGCTGCGCCGTGGCGACGCGGTAGTCGTAGCGGGCCTGAATCAGCGCCGCCTGCGCCTGGTTGAGCTGCGTCTGCGACGTCAGCACGTCGAGCAGCGTCGAGGCGCCGAGGTTGTAGCGCTGCTGCTGCACGCGCAGGTCCTCCTCGGCGGCGGCCACCGAGGCCTCCTGGATCGAGATCCGCTCCTCGGCGTTCCGCAGGGCGCCGATCTGCTGGGTCAGCGTCTGCTGGGCGAGCAGTCGGGCGTCGCGCAGCGACGCCTCGGCGTTGTCCTCGGCCACCTGGTCGCGGGTGAGCTGGAACTCGCGCGTCCACTGGTTGAACAGCGGGTAGTTGAGCTGGATCGAAAGGCGGTCGGAGTAGACGTAGGTCGCGCACTCGATGTCCTGCGCCAGCTGGGTCCGCGTAGGCTGGGTCTGCCCGCAGACGTAGGTCGCGGCGCCGCGGCCGAAGTACTTGTCGAAGCCGTTGCCCGAGCGGAAGTACGAGGCGGTGATCGTCGGCAGATACGGCGTCTTCGAGGCGCGCACCGCCGCCTTCGCCGCGGAGAGGTTCGCCTCCGCCTGGCGCACCGCCGGGCCCCGCTCGGCGTACTGCTGGAGCGCCGCGCTGTCGAGCGAGATGGTGGGGCGGTCCATGGTGTCGCTGGCAAACGCGGTCACCACGAACGGGGTCGCCACCATGCGCGTGAGCTGCGCGTTGGCGAAGTTCAGGTTGTTCTGCGCGGTGACGAGCGCCAGGCGCGCGTTGCCGACCTGGATCACCGAGCGGAGCGAGTCGGACTTCGTCGCCGCGCCGGCGGCCACGCGGGCGCTGGAGGCGCGGAGCTGCTGCGCCGCCTGCTGGAGCTGGGCGCGGGCGGCGGCCTCGGACTCGCGGGCGGCGAGCACATTGTAATACTGCTGCTTCACGTTCAGCGAGACGGTGAAGCGCTGCGCCGTCTCGTTCGCGTCGGCGGCGTCGACGGTCTTCTGCTGCTGGCGCAGGTTGAAGAACCGCTGCCCGCCGTCGAACAGGTCCACGCTCGCCTGCCAGTTGCTGCCGTACGACCAGGGGCGCCCCGTGTAGGGAATGATGTTCCCGGACGGGCCGATGCGGTCACCGCCCTGGTGTCCGGCGCTCAGGCCGACGTCCACCCGCGGGATGAACGACGCGTACGCCGCGCGCACTCCCGCGCCGCCCAGCCGCATCTGACCGCGGGCCTGCACCGTGAGCGGAGAGTTGCGCTGGGCGAGCCGCACCGCCTCGTCGAGCGTGATCGGATGGGCGGAGTCGGACGCGACCTGGGCGGCGAGGAAGGAAGGGGCCGCGGCAAAGGCCGCGACAGCCGCGAGTCTGAAGACCTTCATTCGTTCTCCTACGTGGGGACTGCTGTCGGGGATGTCTTACTTGGGGGCGGACTGCATCTGCCGCTGCATCTCGTCGAACACCGCCTGCTGCTCGGCGGTGAGCATGCGGCGGATGCGTTGGCGGGCCGTGTCCTTCACCGCGTCGAGCTGCGGCTTGATGGGCTGAATCAGCGCGGTGAGCCGCTCGTGCCGCTCGTCCAGAATCGTGTCGAGCGCAGCGCGCTGCGCGACCGAGAGGCCGAGCTCCTCGGCCATCCGGTCGCGCAGCGCCCGCCGGTCGGCCGGCGCGGACAGACGGTCGCGCACGGCCACCCGGTCAGCGGCAAAGCCGAGCGCACCGCCTACGATCAGCGCGCCCAGCAGGAACATCATCGCGAGACTCTTTGACTGCTTCACGGCCTATCCCCCTTAGGGTCCGATCACGTAGCGAAGGGTTGCCTCCCGGGCCGACAAACCGGGCGTGGAGGCCGCGACCTGGCTGGGGAGGGGGAGCGGGGTCTCCAGCACCGACTCGTAGGCCAGGCGGGCCTCGGCGGAGCGGGTGTAGGCCAGCGCGGCGGCGGCGGTCAGCACGGCGGCGCACGCCGCCACCAGCCCGGCGCGCACCCACCCGGCGAAGGGCTCCCACCACTCGTCCGTGAGCGCCGCCGCGCCCGCACCGGCGGCGGCGGGGCGGGCGAGCGTCCGGGCGAGCACCCGGGCCTCCAGCGAATCCCAGTACGCGCGGTCCGACGGCGCGCCGTATTCCTCGCGCAGCACCCGCGTCAGCTCGTCGTCGCGCCGCCCGAAGGGCAGCATGTTGTCGCGGTCGTGGCGTCTCATCGGTCGCTCCACAGGTCGCCGAGCGTGCGCCGAAGCTGCGCGCGCGCGTGGTGCAGGTCGGAGCGCGCCGTCCCCTCGGGGATGCCGAGGGTGCGGGCGATCTCTGCGTGCTTGAATCCCTCCACGTCATGGAGGACGATCACCGCCCGCTGCCGGTCGCCGAGCAGCGCGAGTGCGGCCCTCAGCCGGCCGCGCAGGTCGCCGTCCTCCGCCGGGTCGCGGAAGGGCGAGGGCACGACGTCCGACAGCTGGTCGGCGTCGCGCACCTTCTTGCGCCGCGCCAGGTCGAGCGCCGCGTTCGCCACGATCCGCGACAGCCACGCCCCGAAGGGCTGGTCCGGGCGGAAGCGGTCCAGCGCTCGATAGGCGTGGAGGAAGCCCTCCTGCACGGCGTCCTCGGCGTCCTCGTGCGTCAGCACGATGGCGCGGGCGACGGCGTAAGCGCGACGCTGATGCGCTCGCACCAGCGCGCCGAACGCGTCGGCGTCGCCCTGCTGCGCGGCGACGACGATGGCGCGCTCGGCGGCGCTCGGCGCGTGCGCTCGCTCGGCACGCGGCGCGGAGGGCGCCGCCGACGCGAACGCGGGCCGCTCGACGGACGTCTCGAGCACGAGCGACGCCGCCGCCGCGTCGGCGCTCGCGCGCAACGCGGCCGCGCTCACGGGTGCAGGGGGCGAGGTGACATGGTCACCCCTGTCTACGCGCTTCATCGGGAAAGCGTTGGCGGGCGAGTGGTGGAGCGACGGCAACCTTTAAAGGTAGGCGCCCCGCCCACGATTCGCACCCCGCGGCCGCGCTCACTGCCCGGCCAGCCCCAGTCGCTCCGCGTCCCCCTTCATCGCGTCGATCACGCGCTGGATGTGCTCGTCGAGCTCCACGCCGAGCTCCTGGGCGCCGAGGATGATGTCGTCGCGGTTCACGCCGCGGGCGAAGGCCTTGTCCTTCATTCGCTTGCGGACGCTCTTGGCCTCCACCTCGTGGACGCTGCGCGAGGGCTTCACGAGCGCGGTGGCGGTGATGAGGCCGGTGAGCTCGTCGACCGCGAAGAGGGCCTGGGCCATCCGGGTGCGGCGGGGGACGCCGCTGTAGGTGGCGTGGCCGAGGATGGCCTCCAGGATGTCCTCGGGGTAGCCAAGCCCCCGGAGGATGCGCACCCCCTCGGCCGGGTGCTCCCGATCGGGGGAGTGGGCCTCGTTGGGCCAGCGCTCGTAATCGAAGTCGTGGACGAGCCCGGTAAGCCCCCAGCGCTCCTCGTCCTCGCCGAAGTGGCGGGCGTAGGCGCGCATGGCAGTTTCGACCGCGTACATGTGCCGTCTGAGTGACTCGCTGGCCGTGTACTCCCGGACGAGCTCGAGGGCGCTGTCGCGGGTCGGGAGGGAGGTGGAGGTGGTCATAGGG
>DATFPD010000243.1:0-4983 GCA_035265005.1 Gemmatimonadaceae bacterium | reverse complement strand
CTGCTGGAGCATGGCCGGCCGCAGGCGCGTCGCCTCCGACGGCCTCCCGCGGCTCGCCGAGTGGCTGTCCGGGTCCCGCACCGACGACGACGGCCGCCTCCCGCGGGCCACCGCCGTGGCGGTCGGCGGCAACCACGCCTGCGCCCTCCTCCCGGACGAGACGGCGCGCTGCGCGGGGAGCAACGCGGGCGGGCAGCTCGGCGACGGGGGGCTCGACTACAGTACCCGCGGCGTGACGGTGGTCGGCGGGCACCGGTTCGCTTCCATCGCGGTGGGCTACAGCCACAGCTGCGGCCTCACCAGCGACGGGACGGCGTTCTGCTGGGGGCTCAACGCCAGCGGCCAGCTCGGCACGCCGTGGACGTCGCCGTCGTGCGAGGGGGGCGCGCTGTGCAGCACGACGCCGGTGCAGGTGGCCGGGGCGATGCGCTTCACCAGGCTCGCCGCCAGCGGCTGGCACAGCTGCGGCCTGACGACGGGCGGCAAGGTGTACTGCTGGGGCCTCAACAACTACGGGCAGCTCGGCACGCCGGCCCCCGCCGACCCGTGCAGCTACGCCGGCGGCAGCTCGGCGCGGTGCAGCTTCACGCCGGTGCAGGTCGAAAGCGACCTCGCGTTCACCGACCTCGCGGTCGGGACGTACCACAGCTGCGCGCTGGCCCGCGACGGCGGCGCGTACTGCTGGGGGTCGAACGACGATGACCAGCTCGGCGTGTCCGTCTCGGAGATGTGCCGCGACGGCTCGGGCTCGAGGTCACGCTGCGAGCGGACGCCCGCGCCCGTGGAGACGAGCGCGCGCTTCACGTCGCTCGCCGCCGGCAAGTCGCACAGCTGCGGCGTCACGCGCGACGACTTCCTGATCTGCTGGGGGCTCAACGACGAGCACCAGGTGGGCGCGGGGCGGCGCATCGTCCCGATCGACCGCGCGATGGCGGCGCTCGACGCCGCCCGCCACGCCGACGTGGACGCCGCGCGCGCGGCCGAGGGCGGCTCCGGCCAGCCGTACTTCGACTTCCAGGTGGACCGGCCGGCGACGCCGGCGCGCCGCAGCTGTGCGCCGACGTATCCGGACGCGCTGCGCGAGGAGGGGAGCCCGGGGGCGGCGCTCGTGCAGTTCGTCGTCCGCGCCGACGGCCGCCCCGACCCCGCCACCTTCAAGGTGCTCAAGGCCAGCCACCCGCTGTTCACCATCGCCGTGCGCAGCGCGCTCGGCTGCATGCGCTACAACCCGGCCGAGGTCGGCGGGCGCGCGGTGTCCCAGCTCGTGCAGCAGCCGTTCACGTTCGGGGCGAGGTAGTAGTCGTACGAGAACGGCGAACTGCGAACGGCGAGTCGTCACACCACCTTTCCCTTCCACCCCCCCCGCCGGAACAGCGCCCAGCTCGCCACCGCCAGCGTCGAGAACGCGGCGGTGATCGCGATGAACACGCCGCGCGGCCCCAGGCCGAGCGGGATCGCGAGCACGTAGGCCAGCGGGATCTCGAACAGCCAGAAGACGAAGAAGTTGAGCCAGGTCGGCGTCCAGGTGTCCCCCGCGCCGTTGAACGCCTGCGACAGCACCATCCCGTAGGCATAGAGCGGGAAGCCGAGCGCCACCAGCCGCAGGCACTGGGCGGCGTACGCGTCGACTGCGGGGTCGGCGGTGAAGAGGCGGACGATCGGCCGCGCCAGGAGCACGAATGCGATCCCCACCACGCCGAGCACGACCGCGTTGTACTTCCCCGCCATCCACACCGCCCGCTCGGCGCGCTCCGGGTCGCGGGCGCCGAGCGCCTGGCCCACCATCGTCGCCGCGGCGTTGCTCAGCCCCCAGGAGGGGAGGAGCGCGAAGACGATGATGCGCGTGCCGATGGTGTAGCCGGCGAGCGCCGAGCTGCCGAACCCCGAGACGATGCGCACCAGCCCGATCCAGCTCGCCGTGCCGATCAGCACCTGGAGCGTGCCGGCGCCCGAGAGCCTGACGAGGCGCAGCATCAGCGCCGGGTCGAGGCGCACGTGCCGCCCGGCGACGGCGACGCGCGCCGCGCCGGCCTGCTGGCGCGCCCGCAGGAGCCGCGACAGCGCGTAGAGCGCGCCGGTGCCGCGGCCGATCGTCGTCGCCACCGCGGCGCCGGTCACGCCGAGCGCGGGGAAGGGGCCGGGGCCGAAGATGAGGCAGGGCGCGAGCACGATGTTGACCGCGTTCGCCAGCCAGAGCACGCGCATCGCGATCGCCGCGTCCCCGGCGCCGCGGAAGATGGCGTTGATCAGGAAGAGGAGGACGATCGACGCGCTCCCGCCGAGCATGACGCGCGTGTACCCGCTCCCGCGCTCGACCACCGCCGGCGAGCCGCCCATCACGCCGAGCAGCCGCGGCGCGAGCAGGACGCCCGCCACGCCGACCGCCGCGGCGACGAGGAGCCCCAGCGCGATCCCCTGCACCGCGCTGCGCGCCGCGCCGTCCCGGTCGTGCTCGCCGATGCGCCGCGCGACGGTGGCCGTCACGCCGATGCTGAGCCCCATCGCCAGCGTGTAGACGATCGCCAGCATCGACTCGGTGAGCCCGACGGTGGCGACGGCGTCGGCGCCGAGCTTGGCGACGTAGAACACGTCCGCCACCGCGAACACGCTCTCCATCACCATCTCGAGCACCATCGGGATGGCGAGCAGCAGGATCGCCCGCCCCACCGGCCCGCGCGTGTAGTCCTGCCTCGACCCGCGCAGCGCCTCCTTCGCCGCGGACCAGAAACCGGGCGCGGAGGTGGGCGCAGTCTCGGTTGCGTCGGTCATGTGTCGAAAGGGGACGCGGGACGCGGGACGCGGGATGCGGGATGCGCGCGAACGGTCGGGTGGTGCGACGCGGGCCACCCGGCCGGGACGTGGGAGGGGCGACGCGCGCGACGCCCCTCCGGCATCCCGATCGTGAACCGCCCCACCGCCGACGCGACCGTCCCCGCTCGTCCCGCGTCCCACCCCGCTCGTGAGGGGCGAACGATACGATCGTCGGGGGGGGGAGGCAATGCGTGTTAACTCCGGGCACGCTTGCCCGTCGGACGGTGTACGTACTGTCGTACCCTCCGCAGGAGTCGCTCTCGTGATCCACGTCACCATCGCCGGCGTTCGCCGCCTCGGGCTGACGGCCGGGCTGCTGCTCGCCCCCGGCGCCGCGCGCGCCCAGCACGACCACGACCATCACCGCCCGGACGCGCCAGCACCGGCGGCGGCCCCCGCCGCCGGCGAGATGGACGGCGCGATGTCCGCCATGGCCGCCGGCGTCTCGTCAGGCGCGCACGTCCGCATGACGCCGCGGCGCGCCGCCACACCCGCCGACTCGGCGCGGGCGGCGAAGGTGGCGGCCGAGCTGCGGCGGGCGATCGCGAAGTACCGCGACGTGCGCGCCGCCGAGGAGGACGGCTTCAAGATGTTCGCGCCGCAGCTCAAGCAGCAGCGCGTCTACCACTTCACGAGCAACCGCAACGCGGTCGCCGAGCACTTCCGCTTCGACCCCGCCCGCCCGACGTCGCTGCTCTACAAGAAGGACGCGGCCGGGACGATGGTCCTCGTCGGCGCGATGTACGTCGCCCCCAAGGGCGCGACGCTCGACGAGCTGGACGAGCGCGTCCCGCTCGGCGTCGCCCAGTGGCACGCCCACACGAACATCTGCGTCCCGCGGCCCCGCGAGCGCGAGCGCTGGCGCGAGATGCAGGACGGCCAGATGCGCTTCGGCCCCGCCGGCGCGATCACGACCGAAGCCGAGTGCGACGCCGCCGGCGGTCGCTTCCACGAGCAGATCTTCGGCTGGATGGTGCACGCGAACGTGTTCGACGAGAACGTCTGGGAGCACGAGCACTAGAATCGTGATTCGCGACTCGCGCACCGCGAATCGCGCTTCTCACCCGGAGTAGAGATACGAGCACCCCCGCTCCTGGGCGCGGTTGATGGCGATCAGCATCGTCGGGACGAGGACGGTGCCGGGGAGGAGGTTGGCGCGGAGCTCCTGGTAGGCCGCGTCCTGGGTGCTGCCGCTGCGCCGCGCGAGGTAGCCGGAGAACTGGGTGAGCGCGTTGTCGCACAGCAGGAACGTCGCGCCGAGCTGCCGCAGCGCCTCGATCGAGGTGCGCTCGTTCACCGGGTCGCCGGGCTGCGGGTTGGAGAAGACGTTGCGCGTCGCCGGGATGCGGCCGGGGCGCGGGTCGGCCGGCTTCGGCGCGTCGGGCTTCGACTGGTCGGCGGGCGCGGGCGTCGAGGCGGCGGCGGCGGCCGGCGCGGGGGCGGTGGCGTCCGGGGCGGCGGCGTTAGGGTCGCGCATCGTCACGCGGTACATCTTCCCGAGCTCGTACTTCGCCCACAGCGCGTCGCCGAAGAGCATGCCGCCGGTGGACCCGTGCGCGGCGATCACGACGCTCAGCTGCTTCGGCGTGACTCCGTACGCCGTCCCGTACAGGTCATAGAACGCGCGCGCCTGGGCCAGGACGGTGCCGTCCATCTTGTCGTGGCTGTGGAAGAGCTGCCTGTGCTTCCCCTGAAGCGCGCGCAGCCACGGCTCGGCGTCGTCGCCGCCGGGCGCGGCGGGGGGCACGGTAGACGCCGACGCCAGCGCCGGCGTGGCGAAGGCCGCGGCAGCCGCGGAGAGCCGCGCGAGGAAGCCGCGCCGGCCGGTGGTGAGGGTGGGGGTGGGGGTGTGCATGCTGCGGGAGGGGTTGGGGGTGGTCGGTGCCGCGCCGGCGCACGGCGGCGGCAGCGCCACGGTTCGACACGCCGGGGCGCTCCGGTGTCTCCCCTCCCGCACGAACCCCCACCCCCGCGGCGCGAGACGCGGCCGGCGCGGAACGAAGCGAGGCGATTCGTAACTGTTCAGCCGCAGGGGGGACGACGTCGCGTGGCGCGCAGTGTGCGGCACTCGTAGGCCCCCGAGCTGAGGCCGTGCCGTGGCGCGTCGGCGTTCCTCGTCCCCTCCCGATCCGGCCCGCGCCGCGCTGGGTCTCGAAGAGCGCGCCGAGGACC
>DATFPD010000242.1:0-7754 GCA_035265005.1 Gemmatimonadaceae bacterium | reverse complement strand
CGCGTCCGAGCAGGAGGTGCGCAGGCGCCTGCCGGCGGCGCGGCTCGTTCACCTGGCGACGCACGGCTTCGCCTACGGCACCGAGGCCCGGTCGCGCGAGTCCTTCGTGGCGCTCGCGCCGGGCGGCGGGTTCGACGGCCTGCTGACGGTGGGCGAGCTGCTCGACGACCCCGCGCTCGCGCTGTCGGCGGAGCTCGTGGTGCTGAGCGCCTGCCAGACCGGACTCGGCGACCTCAAGCAGGCCGAGGGGACGGTGGGCCTGCAGCGGGCCTTCCTTGGCCGGGGCGCGCGGAGCGTGCTCGTGTCGCTCTGGAGCGTCGGCGACCGCCCCACCGAACTGCTGATGCGCCGCTTCTACCGGCACTGGCTGGACGACGCCGACCACCCGAGCAAGGCCGAAGCACTCCGCCGCGCGCAAGCCGACGTGCGCGCGACGCCTGGGCTCGAGCACCCGCAGAACTGGGCTGCCTTCCAGCTCGTCGGCGCGGCCTGAGCCGAGGAGGGGCCGGCGTGATTCGCTAGGCAGGATCGTCCGCATTCGCGCCGGTCGATCCCCGGCTGGCGGACGATCCTGCCTAGCGAGTCACGCCGGCCGCGCGGATGCGGCCGGTCTTCGTGGCGACTGCACCACGAGCCAACCCCTTCTGTAGGGGGCGCGGGACAGCAGTGTGGCGGCGGCCCAAACATATGCGGCGCCGGCGTTGTGCGCGCGCATCTATGTCATTGTCATTCTGTCTCTTGCGCAATTGACTCCGGTGCGCGAAGGTGGGACTGCCGCGGTGGCGACCATTAGGATGAGCTCGCCAGGCCGCCGCACAGCCGTTGCCGTCGTAGCCGTCGTAGCTGTCGTTGCTGCCGTTCGTTCCCCGGGTGTTCTCCTGCCGCACCCGTCGCAGCCGTAGCACAGCCGCATCCGTCGCAGACCGCAGCCGCACCAGTCCGGAGCCCGCGCCGACGCCGGCCGCTCCGGAGCCCCCCCGTTCGCTCCACGCTCGTACCGTCCCCTCGCCGTTCTGCGCCCCGCGCCTCCACGCGGGGGCATCGTCTCACGTGGCCGCATCAGTCGACGCATCTCCGGCCGTCGCTGGTCGTCCGCATCACAAGGAGAGTCGCATGCGTCGTCAGATGCTCGCTGGTGCGTTAGGCGCCGCCGTGGTCGCGGCGGGAGGGTGCCACGACGGGGCCGGCCCCGCCCCGACCGGACCCGGCCTCGCCGGCGCGCCCAGCCTCGCGGTCGCCACCATGGAGGGCACGCGGATCGGGTCGGCGTCGGGAAGCGAGGGCGCGGCCGTCAAGCTCAGCGCGACCGCACCGGCGTCGGCGTCCTCGTTCCGGTGGAGCGCGCCGGCCGGCTGCACGCTGAGCGGCCAGAGCCGCACGGGCGCCAGCCTCTCCTGCGCCGACAACGGCAGCTTCGAGGTCTCGCTCGCGCTCGGCGACGCGGGCGGCGCGTCGGTCACTACGCGGCAGAGCATCGTCATCAAGAACGCGGCGCCGGCGGCGGGCGAGATCAAGATGCCGGAGCTCGTCCGCGCCGGTTCTTCGTTCGCCGCCTCGCTCCCCTTCACCGACAAGGGGAAGCTCGACACGCACACCGCCACCTGGGCGTTCAACTCCAGCTACGTCCACGCGACGAAGCCCGGGACGGTGAGCGAGAGCAACGGCTCGGGCACCGCCTCGCTCCAGTACGCGTTCCCGCGCGGCGGCTTCTACGACGTGAAGGCGACGGTCGCCGACAAGGACGGCGGCAAGGGCGTCGCCGAGAAGTGGAACGTGATCGCGTACGACCCTAACGCCGGTACGCTCCAGGCGGTCGGCAGCGTGTTCACGCCGGCGGGCTCGTACGCCAACGACCCGGGCGGCGCGATCGTGGACTTCGGCCTCGAGATCGGCTACCCGTCGCCCTCCGCGCAGGCCCCCGCCGGCCGCCTCGCCTTCGGCCTCCCGGGCGGCGGCGTCTTCCGCGCGACGAGCTTCCGCTACCTGGTGGTGGAGGGCGACCACGTCTACGCCGAGGGCAACGGCACGATCGACGGGCGCAACGGCTACTCGTTCTACCTGCACGCCGTCTCCGGCGGCGACTTCGCCCCCGAGGTGCGCTTCAAGATCGAGGACCGCCACTACAACTACGTCTTCGACAACGACGGCGGCACCGCGCTGGAAGAGGGCGGGCGTGTCAGAGTCGTCAGGTAAGGCGTAAGGCAGATCCGAGAGACGAGAGACGAGCGGGGCCCCGGGAAGCGTGATCTCCCGGGGCCCGGCTCGTCTCTCGTCTCTCAGATCTGCCTTACGCCTTACGCCGCGACCAGCCGGATGCGCTCCTTGCCCACGGCGGGCTGGGTGGCCGCGGGGAGCTGGAGCGTCCCCTCGGCGCGGATCCGGAAGATTCCGGCGAGCTGCTGCATGGCGCCGGCCTGGGCCGAGAGCTCCTCGGCCATCGCCGCCAGCTCCTGGGCTGCGGCGGCGTTGCGCTGCGTGATGTCGTCGACCTCGCTCATCGCGCGCGCGACCTGCTCCAGGCTGTGCACCTGGTCGCTCGCCGAGGAGGCGACCGTCTGCACGGTCGTCGCGGTCTCGCGGATCGACGGGACCAGCTCCTGGAGCATCGCGCTCGACTGCTGCGCGACGCCCTTGCTGTTCAGCGCCGTCTGGTTGATCGCCTCGGCGGCGCGGCGGCTCTCGTCGGAGAGCTTGCGGATCTCGGCGGCGAGCACCGCGAAGCCGCGGCCGTGCGCGCCCGCGCGCGCCGCCTCGATCGCCGCGTTGAGCGCCAGCAGGTTCGTCTGGCTCGCGATCTTGTTGATCACGCCCACCGAGGTCGCGATCGCCTCCAGCGCCTCCACCGTCTGCCGCATCGCGCGGCCGCTCTCGTCGGCGCTCGCGGCGCCGCGCACGGCCATCTCCTCCATCCGCCGGCTCGCCGCGGCCGTCTCGGCCAGCGACGCGCTCACCGTGTCGAGGCTCGCCGTCGTCTCCTCCACGCTCGCCGCCTCGTCGCTCGCGCCCTCGCTCAGGCTCTGCGCCGACGCCGTGAGCTGCGACGCCGCAGACGACACCGCGTCCGCGCCCGCGCGCAGCTCGCCGAGCATCTCGGAGAGCTTGGCGATCATTGCCACGAACGCGTTGCCGAAGCGGTCGTCGGCCGAGCGCGGCACCACGTTCACCGTCAGGTCGCCGCGCGCGATGCCGTCCGCCACCGCCGCCCACTCGCCGAGCGCGTCGGACATGTTCGCGAACGCGCGCCCGAAGGTGTCGTTCGTCGAGCGGGGCTGCGTGCGTGCGCGCAGCTCGCCGGCCGCGATCGCGTCGGCCGCGCCCGCCATCTGCTGGAGGTACTCGACCATCCGGCGCATCGACCGCACGAGCTGACCCAGCTCGTCCTCCGAGTCGCCGCCCTGCGAGACCGCCGACGCCGCGGCGGCGATGTCGCCCTCCGCCAGCCGGTCGGCGGCGCGGACCACGTCGCGCAGCGGCTCGGTGACCGCGGTGGTGGCCATCGAGAGGAGCGCGCGCATGATCGCCACGCACGCCACCGTCACCAGCGCGGCGACGATCCACGTCGCCCACTGGAGGCGGATGGAGAGTGCGAACGCGCTCGCGACCTCGGCTTCATCGTTCGACGTGTCGACGGCCAGCATCTCCTTCAGCGCGCGGAGCTTCGCCGTCATCTCGGCGAGCTGCGCCGGCGGCACGTCCTCGCCCGAGGCCATGCGCGCGCTGATCGAGCGCGCCAGGGCGTAGTAGTTGTCGAACGCCGCCGCCATCGCCTCGTGGTCGGCGTCCTCGCTGGTGGCCTGCTCGTCGCCGTGGTGGAGCGTGCGGCCGAAGACGGTCCGCAGCGAGTCGGCGTCGTGCAGCATGCCGGAGTCGCTCGCCGCCACCGCGTCCTGCATTGTGCGCTGGAGCTGGGCGAGCGTGCTCGCGAGCACCCAGTTGGCCTGCACGCGGGGGTAGTGCTCACGGCTGATGGCGTTCAGGCGCCAGACGTTCATGAGGCCGAGCGCCAGGGTCACGCCCAGGACGGTCAGAAGCGCGCCGGTCGCGAGGAAGGGAAGCATCCCCACCTTCTCCCGGAACTGCATCCGGCGCATGCGCCGCTGCAAGAACTGCATGATGTCGGTTGGAAAAGAGAGCAGGAGACGGCCGCGCCGTCAGTTCTGGACCGAGACGATCTTGATGTTGCGGCCCAGCTCGGCGCTCGAGGAGACGTAGCCAACCGCGTCGGGCGTGTTGCGGACGAACTCGACCACGTCGCGCTCCGAGCGCATCGCGGGCGGCGGCACGTCCTTGCCGGCGAAGATCTGCTGCTGCCAGTAGCTGTTGACCGAGACCACCGACTTGTGATGCACGAACTGCGAGAACGAGATGCGCACCTCGGTGCGGCCGGCGAGGTCCACCGGCATCGCGTCGCGGCCGGTCTGCCAGCGGACGGTCTTCTTGAGGAAGAGCTTGGAGAGCTGATCCCGGGTGATCGACTCCACCGGGTTGGCGCTGTTGACGATGACGACGAACGGCTGGCTGCCGGGGGGCGTGGACGTCGACGCCTGCGCCTGAACGGGGCGCGGGCCGAACGTGGCGGCGGCGGCGAGCGCGAGCGCGGCGAACGCGCGAACAGAGCGATTCATGAGAGCAAGAGCGTTGACGACCTAAGAGGAAGCGACCTTTCGACTTTCGGCGGTGCTCATCGGATCACCTACCGTCTGTTTCTTTGACGCACGCTCCTTCGTGCCGTCACATTAGGCGCGACTCAGCCATGAGAGTCCCGCAAGACGCCGCTGACGACCGCTTCAGCGAGCTCGGCCGTAGATGGATGTAGCGCTTGCAGGCAGCGAAACGGTGCGATGGCGTGTCCAACCGCGTTAGCCGCACCGCAGTCTGCCCGAAGCTGTTCGCCGTTGGCCGTCAGCTGGAGCATCGTCATGCCCGCCCGCCGTCTGCGTTCCCGGCTCTTTCTCCTCACGACCGTCGCCGGCGTCGGCTCCCTCGGCTGGGAGGGGTACGGACCGCACGGCTACCGCTACGAGTTCAGCGTGGCGTCCCGGACCGTGGACGAGTCCGAGCTGCCGGACGAGCAGCGGTGGGAGGGGTACGCGGTCGAATGGCGCGGGCACCTGGCGCTCGTGAATCCGCAGGGAGGCGCCGCGATGCTGACGCGCGCCGGCGACATGCCGGTTCGCGGCGACGCGTCGCTCAAAGGGCGCCCGACGATCTTCCGGACGCACCGCGTGGTGAAGGAGCTGGGGGAGGGGGAGACCGCGGGAATCCGGGCCCGCCGCTACCTGCTCACCGCCGACGAGACGCTCTTCGTGCGCACCGGCGGCTCACGGCGCCGGGTGCTCCGGACCACGACCGCGGAGACCGAGGTCTGGGTGGCCGCCGGGCTGCGCGGCGACGGAGGGGCATTCCTCCATCTCGTGGACTCCATCTCCCTGCTGGCCGCCGGCCGGACGCCCCGCGCCGTCCGCTCCCTCCACGCCGCCGCCGGCCCACTGCCGTTCGAGGGGATGCCGCTCAAGCTCGTCGCCAACGTCGTCGTGTTCGACTCGATCGGGCGCCGCCGGCAGACCGTCACCACCGGCCAGGTGCTGGGGCTGCGCCGCGGCTGGGTGAACGCCCAGGAGATCGGCGGCATGCGCGCCGCGGCGGCGCAGGGCCTCGACGAGCGGCTGCGGGGGCGGGAGGTGGCGGCGGGGGAGGCCCCAGCGCCGTGAGCGCGGACGGCTAGCGCGGCGAGCGCGGCGATCGCCTCCGGCGGCGCGGGAATCCGGGCGGCGAACCGGCGCAGCCTTGCGCCGATCGCCGTCCGGACAAATTTTTGCAGCCCTCCCATGCTGCCTCCCTCCCAAGAGCCGGCCGTCTCGCGGTCGCACTGCGGCGCTTGCGATGCCGCCACGTCGCCCGGGTCCGCCTTCTGCCCCGAGTGCGGTGCGCGACTCGGGCAGCCCGACGCCGCCCAACGGCCCGACTCCGCGGGCGATCTGTGGGCGCGGGAAGAGGAGGAGTTCCTCGAGCTCGCCCAGGCCGACCTGGAGCTCTCCCTCGCGCCACGCTACACGATCGTTCGCCGCGTCGGCCGCGGGGGGATGGGCGCGGTGTTCCTGGGCAGCGAGCCCGCGCTGCGGCGCCAGGTCGCGATCAAGGTGCTCGCGCCGGAGATGGCGTCGGACCCCCAGATGCGCGCCCGCTTCGAGCGCGAGGGGCGCGCCGCCGCGGAGCTGTCGCATCCGAACGTGGTCCGCGTCTACGGCGTCGGCGAGACCGGGCGCCTGCACCTTCCCTACATCGTCATGCAATTCGTCGAGGGGTGCAGCCTCGACGACTGGATCGAGCGCAACGAGCGGCCCAAGGAGTGGGTCGCCCGTCGGCTGCTGGGCGAGGTGGCCGGCGCGCTCGCCGCGGCGCACGCGCGCGGGCTGGTCCATCGCGACATCAAGCCGAGCAACGTGCTGGTCGAGGAGGAGTCCGGCCGCGCGTACGTGGCCGACTTCGGGCTGACCGGCTCGACCGGGCCGAACCGCCGCGACCAGAAGCTGACCGCCACCGGCACGATCATCGGGACGGTGACGCACATGAGCCCCGAGCAGGTCAGCGGCGAGGCGGTCGGGACGCCGAGCGACGTGTACAGCTTCGGGGTCATGGCGTACGAGCTGCTGACCGGCGAGCTGCCATACCGGGCGCGGGCGCCGATGGAGTGGGCCGCCGCCCACCTGCGCGACACGCCGCCGCCCGTCGCGCGCGCCCGCCCCGACCTCTCGCCCGAGCTGGCGCTGCTGGTGGATCGCTGCCTGGCCAAGGATCCGGCCGCGCGCCCCGCCGCGCGCGCGCTGGCCGATGCGCTGCTCCCGACGCCGGCGACCGGGCTCGCGTGGCCCCCGCCGGGGCTGGCGCCGGTGCGCGTCTGGTTCCGCCGCCTGACACGGGTCGACGTGGCGGCCGGGGCGGTCGCACTGCTCGTGCTGCTCGCGCTCGCCTTCCCCCCCGACGCCGTGCGGGCCGAAGGCGCGTGGTGGGAACGGTTCGCGAGCACCGAGCGCGTCGAGGGCACGGGCGTGGAGGTGGCGCGGAGTCCCGGCGCCGGCGGGGTGCTCACCGCGCAGCGATGGGTCTGGCTCGCCGCGCTCGGCGGCGGGTCGGCGGCGGCGGTGCTCCTGCTCGTGGCGACCGCGGCGGCCGCGACGGGGGCTGCGGCCGCGGCGCTGCGCGGTCGCGAGTGGGGCTGGTCGTGGCGCACGATCAGCGACGTCGCGGCGGACCCGGACGGGCGCAGCGAGCTGGCGCTCACGGGCGCGCGCGAGTTCGCGCCGCTGGACGACGCGCGGCGTGCCAGCATCCTGCGCTCCCGGCGCGCCCTGCTCCTCGGGCGGCTCGCGGCCGGCGCCTGGGCGTCGCTCGGCGTCGCGCTGTGGGCGACGATGGCAGCGTTCGGCCTGCTGGAGCTGCCGGGCGCGGGTCCGGTCGCCGGCGCCGGAACGGTGGCGCTGGTCGCGGCGCCGGCGCTGCTCCTCGCCGCCATTGCGGCGGCGGCCGCGCTGGCCGAGCGGCGCGCGCTTCGCCCGCTGCCGTGGCGCGCCCCACACCGCGGAGCGGCGTCAGGCGGCGCGTCGGCCGCGCCGGGCCCGAGCGCGCGCGAGGTGGCGGCGTGGTACGACGCGCTGCCGGCGGACGCGCCCTCGGCCGGCCGCCGGCCGTCGCCCGGGTCCGGCCGCTGGCGGCCGGCGCTCGCGGCGGCGGCGGCGGCGGCCGCCGCGGCCGCC
>DATFPD010000241.1:0-5112 GCA_035265005.1 Gemmatimonadaceae bacterium | reverse complement strand
GACATCGAAGTAGCCG
Source organism: Gemmatimonadaceae bacterium (assembly GCA_035265005.1). Taxonomy (GTDB): domain Bacteria; phylum Gemmatimonadota; class Gemmatimonadetes; order Gemmatimonadales; family Gemmatimonadaceae; genus DATFPD01. Next base: position 5,096 of record DATFPD010000241.1, on the reverse strand, counting down.
GGCGTCACCACCTGCCAGTCGCCGGATTGCCATTGCTCGCGCGCGCCCTGGGCCCCGGCGCCCTCCACCTGGAAGCCCCAGTCGCCGATCGGGCCCGTCATCGGCAGCGCACGCACGCCGGCCGCGGCCTGCACGCCCGGCAGCGCCCCCAGCCGCTCGAACAGCACGCGGTAGAAGCGCCAGACGTCAGGCGTGGACGCGTACTTCGACGCCGGCGGCGTGACCTGCATGGTCAGGACGCCGGACGGGTCGAAGCCGGCCGAGACGCCGAGCAGACGCGAGAAGCTCCGGACGAGCAGGCCGGCGCCGACGAGCAGCACCAGCGCGAGCGACAGCTCGGCGACGACCAGCGCGCGGCGGACCTGCTGCCGGCGCGCGTCGCCGCTGTTGCCCCGCCCGCCTTCGCGCAGCGTGCTCTGGAGCGACCCGCTGCGTGGGTGCCCCATGCGCCCAGCCTGCAGCGCCGGCACGAGACCGAACAGCACGCCGGTGGCGAGCGAGACGAGCAGCGTGAATCCGAGCACCGTGCCGTCCACCGACGCCTCGGCGGCGCGCGGGACGCTCGCCGGCGCGGCGGCCCGCAGCGCGCCGACCCCCCAGGTCGCGAGCAAGGTTCCCAGCGCGCCGCCGGCCAGCGCCAGGAGCACGCTCTCGGTGAGCAGCTGGCGCACGATGCGGCCGCGGCCGGCGCCGAGCGCCACCCGCACCGCGATCTCGCGCTGCCGCGACTCCGCGCGGGCGAGCAGCAGGTTCGCGACGTTGGCGCAGGCGATCAGCAGCACGAACCCCACCGCGCCAGCGAGGAGGAGCAGCGCCGGCCGGACCTTGCCCATGATCTCCTCGGCGACCGGGACCGCCTCCGAGCCGAAGGCCGGCGAGTACTGGTCCGTGAACTGCTCCGTCATTCGCTTCGCCAGCGCCTCGACCTCGCGCGCCGCCGCGGCCGTGCCGACGCCGGGCTTCGTGCGCGCGACGGCGTAGAGGTAGTGCCCGCCGCGCCCGCCGCCGGCCGCGGGGTCGAGCTGGAGCGGCATCCACAGGTCCATCGGCTGGCCGGCGAGGTCGGTCGGGAGCTGGAAGCCGGGCGGCATCACCCCGAGCACGGTGACCGCACTGTCGTTGAGCAGGATCGTGCGGCCGATGATGCCTGGGTCACCGGCGAAGCGGCGCTGCCAGAGCCCCCAGCCGAGCACCGCGACGCGGGGCCCGTTCGGGCGGTCCTCCTCGGCGCCGAACGCGCGCCCGATCCGCGGCTGCGCACCTAACGCGGGGAAGACGTTCGCCGTCGCGAAGCCGACCCGCACCCGCTCCGGGGCGTCGCCACCGGTCAGGTTGCGCCCGCCGCTGGTGTAGGCCGCCACGTGCTCGAGCGTGCGGCTCTGGTTGACGAAGTCCCAGTACTCCGGCGGCGAGAGCCACGTCTGCGGCCACCCCTCCCAGTGGTTCCAGATCTGCACCACCCGCTCGGCGCCGCCGTACGGGAGCGGCCGCAGCAGCACCCCGTTCACCACGCTGTAGATCGCCGTGTTCGCGCCGATCCCCAGCGCCAGCGCGACCGTGGCGACCGCGGTGAACCCGGGCGCGCGCCGCATGGCGCGGAGGGCATGCTTGATGTCGCGGAGCAGGGTGTCCATGAGAGGCATCGGGAGGGATGATGAGCTGCGTCCTGCGTCCTGCGACCTGCGACCTGCGACCTGCGACCTGCGACCTGCGACCTAACGGCCTCGGGACGCTCCGGGCGTCCCGAGGCCGTTAGGTCGCAGGTCGCAGGCCGCAGGTGTAGTTCGCAGGTGCACTACTCGTATCTGAGCGCCTCCACCGGGTCCACCTTCGCCGCGCGCAGTGCCGGGATGACGCTGGCGAGGAGGGCGACGCCGAGGAGCAGCGCGGTGATGCCGGCGAACGTTGCCGGGTCCCACGGGCCGACGCCGAACAGCAGCGACTTCAGTGCCTTCGTCGCGGCGGCGGCGCCGAGCAGGCCGATCGCCGCGCCCGCGCCGCCGAGCAGGAGGCCGTGGCCCACGATCAGGCGCAGCACGTCCCCGCGCTGGGCGCCGAGCGCCACCCGCACGCCGATCTCCTGCGTGCGCTGGGTGACCGCGTAGGAGATCACGCCGTAGACGCCCACCGCCGCCAGCACCAGCGCGATCACGGCGAACGCGCCGAACATCTTCCCGTACAGCCGCTGCTGCCAGGTGGAGCGGCGGGCGACGTCGTCCATGGTGTAGACGTTGTACGCGGGGAGCGCGGGGTCGACGGCGCGGATCGCCTCGCGCACCTGGCCCGTGGCGCGCGCCGGGTCGCCGCTGGTGCGCACGACGAGCGTCATGTTGCGCCAGCCGCCGCGCGCGTACGGCATGTAGCCCTGGAGGTCGGGCGGGGCGCTGAGCCGCTTGTGCCGGATGTCGCCGGCGACGCCGATCACCTGCACCCAGCGGTTCAGCGTGTCGCTCGCGTTGCCGAACTTGAAGCGCTTGCCGACCGGGTCCTCGTTCGGCCAGAACTTCTTCGCCATGTACTCGTTGATCACCGCCACGCGCGCCGCGGGCGCGGTGTCGCGCGCCTCCTGCTCGGTGAAGAAGCGGCCGCTCCTGAGCGGGATCTTCATCGACTCCAGGTAGCCGGGGCCCGCCCAGCGCACCTCGAAGATCGGCTCGTCGCCCAGCTTCGGGATCTGCCCCTCGACCACGATCGAGCTGTTGTTGTTGCTCCCGCCGAGCGGGAGGTTGTTGATGATTCCCGCGGAGGTGACGCCGGGGAGCGCGCGCACGCGCGCGAGCAGCTGGTCGAAGAAGACCGTGCGCTGCTGGAGCGAGTCGTAGTTCGCGCCGCCCAGGAAGAGCCGCATCGTGAGGACGTTCCCCGGGTCGAACCCCGGCTGCACGCTCTGGAGGCTGACGAAGCTGCGGATCATGAGCGTCGCCCCCACCAGCAGGATCAGCGACAGCGCCACCTCCGCCACCACGAGCGCGCTCCGCACGCGCTGGCGCGACCGGCCGGCGCTGGAGCCGCGCGCGCCGGCGTCGCGCAGCGTCTCGTTCAGGTTCGGGCGCGCCGACTGGAGCGCCGGCGCGAGGCCGAACAGGAGCCCGGTGCCCAGGGCGACCGCGGTGGTGAACGCCAGCACCGGCCCGTCGATCGTGAAGTTCATCCAGAACGGCATGCCGGTCTCGATGTTCGACACGATCCACTTCAGGAAGCCGTAGCCGAAGCCGACGCCGAGCGCGGCGCCGATGAGCGCCACCATCACGCTCTCCGTGAGCAGCTGCCTGACGACGCGCCAGCGGCTCGCCCCGAGCGCGGCCCGCACCGCCATCTCCTTGCTCCGCTCGGCGGCCCGGGCGAGGAGGAGGTTGGCGACGTTCGCGCAGGCGATCAGCAGCACCAGCCCCACCGACGCCATCATGATCGCGAGCACCGGCTTGATGTCGCCGGTCTCCTCCTCGCGGATCGTCTCGACGTCCACCCCCCAGCCGGTGTTCGAGTTCGGGTAGAGCTCGCCGAGCTGCTTCGCGATGGCGTTGAGGTCGGCCCGCACCCGCTCGACCGTCGTCCCCGGCTTCGCGCGCCCGATCACCTCCCACGAGTGGTTGCCGCGGTTCGCCTTGGGGTCCATCCCCAGGGTGGTCCAGATCTGCGCCACCTGCGGGAACTCGAACTTCGGCGGCATCACGCCGATGATCTGGTACGGCTCGCCGTTGAGCCGGATCTGCTGGCCGATCACGTCGCGACGGCGGTCGAAGCGGTCGGTCCACAGCCGGTCGCTGATGATCGCGACCTTGGGCGCGCCGACGCGGTCCTCCTCCTCGCGGAAGTCCCGCCCGAGCTGCGGCGGGATGCCGAGGACGTGGAACATCGTGGCCGACACTGTGGCGCCGCGCACGTACTCGGCGTCGGTCCCGGAGGCCAGGTTGAACGACGCTCCGCCGTACATGCCCGCGCTCTCCAGCGTCCGGCTCTGCTCGCGCCAGTCGTGGAAGTTGGGGTAGGAGACCGAGTTCATCCGCCACCCGCGCTTCAGGTTGTTCTCCCTGAGCGCCAGCAGCTCGTCCGGGTTCCTGTACGGGAAGGGCCGCAGCAGCAGCGCCTGCACGCAGCTGAAGATCGCGGTGTTCACGCCGATCCCGAGCGCGAGACAGACCACCGCGGCGAGGGTGAAGGCGGGATTCTTCACCAGCGTGCGGAACGCGAAGCGCACGTCTTTGAGCATGGCGCGAGGGGCTGGAGACCAGTGGGCCAGCGTACTGGGACAGCGGGTGCCGCCTGTCAGTTTGAAGAGGTCCCTTTACCGGTCGCGATGGGATGGCGGATGGAGGGATGCAAAACCGTTCATCCCTCCATCCCCCATCCCGACTAGAGTGGCACCGCGAATCCGGTTACTCCGTTCTCAGCGCCTCCACCGGGTCCACCTTCGCCGCCCGCGTCGCCGGGATGAGGCTGGCCAGGACCGCCACGCCGAGCAGCAGCACCGTGATGCCGACGAACGTCGCCGGGTCCCACTTGCCGACGCCGACCAGCATCGACTCGAGTGCCTTCGTCGCCCCGGCCGCGCCGACGATGCCGATCGCCGCGCCGATGCCGCCCAGGAGCAGCCCGTGGCCGACGATGAGGCGGAGGACGTCGCCGCGCTGGGCGCCCAGGGCGACGCGGACGCCGATCTCCTGCGTGCGCTGCGTGACCGCGTAGGAGATCACGCCGTACATCCCGACGGCGGCGAGGACGAGCGCGATCACGGCGAAGGCGCCGAACATCTTGCCGTAGAGCCGCTGCTGCCAGTACGAGCGCTCGACGTTGGCGCCCATGGTCATGATCCGGTACGCCGGCAGCAACGGATCGATCTCCTTGATCGTGCGGAGCACCGCGCCGGTGGACTGGATCGGGTCCCCGTGCGTGCGGACGACCAGCGCCATGCTGTTCCACCCGCCCTGCCGGAAGGGCATGTACCCCTGGAGCGTGGGCTTGTCGTTCAGGCGCCGGAGCTTGACGTCCGCGGCGACGCCAATGACGGTCACCCAGCGGTTCGTCGTGTCGCTGGCGCCGCCGAACTTGAAGCGCTGGCCGATCGGGTCGACCTTCGGCCAGTACTGCTTCGCCAT
>DATFPD010000240.1:0-4283 GCA_035265005.1 Gemmatimonadaceae bacterium | reverse complement strand
GTTCCGAGGAGATCCCATGCGAGCCCACTGCTCACGCGATTCACGCGCTGCCGGCCGTACACGCGTTGGCGGCGCCGGCCCCTCCCCCGTTCCGACGCTCCGGGAGTGCAAGATCCGCGCGTCCCTTCTGCTCAAGGCCGCGCGGAGCGACGACCCGGCGCGCGCCTTGGCGGCCGCCGAGCGGTTCCGCGTGCTCCCGGCGTTCGCCCCGCTCGCGCCGGCGCGGATCGTCGCCTGGCGCGAGAGCCTGCGCCGCAAGCACGCGCTCGCCGTCGTCGCCGCGGAGCTCGGCTTCGCGGCGTGGCCGGCGCTTCGCGACGCCTGCACGCCGGCGGGCGCGAGCCCTCGTGCGCCGCGGCTGGACTGGCTGTTCGACGCGGGCTGCGCCGTGTTCCTCAACCACTGGTGCGCGACGTACGCGGAGGCGGCGGAGATCCGCGCGCGAACCGGCGGCTTCCTGATTCCGTACCGGGAGCAGTACGTGGTGTGCACGCCCGAGCTGCTCGCGGCGCGCGGCCTGGACCCGCACGACCCTGACTGGGAGCGCATCGGGCGCGACTGGGCACGGCCGCGCGACTCCGGCGCCTTCGCGCGGCTCGCCGCCCGCATCGTCGAGGCCGGCCTCGCCGCGTGACAGGGCCGCTACGAAGCGCGAACCGCAAAGGCATGAACCACAGAGGACACGGAGGACACGGAGGACACGGAGGGACTCCACTGCCAGGAGCCCTCCGTGCCGCCGGTCTGCTGTAGCGGTCGTCCCCTCTGATGTTCTGGTTCCGGGCTGCTGTTCCTCCGCGTCCGCCGCGGTTCAAGCGTCTGTAGTTCGGTCGCCCTTCCGCTCTCCTCTGTGACCTCGTGTCCTCTGTGGTTCAACTGCTCTTCTGTGGTTCACGAGCCAATGCTCCGCCGCTCTGGCGCGTGACGGATCGCAGAATTACTTAAAGTCTCGCTCGTCCGGACCCCGGCCCACACAGCGGCGCTGTTCCACCGGCCCGCGATCCCTGCCCTGGAGATTCGCATCCCTCGCACGCTCACGCGCCCACTCGCGCTCCCGCTCCTCGCGCTTGCACTCGCGCTCACCGCCGGCTGCGGCGGCGATGAGGGCGTCGGGATCAGCGTCAGCCGGATCCTGCTCGAGAACGCCTCGCCGCAGGCCGTCGAGGACTTCTATATCCGCACCTGCGGGGCCACCGAGTGGGGGCCCGATCGGCTCGGGGCGACCACCGTCGCGCCCGGCGAGATTCGCGCGTTCGCCGTCACGCCGGGCTGCTACGACATCCGAGCGGTGCAGAGCAACGACGCAGCGTCGACGCAGCTGAACATCGAGATCCGGCGCGGGGACTGCTATCAGCTGACGATCCATGAGCAGGGCGTCCTGACGCGGTGTCTCGCGCCGGAAAGTGGCGCCGCGTCGCAAGGCGCACCGGGCACTCCAGTCACGACCGACTACGGGAGGAGCGGCTGACCGAGATGATCTTCCTGCTGTACCCGGTGCTTGGCGCCGTCTTCTGGGGTGGCATGATCTACCTCGGGCTGCGCGCCGTGCGGGCCCTCGAGGCCCGGGGCGCGGCCCGCGACGAGATCGCCGACTTGCGGGCGCGCGTGGCACGCCTCGAGGAGGACCTGGGGACGATGAACGCGGAGGTCGGCCAGATCGCCGAGGGACAGCGGTTCACCACGGCGCTCCTCACCGAGCGAAAGGGCGAGCCTCGCCCGCCGGGGACCTGACGGGCGGGAGCGCCGGCGATGATGAACGCGGAGCGCGGCGTGATGCAGGAGGCCACGGCGCGGAAGGGTGCGTACCGCTGGCTCGAGCCGCCGCCGTCCCCGGGGCCGGTCACGGTGCTCGACGTGGTGGGGGTCGACGACCCGCCGGAGTACGCGCGGCGGGTCGAGCGGTGGGCGCGCAGCGTGTGGAGCGCGTGGGCGCCGCACCACGGGACGATTCGGGGGTGGACCGTTCAGTAGCCGACGCGGGTAGAAGCTTCCACTTCACTGGAGGAGATTCTGTGAGGCCGTCCGTGACGCCGTCGCGTCAGGCGCGCTCGCGCCTCCGTTCGACCATCATACTCCTCGTCGTGCTCTTCGCCGAGGCCGCGTGCGTCCCGCTGCCCGGCGGCCGGGAGCTGTCGCGCAAGACGGTGTGGGGAAAGGAAGGAGAGGCAACGCTCGTCGCCGACGACGGCTCGCGGTGCGAGGTGGGGTCGCGGCAGTTCGAGCGGACGAAGCTCGGGGACGAGGCGGTGTGCGCGTGGAAGCTCCCCGACTCCCGGACGACGCGGCGCAATCCGGCGCCGTGGTGAGCGTCATCGCCTAACGTGACGGCGCCGAGGCGTCGCGTGCTCGTTCACCCCGACGGCGCGAGTGCGGCGAGGACCGTGCGCGGCGGAGTGATCGGGCTGATCCTGGTGCTCCTCGCGAGCATCGCGCTCGACCCCCACAGCTGCCGCATCGGCTACTCGTACGACAACGTGGGCACGGTGTGGTGGAAGCAAGCCATCGCGCTCGCCGACGCGGCACTCCTCACGGGCGTAGGAGTCCTCGCTTGGCGCCGCCGGTGGCGCGCCGCCTCACGCGTGGCGGCCCTGGACTTCGCGTTCGCCACGAAGGTCGGCCTCGTGCTCGGGCACTCCGACCTCGTCCGGTTGATCCTGCTCGACGACTGGCGGCCAGCCCGGGTACTCTTCTGGCTTTACCTGGGAGCACTCCTGATGCGCGCTGTGGTCGTCGCGCTCGCGCGGGTGGCTGTCGAGCACCCGGCGCCGCAAGGCAGGGCTTTAGACAGACTCCCTGCTCCAGGGTAGATTGTCCGCCATGCTCCGACTGATACGTGGCTGCCCGACCGCCGTGCCGGCTCTCCCGCCGGCGTGATCGTCGCGCGCCCGTAGCTCAGTCGGTGAGAGCGCCCGCCTTATAAGCGGGAGGACGCTGGTTCAATTCCAGCCGGGCGTATCGCCCGCCGGGCCTCGAGGTCCGCTGATGGTCCGGCTTTTCGCCGCCCTCCTGCTGCACGTGCTCGGGCCGCTGCTCGGCATCGCCGTCGCCGCGGCGACCGGCCCACTCCGCCCGCGGCGCGTGCTCGCCGGCGCGGCGCTGGGAGCGCTCGGCGTCGCCGCCCTCGCCGCCGGCTTCGTGCGCCTCGTCGACCCGTTCGAGACGCGCGGGCCGCCGTGGCCGGCGTGGGCGATCGCGGCCGCGGTCGCGGCCTACGCGCTCGCCGACGGGCTCCTGCTCGGCGCGGCGTTCCTGGCGCTGCGACGCCGGCTTGGCCGCGTCAGCCGAATGAGCGGGCGACGTTGAGATGAGCCGAGCGTGAAGCAGGTTGTCGTGGTGAACGAGGCACTGCGCCTTCCGCGCGGCAAGCTCTCCGCGCAGGTGGCGCACGCCGCACTCGCCGCGTTCCTCGACGCCGAGGCGGACGCGCGCCAGCAGTGGCTCGCGGAGGGAATGCCCAAAGTGGTGCTCCGCTGTGACACGGAGGCCGAGCTGCTCCAGTTGTACGCGCTGGCAACCAGCGCCGGACTCCCGGCGGAGGTCGTCCGGGACGCAGGACGCACGGTCGTCCCGGCCGGCACCGCGACCTGCGTGGGGATCGGGCCGGCAGGCGACGCCGCCGTGGACGCGATTACCGGCACCCTGCGGCTCGTCCGCTGAGCGGCGAGCCGTCAGGGGCCTGGTGGCCTATCGCCCTACCGCCCACCCGCGAACGTGTCGCAGGACTCCGGGTTTCCGGACTCGAGGCCGCGCTTGAACCACGTGGCGCGCTGCGCCGACGTCCCGTGCGTGAACGACTCCGGGTGCACGGACCCCGTGCTCGCCCGCTGGAGGCGGTCGTCGCCGACCGCGGAGGCCGCACCCAGCCCCTCCTCGATGTCCCCCTGCTCGAGGAGCTTGCGCTCGCCGGTGGAGCGCCCCCACACGCCGGCGTAGCAGTCGGCCTGCAGCTCGAGCCGGACCGACAGCTCGTTCGCTTGGCCCGGCCGCGACTCCTGCAGCTGCCGCACGCGGGCGTCGGTGCCGAGGATGTGCTGCACGTGGTGCCCGAGCTCGTGCGCGATCACGTACGCCTGCGCGAAGTCTCCCCCGGCGCCGAGCCTCTGCTCCAGCTCCTGGTAGAAGCTCAGGTCGATGTACACCTGCTGGTCCAGGGGGCAGTAGAAGGGGCCCATCGCCGACTGGCCGGTGCCGCAGGCGGTCCCGGTGGCGCCGGAGAAGAGCACCAGCCTCGGCTCGGGGTAGTCCTGGCCGAACTCCTCCTGGAATACGGCCGTCCACACCTCCTC
>DATFPD010000239.1:0-4723 GCA_035265005.1 Gemmatimonadaceae bacterium | reverse complement strand
CCACGTCCCCACGGCCGCATCCCCGGTTCCGGACACGCTGCGCATGGGTTACGGCGGCTTCGTCATCGGCCACATCGTCCCCGTTTCCAGGACGCTGGCGATTAGTGTCGACGCGCTCGTCGGCGCGGGCTCGGTGGGGACCGACGGGACGCCCGCCGAGGACCGCGATGCCGTGTTCGTGTTCGAGCCCTCGGCCACGCTCGACCTGAAGCTGGCTCGGCCGGTGCGTGTCGCGGTCGGCGCGAGCTACAGGTTCGTCGGTGACGCCTCCGTGCCCGGCGTGAGCGACGCGAAGCTGCGCGGATTCAGTGGCACACTGCGCCTGCGTCTCGGCAGGTTCTAAGGGGAGAGACATGTCCACACTTCTGTCGGATCTGCGGTACGCCCTCCGGGTCATCAGGATGCAGCCCGGCCCGTCCATTGTCGTCGGTCTGACACTGGCCCTGGGTCTAGGGATCAACGCGATGGTGTTCGGGATGATGGATGGACTGCTCCTCCGCCCCTACCCGTTCCGCGACTATCAACGACTCGTCGTGCTCTGGGACACGCCCGAGGGCGGGTCGGACAGAGACGCGGTTGCCCCCGCGAACTTCCTCGACTGGCGGCGGCAGGCGGAGCGGGTAGGCGGTCTGGTCGCGTGGGAGGACTGGAGTGTCACGTTGACCGACCGGGGCGAGCCGGAGCGCGTGCGTGGGTTCCGAGTCTCGCCGGGCTTCTTCGAGCTGATCGGCGTAGCGCCGACGATCGGCCGCCCGTTCACGCCTGACGAGGAGCAGCCGGGCAACGACCGCCGCGTCGTCATCAGTGACGGCTTCTGGAAGCGGCGGTTCGGCTCGAACCCGTCGGTCGTCGGCACGCAGCTCCTGTTCGACGGCGTCGCCTACACGGTCGTTGGCGTTGCGCCGCCGTCGCTCCAGTTCCCGATGGCGAGTGACGTGTGGGCGCCCCTGGCCTTTCCGCCGGCGCGCGGGGCTGACCGCACGAGTCGAACACTCACCGTGATGGGGAAGCTCGCGGACGGCGCGTCGCTGAGCGACGCACGGGCGGAGATGCGCGTCATCGCCCGGCGGCTCGAGCAGCTCTACCCGGAGGCGAACAGGGGGCGGAGCGTCTCGATCCGCACGCTCTCCACCGCCTTCGTCGAGGGCGCCGCATTCGTCGGCATTCTGCAAGCGGGCGCGGGTCTCGTGCTGCTCGCCGCGTGTTTCAACCTCGCCGGCGTGCTGCTCGCCCGTTCAATGGATCGCCGTCGTGAGCTGGCCGTCCGCATCGCGCTCGGCGCGAGCCCGATGCGAGTCGTCCGCCAGCTCGTGACCGAGACCGTCGTGCTCAGCCTCCTCGCCTCCGGCGTGGCCATCGTCTGCGCGTACGCCGGGCTCGGGGTGCTTCGCTCCAGCGTCCCGGCGGAAGTAGCCCGGCACATCGAGGGGTGGAACAACGTCCGTCTGGGCGGGGCGCTGGTCCTGCTCATCCCCGTGCTCGCGATCGCCGTCGGCCTGCTCGTGGCGCTGTTTCCCGCGCTGGCCGCGTCGCGGAGCACGTCGCCGGCAAGCTTGAGGGAAGGCGATCGCGGAACGGTGGGGAGCGCTTCCGCCCTCCGCGGACGCCACGCGCTCGTCGTCGCGGAGATCGCCTTTGCGCTGGCGCTGTTGATCGCCGCCGGCCTCACCGTGCAGAGCGGCTCGCGCCTGGTGAACCAGCCGGGCGGCTTCGACGCGCGACGGCTCCTGATGCTCGAGGTCACGCTTCCGGAGCAGCGGTATCGGGGGCCGGACGAGCGGCGACAGTTCGTGAGCGCCCTGACCGCCCGTCTCGAGGCGATCCCCGGCGTCGAACGCGCCGCCGTCGCGAACATCCTCCCGGCTGCCGGATGGAGCCCCGAGGCGGCGTCGCTCGTCGAAGACGATCTCGTCAGGCAGAACGCCGGACAGGACGTCCTGAAGGACGCCACGCGCTGGCCGCGCGCGGGCTACCGCAGCGTCTCGCCGGACTTCTTCACGGCGATGCGGATTCCCGTGGTGGCAGGGCGCGAGTTCTCGACGCTCGACCGCGAGGGCGGCCGCCCGGTCGCCATCGTGAGCGCGTCGTTCGCGAAGCGATTCTGGCCGGGCCGCGATGCGGTCGGCGAGCGGCTGCGCCTGAGCGAACCCGCACGAGACTGGGTGACGGTCGTCGGCGTCGCCGGCGACGTTGCGATGTACAACTGGTGGGACGGTATCGACTATCTGGCGGTGTACGTGCCGCTGCGCCAGGCGCCTCCGTCCGGCGTGCTGCACGCCGTGGTGCGAACGCGCGGCGAGCCGGCCTCGGTGACCGGTGCCGTGCGGGAGGCGTTCCGCGAGGTGGATCCCGCGCTGCCCCTGGATCGCGCCCGGACAATGCAGCAAGCGATCGCCGAGAGCACGCTGGGGCTCCGCTACCTCGCCACGCTGATGGCGATCTGCGGTGGCATCGCGCTGTTCCTCGCCATCATTGGGATCTACGCGCTGATGGCCTACACCTTCGCGCAGCGGACTCACGAATTCGGCGTGCGCCTGGCACTGGGTGGCACCGTGTCGGACATCATGCGTCTCACGCTCCGGCGCGCGGCGGCGCTGACGGCGGCCGGTATCGGGATCGGCGTGCCGATCGCGTGGATGCTGGGCCGGGCGATGGCTGGTGCGCTGCGCGGCGTCGTGTCCGCCGACGCCACGACGTTCGTCGTCGTCGCGGCGGCGCTGGCCGTGGTCTCGCTCCTCTCCGCGTATCTGCCGGCCCGCCGGGCGCTACGCCTGGATCCCGCGGCGGTGCTCCGGCGCTGACGCCTGGCGTAACGACGCACGTCGCTGGCGCCGCTCATCGGCGACGGACCGATACCGCTGCGGCCACACCGGCTCGGTGTATTCACCGACCAGCGACATGGGGCTGCGCTTCGTGCGCAGTCCCATGTCGCCCAACAACTGGTCCACGTAGGACGGCACGTACGGACCGATGAAGACCCCCTCTGCCCGCGAGGGGAACGTCCTGCGCGACCAGCCGAGGACGCGCGCGATCTCCGCGTCCATCTCGACGCGACTCGGCAGGGGGATGCCGCCGAGAAAGCACTGGCTGAGCCAATGGGCGGCAATCTCCGACGTGAGCGGACAGGCAGCCGACGAGGCATAGCCGACGAACCCCACGCGCCGCTCGGACGGCGGCAGGATGTGCCGATACAGGTGGTACCGGCCGCCGCGAACCACCTGCTCGCGCAGCGAGTCGCCAAGAAAGGACGCATCCTGCGTCCAGCCGGTCGCGAAGACCACCAGCTCCGCGTCCACGTGCTCACCGCCGTCGAGTACGACGCTGCGTCGCCCGAACGCCGCGACGCCGGTCCGCTTCGCGCGTACGGCTCCGCTCCGAACCAGTGCTCCGAAACCGTCGTCCACACCGACGCTCTCGATGCCGGCTGGAAGCGGCTGGGCTGGCCTGAGGTCGGGCGGTAAGTCCAGCAGGTCCCCGATCCTGCGGCTCTGCATGCGCCAGAGAGCGCGGAGTGCCGGTGCGCCGCAGCGGTGCAGCAGCCTCGTCACGGCGCCGCGCGTGTGGTACGGCGGCAGCAGGAGCTCCGTGAGCCGTGAGAGCAGAACGCGATCGGCGGGCACGCCGCCGGGGAAATACCGCGGCACCATCCAGTGCGGCGCGCGAAACACCAGGGTGCAGGAGCGCGCGCGGGGGGCCACTGCGGCAGCGCAATCCAGCGCGGACTTTCCCGCGCCAACGACGACGACGCGTTTCCCGTCAGCCAGGTCGAGGTCCGTCAGCTCGCTGGAGTGTACGACCGCGCCGGCGAACGCGTCCCGCCCGTCGATGACGGGCATCGCGGGCACCGCGAAGACGCCGTTGCAGACGACGACGTGGTCGAACTCCGGCGCCGCCGCCACGCCGGCGCAGCGTGTGTGGACGCTGAGCGGCGCACCGGCGGTCGCGCCGGCCGACACGTTCGTGACCTGGGTGCCGAGGACGATGTGCGGCGCCAGCGAGAACGCATCCACGTACGAGCACAGGTAAGCGTGGACCTGTTCCGCGGTCGGGAACTCATCGGTCGTGGGCGCGTACGAGAAGTCGGAGAATGCGTACGAGCTCCGCGAGTTGTTCGCCCGCAGGCCGGGATAGGTCCGACTCCTGGCCCAGGTGCCGCCGATGTCGTTTCCCATCTCGAACACGGTGACGGCGAACCCGTCGGCGCGCAGGACCTTGGCGGTGACCAACCCGGACACGCCCGCACCGATCACGCACACCCGGCGTCCGAGCGTGGAGGATGTCCTCACGAAGCGGGGCACGTCACCACCGGGTTCCAGTCCGCGAAGAGCCCCGACGGGTTCTCCTCCCACACCCAGACGTGCAGGTACCACAGCGCGAGTGGGTCGCTCCGCTTGAGCTTCTGCCCCATCACCGTCGGCGGCTCGGCGTCCCGCGGGCGCGCCGCGTACGGCACGACGTACTCCACGCCGTTGAGCTTGTACGCGCCGGCCGCCGTCCGGGAGTAGAGCAGAATCTCGGGGCGCTCCACTTCCACGCGGTCGTCGAGGAGCGTGCGATTGACGTGATGAAACCCCATCGCGCCGTGCGGCGGCTGCTCCAGACAGCGCACGACCTGGCGGGCGTATCCCGCCGCGACCGCCGAGTCCAGCGCCCGGAACGTCGCGGTGGCGGCGCGAAGGCGGGCGACCTCCACCTCCACCGCCGCCGGAGTGGCGACCTCCTG
>DATFPD010000238.1:0-21381 GCA_035265005.1 Gemmatimonadaceae bacterium | reverse complement strand
GCCAGCCACCACGCGCCCGGGTGGAACCAGAGCGCCGCGCACGCGAGCCGCGCCAGCACCCCCGCCAGCGCGTCGGCCGCGCCGACGTGCGCCAGCTCGTGCAGCAGCACCGCGCGCCGGTGCGCCTCCGGCCAGCCGTCGGCCGCGGCCGGGAGGACAATGACCGGCCGCCGCACGCCCCAGGTGAGCGGCGTCCACGGCGCGGCGTCGCGAAGCAGGCGCACCGGCCGGCGCACGCCGAGCGCCGCCCGCGCCTCGCCGAGCAGCCGCAGCCACCCGGCGTCGTGCATGGCGGCCGACCGCGCGGCGATGCGGCGCGCCGCGACGGCGCCGCGCCCGAGCGCGAGCAGCACCGCGGCGGCGCCCGCGGCCCACAGCGCTAGAAGTGCGGCGAGCACGCGCGGGTACGTCGTCACCAGCTCCTCGCTCACCCGCCCGAGCGACTCGTAATGCGCGCCGGCGGCCGCCGCGCTGGACGCGATGCCCACCGCGCCCAGCGTCGCGAAGGGGCCGGCGACCGCCGCCGGGATCTCCGCCGCCCACCCGAGCGGCACGCCCCGCAGGAGCTGGAGCGTGGCCAGCGCGACGAGTGCCGCCGCGCACACCGCAGAGCGCGCGGCCGCGGAGGCGCCGCGCAGAAGCCGCAGCGCGATCCACGCGGCGGCGATCACGACCGTCGCCCGGAGCGCCCCGGAGTAGAGCACGGAGAGCGCCCACGCCACCTTCGCCGACGTCACGACTGGCATGAGCGCTACCGCTCCTCGGCGCGCGCGCGCCGGATCATCTCCACCAGCTCGTCGCGCTCCGCTGGCGACAGCTCGCGCTCCGAGACGTCGAGCAGCGTCGCCACCACGGCCGACGGCGAGCCGTCGAACAGCGAGCGCAGGAGGTGTCGCAGCGCCGAGCGCTGGAGCGAGGGCCAGGGCGTGGTGGGGACGTAGATGTGGCGCGGCCCCTCCTTCTCGTGCCGCAGGTGCCCCTTGTCCTCGAGGATGCGCAGGAACGTCCGCACCGCCGTCGGCGCCGGCGGGTCGGGCATCCGCGCGTGCACCTCGGCCGCGCTCGCGCGCCCCATCCGGTAGATGACGTCCATGATCTGCCGCTCGCGGCGGCTGAGCTGGAGGTGCGGCGGGGCGCCGCCGAGCGTGCGGCGTGGAGGCATGCGGGCGGATCGGGACGGTGAAATGTGCCAACGATGTTGGCCGCGAGTAGTCGGACACCGGGCCGCGACCGGGGGTTGCCGCGCGCCAGGACGTCGCGTCACGCGTGCGGCTTCCGCGCCTCCAGCGAGTACGCGTGCGGCAGCAATCGCAGCAGCTCCGGCGGGAGCTCCGGCAGCGCCGGCCAGAACGGCTCCGCGTACTCCGTCAGCCGCTCGACGCGCAGCCCCGCGCCGGCGACCGCGCTGACGACGGCGCCGAGCGTCCACTGGTGCTCGTAGGCCCGCGGCGGCTCGGCGCCGGCCGGCGTAGCGTTCTCGATGAAGAGCGCGGGGAAATCACGGTTCACGCGCGGCGCGCGGTCGAAGTAGCCGCCGCCCTCGCGGCGCGGCTCATACGCGGTCGCCTTGTGCTCCCACACCCAGTCGAGCGGGTGCCCCTCGTACACGAACAGCAGGCCGCCCGGCGCGAGCATCCGCGCCGCCACCTGCGCCCAGCGCTCGATGTCGCCGATCCACGGGAGCGCACCCTTCCCCGTGTAGACGAGGTCCGCGCTCCCGTCGAGCGACGCCGGCACGTCGAGCACGTTCGCCTGGAGCCACGTCGCCGGCGCGCCCAGCGCGTCCGACGCCGCACGGGCGAGGTCGAGCATGCGTCCGCTCACGTCCACGCCGACGACGCGCTGCGCCCCCTCCACCCAGAGCGAGAGCGTGTCCAGCCCGTGCGAGCACTGGAGGTGCACGGCGCACCCGCACCACGCCGTCCCCAGGCCGAGCGCCGCGCGCTCCGCCGGGAAGAGCGCGCTCCGGCCGGCGCGCAGCAGCGCGACGTTGCGCTCGACGTCGCCCACGTACTTGGCGGCGGTCACGTCCCACGCCGCGCGGTTGGCGGCGACGCGGGCGCGCTCGTCAGGCGGGTCAGGCGCCGGGCCGGTCTCCGTCATCGCGCCAGACTCCCCGCCAGCAGAATCAGCGCCGCCAGCCCCGGCCCGTGCACGACGAGCGCCGCCGGGAGCGTGGCGAGGAGCGCCCGCCGGCCGAGCCAGCGCTCCCGCGCCGCGCGGCGGAAGAGGTAGATGGAGAAGGGGAGGTTCAGCAACAGCGCCGTGGCGACCCCGGGGCTGTAGCCGCGCATGACGAACAGCGACGCCGCGGCGTGCGAGACGGCGTTGAGCGCCATCACCGCCTGCAGGGTGAGCGCCGCCCAGAGCGCCGCGCGCGAGCCGGGGCGCGCCTGCGCCCAGAGCACGACCGCCAGCGGGACGAGCGTCGCCAGCGCGAGCGCCGCGAGCAGCTGCGGGTACGTCACCCGCTCCACGATCGCCCGCGCGAACGCCGGCGCCCGCTCGCGCACCGCCGGCAGCGCGCGCCGGAACGTCAGCGCCTCCTCCAGGTTGTGCACGGCGACCAGCGCGGGGATGAGCCAGAGGAGGGACGCGTCGCGCGATGCGAGCAACGTCCCTATCTCAGCGACGCCGGCAGCGACGCCTTGACCTTCGTCAGCGGCGCCAGGTCGTTGCGCGCCGAGGCGTGCCACCAGGGGAGGCCGGTGATGCCGAAGCGGACCGCGTCGGCGAACAGCGCGGCGGCGCGGTCCTGGTCCCCGCGGATGGCGGCGAGGCGCGCCAGCCAGGCCGTGTACTCGCCCCGCTCGCGCGGGACCGTCGAGTCGCCCAGGATGCGCTCGGGGTTGGGGTCGCCCGTGCGCGCCGCGCTCACCGCGGCCAGGCCGCGGTAGATGAGCCGGTCGGGGAACTCCTTCGCCAGCGCGTGAAAGTACACCGCCGCCTCCCGGTAGCGCCCGAGGTCGTAGAGCGCGCTCCCCATCCAGTAGCGGTGCGGGCGGTCGGTCGGGGCGAGGGCCAGCTGGCCGCCGAGCCACGCCACCGCGCGCTCGAGGAAGGCCTTCCCCTCGGCGGGGTGCCCGTGCGCGCTCAGCTCCTCGCCGGCGATCACCATCGCCGCGCCCTGCGACCAGTAGTTGGTCGGCGGGAGCGGGAGCGCCGCGGCGATGATCGAGTCCAGCTCGGCCGTCCTGCCTAACGCGCCCAGCGCGCGCGCCTCCAGCGACAGCCCCACCCGCCGCTCCGGGTACTGCACGCGGAGCCGCCGCGCCGCCGCCAGCTCGCGCTGGTGGTCGCCCAGGAGGTGCAGGGAGTGGGTCAGCTCGGTGTAGTACGACGACCAGCCGCGCATCGCGCCGCGGTTCGGGTCGACGCGCTCGAGCGCCTCCAGCGCTTCGCGCGGCCGGTCGGCGTTGTTCGCCGTCTGGGCGAGGGTGTACGAGGCCCGCGTCCCCGCCGCCAGCTCGGCCGCCCGCCGGATCGCCGCCAGCGCGCGGTCGCCGTTTCCCGCCAGGTGCTCCTCGAGGAACTCCTGCCACGCCCGGTCGTACTCGCTGAGCTCCGCGCCGCGCGATCGCACGAGGCGCAGCACCACGCCCAGGCTGTCCCACTGCCCCATGTTCCAGTACGCGTTCCCCGCGTAAAGCAGCGAGACGACGAACGAGCTGTCGAGCGCGAACGCCTGGCGGAATTCCGGCGCCGACGCCGTGTACTCCTGCCCCAGGAAGCGCTGCATCCCGCGGTCGAACGCCTGGTAGGCCTCGAACGTCGGCGGCCGGCGCGAGAGGTCCGGGATGCCCTCCAGCCGCTCGTCCGACCAGATCGCCACCGCCGCCTTGAGCCGGTCGCGCAGCGCCCGCACCGCCAGCTGCGCCGAGTCGCGCGGCGCGCCCACGGTCGGTGTCGCCGCGCCGAGCAGCCGCCGGCCGCGCGCGTCGGTCACCTGCACGCGGAACTGGATCGAGTCGTTCACCAGGTAGTAGGAGCCGGTGACCACCGTCCGCGCCCCCGTCTCGTCGCTGATCATCTCCGCGGTGTTCGCCGGCCGCCCGGCCGCGCGCTCGGCGCGCACCCGCTCGGACGCCTCGAGCGCCGACGGCCACGGGACGACGGTCACCAGCCCGGTCTCGTCGAGCCCCTGGGTGACCCAGTCCCCGGCCAGCCGCCCCCACGAGTCGAGGCCAGGGTCGCCGGTCTCGTTGGCGAACGCGGCCACGGCCACCGGCGACGGGACCTTCCCGCCGCCCCCGCCCGCGCGCCCCCAGCGCAGCCAGGCCGCCCCCGCGGCCGCGCTCAGCACCGCGAGCGCCACCACCCCCGCCAGCGCCCCCCCCGCGAACGCGCGCCGCGCCCGCGCGCGCGCCCGCGCCGAGGTGCGCCGCACGAAGCCCGGCGGCGGCGCCGCCGCGGCCTGGGGCCCCGCGCCCCCCGGCGGCGTGGGGGCCGCCGGCGTCGGCGTCGTCAGGCTCGTCAGGCGCTCCAGCAGGAGCGCCGCCTCGCCGAGCCGCTCGGACGGGTCGTCGGCCAGGCACTGCCCCACCAGCTCGGCCAGCGGCGGCGGCGCCTCGGGGCGGCGGCGGGCGAGCGCCTGGCTGATCCCCGACGCCCGGCCGCGCACCGTCTCGTCAGGCAGCCGCCCGGTCAGCATCTCGTAGGCGATCAGCCCCCACGCGTAGATGTCGACGCGGTGGTCGGCGTGCGGGTCCGCGGCCAGCTGCTCGGGCGCCATGTACGCCGGCGTCCCCACCGACGCGCCGTACTGCGTCAGGTGCGCGTGCCCCGCCACCGGCGTGAGCAGCTTCGCCACCCCGAAGTCCATCAGGAACGCGTGGTCGGCCGCGCACAGCACGTTCTCGGGCTTCAGGTCGCGGTGCACGACCCCCGCCCGGTGCGCGTACGCCAGCGCGTCGGCCACGTCGCGCAGCAGCACCATCGCCTCGGGCGTCGGGAGCGCGCCGCGCCGGTCGAGCCGGTGGCGCAGCGTCTCCCCCTCCACGTACGGCATCACGTAGTAGAGCGTCCCGCCCGCCTCACCGGAGTCGATCAGCCCCAGGATGTGCGGGTGCGCCAGCCGCGCCGCGATCTGCACCTCGCGCACGAAGCGCTCGGCACCCCACCGCGCGGCCACGTCCGGCTTCAGCACCTTGAGCACCACCGGCCGCGCGTGCTTGCGCTCGTGCGCCAGGAAGACCGTCGCCATCCCGCCGCGCCCCAGCTCGCGCTCGATCGTGTAGCGCTCGGCCAGCGCGTCGGTCAGCTGCCGCACCATCTCCCCGGAGAGGCGCGGCGTGTGCTGCCCCGCCGGCGGCCGCATGTCGAGAATCCCGCCGGGCTGCTCGTGCGCCGCCAGCATCTTCTCGACTTCGGCGCGCAGCTCGGCGTCGTCCGGGCAGGCGTCCCGCAGCCACTCGGCGCGCCGCGCCCCCGGCTGACTCAGCGCCCCCTCGAACAGCGCCTCGATCCGCGGCCAGCGGGGATCGGCAATCATCGACGGGCCGCCATCGCGAAGGGCCGACACGCGATCCGCGATTCGCGATTCGCGAACGTCCCCGGGAAGCTCAGGCCTCCCGAGGTCGTTCGCGAATCGCGAATCGCGAATCGCGGATCAGGCGTTGTCCGCACCCGGATAGATCTCTTTGTGCAGCCAGGCCCGCGCCTTCGTCCAGTCGCGCTGGACGGTGCGCTCGGTGACGCCCAGCACCGCCGCGATCTCGCGCTCCGAGAGGCCGCCGAAGAAGCGGTACTCGACGACGGCGCGCAGCCGCGGGTCGAGCGCCTCCAGGCGGTTGAGCGCGTCGTCGAGCGCCAGCAGCTCCTCGGCCGGCAGCGCCATCTGCGCCTCGGCGCCGGCGCCCGCCCCCGCGCCGTGGACGTCGCCGAGCGTGATCAGCTCGGCGCCGCCGCCGCGCTTCTCGGCGTGCCGGCGCCGCGCGTGGTCCACCAGCACCTGCCGGATCGCCCGGGACGCCACCGCGATGAAGTGCGCCCGCCCCTGCCAGGGCACCGGCGCCCCGCCGACCAGCTTGAAGTACGCCTCGTGAACCAGCTCGGTGGCCTGGAGCGTGTGCGCCGCCCGCTCCCGCCCCAGCGCCCGCCCCGCCGCCTGCCGCAGCTCGTCGTACACGAGCGGGAAGAGCTCGTCGTACGCTCCCCGCTCGCCCGCATGCATCCGCTGCAGGAGCTGCGTCACTTCGCCGGGCTGCTGATGCTCCGTCTGGTCGGGCATGCCGAGGGGGGAGGAGGTCAAGCGCCAATATAGGGAAGAATGTCCAGGCCGCGAGACGGTGCATGTCACTGACGGCCCCTTCTGCCGGTCGAGACAGGGATGGAGGGATGGAGGGATGGGGGGATGAACGGCCGCTCGGGATGCTGGTCATCCCTCCATCCCTGTCTCGGCTCGCTCGGGACGCATCAAGCTACGAGCGCCGCGTGCTTGTCGCCCAGCACACATGCCGCCTACATTCCAACCATGCCCCTGAACCTCCTCGCCACCCGATTTACCCCTCCCCGGAGCCGTCCAGGCGCCGAGGGGGCGTGGTGCTGCCTGTCGTGCTGACGGGCTGACGACACGACGGCTCCGTCGGAGGTGTGAGGCCGAGTGATGCGGCCCCAACGCCCGCCTGGATTCGATCCGGGGGGCGTTTTCGTTTGCCGCCACTCACCTCGCCCACGAACTCCTTCGACCGGAGCCGCCCATGTCCGCCGCCAGCAGTCAGCCTCGGCCCGACCACCCACCGCTCCTCGACGCCGAGGCGCTGGCCCGCGCGCTCGCCGTCCGCGACCTGACCGACCCGGCGCGGGGGCCGCACGCGATGCAGATCCTCCTCGACCGCGTCCGCGCCGCGCTCGCCGGGCGCTGGGGGTGCGCGGTCCGGGTCCACCGCGCGCACCCGATGGTGACGGTCGAGGACAACTACGACCGGCTGCGCTATCCCGCGGGGGGCGCGGCCCGCGACGCGCGCTACACCCGCTATGTCACCCCATCGACGCTGCTCCGCACCCAGACCTCGGCCATGATCCCGCCGCTCCTGCGCGAGATCGCCGCCGGCATCGCCGCCGGCAGCGCCGCCGGCGGGGCGGGGGGGCCGCCGCCGGCCGGCGACCTGCTCCTCGTCTGCCCCGGCCTCGTCTACCGGCGCGACACGATCGACCGGCTGCACACCGGCGAGCCGCACCAGGCGGACCTCTGGCGCCTAACGCGGGGGTGGCACCCCGGGCGCCGCGAGCTGCTGGAGATGGCGGAGGCGGCGGTGGGGGCGGCGCTCCCCGGCGCCGAGTGGCGCGCCGTGCCGGCCGACCACCCGTACACGCTCGGCGGGCTCCAGGTCGACGTGCGCGCCGGCGCGGAGGAGTGGGTGGAGGTGGGCGAGTGCGGGGTCGCCCACCCGCGCGTCCTCGCCGGCGCGGGGCTGGACCCTGCGGAGCACGGCGGCCTGGCGATGGGGCTGGGGCTCGACCGGCTGCTGATGCTCGCCAAGGGGGTCGACGACATCCGCCTGCTGCGTTCGGCGGACCCGCGCGTGGCGTCGCAGATGCTGGACCTCGAGCCCTACCGCCCGGTCTCGACGCGGCCGCCCGTCCGCCGGGATCTCTCGCTCGCGGTGTCCGCGGAGCTGACCGCCGAGGAGCTGGGCGACCGCGTGCGCTCGGCCCTGGGGGACGCCCGCGCGGCGCAGGTGGAGGCGATCGAGCTGCTGTCGGAGACGCCAGGCCCCGCGCTGCCGCCCGCCGCCGCCGCGCGGCTGGGGCTTCGGCCGGGGCAGAAGAACGTCCTCGTCCGCCTGACGATTCGCGACCTGTCGCGGACGCTCACGCAGCGCGAGGCCAACGAGCTGCGCGACGCGGTGTACGCGGCGCTGCACGAAGGGACAGTGTACGTGTGGGCGGCGCGGTGACTGCGGGGCGGGCGCTCGAGCGGCTGAAAGGATTTGCCTGGCCGCGGGATGTGGGGACGTCAACCGGACACGACAGGAAACGTCAGTCTCCCGCTCCTGCCCCTGCTGGCCTTCCTCTTGCCCGCTTACCGGTACCCACCCACACGCGGAGGAGACGCATGTCCGTCAGTCGGGGACGGCCGTGGTTCAGCTCGGTGATGGCCGTGGCGACGAGCGCCGCGGTGATCGCGGCATGCGGCGCGTCGGATCGGGAGATCAAGGCGGCCGTCGACAGCATCACGAAGGACGACTCGGTCCGCCGGGCGCCCGGCGGTGACACGGCCGCCGCGGCGGCGAGCGCAGCCGACAGCGCCAGACGCGACAGCGCCACACGCGACAGCGCCGCGAGAACGCCGCCGGCCAAGCGGCCGGACTGAGCGCACCAGCGCTTCCGCTGCCGCGAGGGCCTCCGCGGCGGCGTCGTTTGTGCATGACACACCGGCCGGCCGAGAGGGACCCCCGCGCCCGGCCGCGGCGTCGCCATCGGCGGCGCCGCTTCGATTCGGACAGCTCAGGAAACGGAGGAAGGGATGATGACGCCCGGAGGGAAGTTCGTGATCGCGCTCGGCGCGTGCCTGTCGCTCGCCGCGTGCGGGAAGGAGAACAAGGAGCCAGTCGACACGGCCACCACGGCGGCGTCGGCGCGGACGGACACCGGCGCGGCCGCCACCGCCCCGGCCCCCGGGGGCAACGCGCCGATGACGGACGCCACCATCATGGGCGCGATCGGGATGGCCAACGCCGAGGAGATCGCCGACGGCTCGCTCGCCGACACGATGGCCGCCAACGCCAACGTGAAGGCGTTCGCCCGCGACATGGTGAAGGACCACAAGGCGATGCAGGGCGACGCCGACAAGCTCGGCACGCAGAAGAACGTCAGCCCGACCCCGCCGCCTAACGCCGACGCCGAGCGCCAGCGCGCCGAGCGCGAGATGGGGACGCTCCGCGGCGCGGGCAAGGGCGCGGCGTTCGACAAGGCGTACATGGACGACCAGGTCTCAGACCACCAGGCGACGCTCGACAAGCTCCGCCAGTTCGAGACCCAGGCCCAGGACAGCTCCCTCAAGGGCCTGATCCACAAGGCGATCCCGAAGGTCGAGCAGCACCTCCAGCGCGCCAAGGACGTCCAGGGGAAGCTGGGGACGACCACCTGAACCGACGGCTGCGAGTTGCGAGCTGCGAATTGCGAGCAGTGCCTCGGGAGGCCGGCTAGAGCTTCCCGAGGCACTGCTCGCAATTCGCAGCTCGCAACTCGCAACGACACTGGACCATGCCCCCGTACGACCGCCTGAAAGCCGTCCTCCTCGACGTCGACGGTACACTGCTCGACAGCAACGACGCGCACGCGCGGTCGTGGGTCGACACCCTCACCGAGTCCGGCTACAACGTGAAGTTCGAGCGCGTGCGCCAGCTCATCGGCATGGGCGGGGACAACCTGCTCCCCGAGCTGATCCACGTCGGCAGCGACTCCGACGAGGGGAAGGCGCTCGGCGAGCGGCGCGCGAAGATCTTCAAGAAGCAGTACCTGCCGGCGCTGCGCCCCACGCGCGGCGCGCGCGCGCTGCTGGAGCGCATGCGCGCGGACGGGCTCACGCTCGTCGTCGCCACCTCGGCGCAGGGCGACGAGCTGCACGGCCTCCTCGTCGCGGCCGGCATCGCCGACCTGGTGGACGAGACCACGTCGGCGAGCGACGCCCGGAAGTCGAAGCCGAACCCGGACATCGTCGCCGCGGCGCTCGAGCGCGGCGGCGTCGAGCCCCGCGAGGCGATGATGCTCGGCGATACGCCGTACGACGTCACCGCGTCGCGCCGCGCCGGCGTCCGGATCGTCGGCGTGCGCTGCGGCGGCTGGAGCGACGCCGACCTGAGCGGCGCCACCGCCGTGTACGAGGACCCCGCCGACCTCCTCGCCCGCTACGAGCTCTCGCCCTTCACGCGCGCGTCGTCAGGCGGCTGAGCCGCGCGCGGGGCCGAAGCGTACGGCGAAGCGTACGGCGAAGCGTACGGCGCCGGACAGAGTGCGCCAGGAGTATGCTCTTTGCGAATCCACCGCCCCCCTTTCGCTCGACGCGACAGAGTTACACGACAGGTGGAGGCAGCAATGCGCAACGTTTCACGGAGCACCTACCGGATCGGCCTCACGGCCCTGACCATCACGCTCTGCTCGGCGCTCGCTATGTGCACCGGCGGCGGCAGCAACTCGGGCAACAACGACACCAGCTCCGCGGCGACCGCCACCGGCGGTGCCGCCGGCGCGACGGTCGACTCGGCCGGCACGGCCGGCACGGCCGGGACGGGCGCAGCCGGCGGGACGGGCGCGGGGACGGCCGGTGCCGGCACGTCCGGCACGGGTACCGGCGCCGGCAGCAGCACGCAGCGCGACTCGAGCCGCGACACCGGACGGACGCGCCGCCCGTAAGCGGCGCGGTCGAGCGACGTCGGCGGTGGGTGCGGGAACGCGGTATGCTCCTACTCGGCTGGCGCTCGCCGGGCCGCGTGTACCGGCGGCGCCGGCATCCACACTGAGAGGAGACGTACCGTGCGCACCACCGCCAAGTCGCTCGCAAGAACGCTGACCGCCGCCGCGGCGCTGCTGGCCGCGCTCGCCGCCTGCGGCACCAAGGGCGGGCGCGACGATTACGCGAAGGACGGCGACAGCGGCGCCGCCGCGCCCGCCACCGTGCCGACCCCCGACGCGTCCCGCCCGCCGGACAGCACGGCCGGCGTCTCGACGCAGACCGGGCGGCCGCAGGGCGTGGCCGGCGACACCCTCGGCGGCAGGCACGCCCCGGCGAAGGACAGCTCCGCCGGCGTTAGGCCCGCCGGCAGCCGCGCGCCCGGGGACCAGAAGAAGCCGTAGCTCAGAACAGCTTCCACCAGCGCCGTCGCCGTCCGTCGGGCGACGCGGCCGCGGTCGCGGCCGCGGTCGCGACCGACCGGTGCTCCGCCGATAGCGCGAGCGCGAACTGCTCCACCGTCGGGTAGCGGTCGGCGGGGGTCACGGAGAGCGCGCGCAGCACGACGTTCTCGAGGGCCGGGCTCAGCTCGGGGCGCGCGGCGAGCAGCGGTGGCGGGCGCTCGGTGAAGCGGCGCGCGAGCGTCTCCTGCGGCGTGCTCCCCGAGAAGGGGGGCGCGCCGGCGAGCATCTCGTAGAGGACGCAGGCCAGCGCGAACTGGTCGGCGCGGCCGTCCAGGGTCGGGTCCCCGCTCGCCTGCTCGGGGCTCACGTAGGCCGGCGTCCCCACCATCACCATCTCGTGCGACGGGCGCGTCTCGCCCGACCTGAACGACCGGAACTCACCGCTGGCGCGGCTGATCGCCCGCGCCACGCCGAAGTCGGAGAGCACCGGCTGTCCGCTCGAGAGCAGGATGTTCTCGGGCTTGATGTCGCGGTGCACCACGCCGAGGTCGTGCGCGTACTGCAGCGCGCCCGCCACCTCGCGCACGATGCGCAGCGCGTCCGCCACCGGCAGCTGCCGCTCCCGCGCCAGCCGGTCGCGCAGCGAATCGCCCTCCACGTAGGGCATCACGAAGTACAGCGCGCCCCCCACCTGCCCGGAGTCGTACAGCGGCAGGATGTGCGGGTGCTGGAGCTTGGCGACGAGCTGCACCTCGCGCAGGAACCGCTCCGACTCCATCGCCGCCGCCAGCTCCGGGTGCAGCACCTTCAGCGCGACCTTGCGGCCGTGCTTCCGGTCGTGGGCGAGGAACACCGTCGACGTCGCCCCGCGCCCGATCTCCCGCTCGACGCCGTATCGGTCGTCTGCCCCGAACGCGGCCAGGCCCTGGAGGTGGGTGGACACGGACACGAAGGTACGACCAGCGGGAGAAATAACAAATACGAACTGCGAACTACACGTTTTATCCTTTCCCCCCCAGCCGCCTCAACCCGCCCCTCGCCTCCTCGACGATCGGCTGGAGCATCGGGTCCGCCTTCGCCCACGCCGCCGCGACGAACGCGTAGGCGTCGATCGCCTTCTCCTTCTCGCCCAGCCGCTCGGCGACGCGGCCGCGCTCCATCATCCACAGCACGCGCTCCGGGCTCGCGCCCGGGTACTCGCCGGCGAGGACGAGCGACGCCTCGCGGTCGCGTCCCGCGGCGGCCAGGTACTGCGCCTTCAGCAGGCGGTTGAGCGCGCAGCCGGCGCAGGCGCTGTCCGGCATCGTGGTCGCCATGCGCAGCACCCCGGCGGTGTCGCGGCGCGCGACGGCGAGGAAGAACCGCAGGCGGTCCTTGACGTTCGGCGGCAGCCCGCGCGCGGTCGTCGTGTCCGCCCAGCGCACGAGCGGACGCATCGCCGCCGTGTCGCCGCGCACCACCCACCACGCGATGAGCGGATCGACGCGGTTCATTCCCCAGCCGCGGAAGATCATCCGCGCCGTGTCCTCGGGGATGCCGCCGAACGCCGCGACGGCCGGCAGCAGCGACCAGGTGAGCGACGTGTCCCCCAGCGCCGCCCGCGCCTCGCGCGCGCGGCCGTGGTAGAGCAGCACCGTCGGGTAGAGCTGCGCGACCTGCCGCCGCGCCCCCGGCGGGATCTTCGGGCTGCCGGCGCTCGCCGAGACCGCGCGCGCGATCCGCAGCATCGTCTCCGCCGTGTCGGAGTACGTGAGCAGGTTGCTGATGGCATCGCTGAGCGCCGGCGGGCTCACCTGCTGGAAGATCTCCCCGCCGGCGAGCAGCGCCTCGCGCTGCGCGGGGTCGAGCAGGCGCTCCAGCACGCGCATCGCGTCCGCGTGGCGGTCGGTCGCCTGGAGTGCCAGGTACGCGCGGATGTAGCGCCGCGCCCCCGCCTCGTCCTGCTGCTCGAGCGCGATCCCCACCGGGTGGATGTAGGCCGGCGCGAACGCCGAGTCGAGCGCGATCGCGCGGTCGAACGCCTCGCGCGCGGTGGCGTGGCTGTCGCCCGGCGAGACCGCGAAGAAGTGGAAGCGCGCGTCGCCGAGCTTGTACCACATCTCCGGGTCGTCCGGGAAGCGCCGCGTCGCCTCCCTGAGCAGGGCGAACAGCCGCCCGGCGACCGTCGGCATCCCCGCCTGGTCCAGCGACCGCACGCCGAGCGCGGCCCACATCGAGTCCACGGCGACGAGCACGCTCTCGCGCGGCGCCAGCCCGCGGTTGAGCGCGCCCGCGCGCAGCGAGTACTGGTAGGCCTGCACCGACGACTCCCCGCTCATGCCGAGCTGCCACCCGTGCACGTTGCTCAGCTTGCGCAGCGCCGGCGCGAACGTGGAGTCCTCGGCGATCGCGCGCGCGTAGTAGAACGCGGCCGAGTCCCAGTCGCTCTTACGGTAGTGCTGCTCGCCCTGGAGGTACGCCTTGATCGCCGACGGCGACGACGAGCCGATCGGCGCGCGCCGCACCGACGCCAGGTTGCGGGTCTGATTGAGCTCGTTCAGCACCATGATCGTCAGGCGGTCCACCGCCCGCTCGACCCGCGACGCGTCCTCGCGCAGGTCGAAGCCGCCGCCCAGCGCGCGCCCCGCGCCGGCGTCGTAGAGCGAGGCGGTGAGCCGCACCGAGTCCGGCCCGGCCTTCGACATGCGCCCGAACACCACCAGCCGCGCGCCGGTGGCAGTCGCCAGCTCGCCGGCCGAGGCGGCGTCGGGGCGGCCGTCCCAGCGGCGGATGACGACCGTCGGCGCGACGGTGCGGATCGGCCCCGCGCCGTCCAGGTTCGCCGACAGCGCGTCCACGATCCCCTCCTTCCACATCGCCAGCGCGGGGTCGAGGACCTCGAACGGCGCCACCGCGACGAGGTTCGCGTTGTCCGCCGCGCGGCCGCGCGCCGTCGCGTAGTACGCCGCGCCCCCCGCCGCCGCCGCCAGCAGCAGCGCGGCGCCGGCGGCGACCATCGGCCACCGGCGGCGGCGCGGCGCGGTCGCCCCCGCGGCGCCGGGCCCCGTCGCGTGCGCCCACGCCCCGGAGGTGATCGACCCGGCGGCCAGCGCGTCGCGGAGCTCGGCGGCGGTCTGGAACCGCGCCGCCGGGTCCTTCTCCAGCCCGTGCATGATCGCCGCGGCGAGCCCGGGCGGCGTGTCGGCGCGCAGGCTCGCCACCGGGCGCGGCGGCTCCTCGCTCAGGTGCGCGGCGATGACGGCGCGCGGCGTCGGCCCGGAGAAGGGCGGCGCGCCCGAGAGCATCTCGTAGCCGACGACGGCGAGCGCGTAGATGTCGGCGCGCGCGTCCGGGTCCTCGCCCGCCGCCTGCTCGGGGGACATGTAGCCCGGCGTCCCCATCGACATCCCCATCTCGGTGAGCCGCCCGCCCCCCTGCTCGAGCGCCGCGCTGGCGCCGAGCGCCTTCGCGATGCCGAAGTCGGCGAGCACCGCGTGGCTCCCCTGGAGCAGGATGTTCTCGGGCTTGATGTCGCGGTGCACCACGCCGCGCTCGTGCGCGTACGCGAGCGCGTCCGACATCTCGTACAGGATGCGCGACACGTCGGCGAGCGGCAGCTGCTTCTCCCGCGTCAGGCGGTGGCGCAGGCTCTCGCCCGCCACGTAGGGCATCACGTAGTAGAGCAGCCCGTCCTTCGCCCCCGCCGCCAGAATCGGCAGGATGTGCGGGTGCTGGAGCAGCGCCGTGACCTCGAACTCCTGCTTGAAGCGCGCGGCCAGCACCTGGCTCATGAGCTCCGGCGCCAGCACCTTCACCACGACGTCGCGATGCAGCGACGCGTCGTGCGCCAGGAAGAGCCGGCTCATCCCCCCGCCCCCGATCTCGCGCCGCAGCTCGTACGCGTCCCCGACCACGCCCTGCACGCGCCGCATCAGCCCGTCCGCCAGACCCTCCTGCGGCGTGCCGTCCGGCGGTGACGGGGCATACTCCTGCTTCTGATCGCTCACGGGCCGGGGGGCTGCGGGGAGGGAGATCGGCGTGGCTGCCTGGACATTATACGACGGGGACACAGCAGCAGGCACTAGCGCGACAGGACGCGACGGCCCCCGGAAGCCGCTGCCTCCGGGGGCCGTCGTACGTTCATTCCGCCGCGTGACGTCTGCCCGCTCAGGGCAGCCCGCTCCAGAGCGTTTCCAGCTCGATGCGGACCTCCGGTGCATCCGGGCGCACACGCCAGGTGAGCGCGTCGGTGAGCACGGCCGGCCGCACATCCTCGGGACGCCAGACCTCCACCAGCCCCGCCTCGTGGTCCACGATCCAGTAGGTCGAGACGCGATGCTCCTGGTACGCGCCGCGCTTGAGCACCCGGTCGGCGCGGCCGGAGCGCGGCGAGAGCACCTCGACCGCGAGCAGCAGCGTCTTCACGCTGTCCCAGCGCGCGGTGAGCTCCTCCGGCGTCGCAACGAACAGGTCCGGCTGCACCAGCGTGTCGCCGCCCCACGTGATGTCGGCGTCCACGCAGTACACAGTCTCGCCGAGCCCGAACGGCTTCAGGTAGTCGACGAGCGCCAGGAACAGCCGCTGCACCACGCGCTGATGCCGCGGCATCGGTGCGGGGCTCACCAGCAGCTCTCCGCGCACGAGCTCGTAGCGGTTCCCGTCATCCGGGAACGCGAGCACCTCCTCCACGGTGTAACGGCGGGCCACGTTCGGCATGGCCATAGTATCGGTCCTCGGCGGGTTGACGGGCAAGCTCGGCGGGCCATGCGCGACGATGACGTGTGCGGCGACGCGGACCATCATCGAACGAGTGCTCGACGGTGCTTCGGATTGCGTTCCGCATCTCGCGCCCCCGCGTTCCTCCGCGCAAGTTCTCCGACCATGCCCGTTCTCATCGCCGACCACGCCGCCGTCGCCGCGCTGCTGCCGATGGGCGAGTGCATGCGCCTCATGGAGGAGGTGCTGCGCACGCTCGCGCGCGGCGACGCCATCCTGCCGCTGCGCCCGATGCTCCGGCTGCCCGATGGGCGCGGCATCTTCGCCCTCATGCCCGCCTACCTCGGCTCGCCCAGGTCGATGGGCGTGAAGGTCATCACCGTCTTCCCGGGGAACGAGGGGACGCCGTACGACTCGCACCAGGGCGCGGTGCTGCTGTTCGAGGCCGAGCACGGGCGGCTGGCGGCCGTGCTGGACGCCACGTCCGTCACCGCCATCCGCACCGCCGCCGTCTCCGGCGTGGCGACGCGGCTGCTGGCGCGCGAGGACGCCGGCGACCTCGCCATCCTCGGCTCCGGCACGCAGGCGCGCACGCACCTGGCGGCGATGGCGCTCGCCCGCCCGCTGCGGCGCGTCCGCGCCTGGAGCCCGACGCCCGAGCGCCTGGCGCGCTTCGTCGGCCACGCCTACCAGGAGCAGGGCATCGTCGTCATCCCCGCGCGCTCGGCGCGCGAGGCGGTGGAGGGCGCCGACATCATCTGCACCGTGACCTCGTCGCGCGAGCCGGTGCTGATGGGCGAGTGGATCGCGCCCGGCGCGCACGTGAACGCCGTCGGCGCCAGCGTCGCGACGTCGCGGGAGCTCGACAGCGCGGCGGTCGCCCGCGCCGCGCTGTTCGTGGACCGGCGCGAGTCCGCGCTGAACGAGGCGGGGGACTTCCTCGTCCCGCAGCGCGAGGGCGCCGTGGGCGAGGACCACATCCGCGGCGAGGTCGGCGAGCTCCTGCTCGGCCGCGTCGCCGGCCGGCGCTCGCCTGACGAGGTCACGCTCTTCAAGTCGCTCGGCCTGGCGGCGGAGGACGTCGCCGCCGCGCACCACGTCCACGCCCGCGCGCTCGCGGCCGGCGCGGGCACCTGGGTCGAGCTGGGCGGGGCGCGCGCCTGATGCCGGCCGCGCCGCTCGCCCCGACGCCGCTCGCCGAGATCCGCGCGGCGCGGGAGCGGATCGCCGGCTCCGCCCTCCGCACACCCCTCGTCAGGCTGAACGTGGACGACGCGCCGGCGGAGATCTGGCTCAAGCTCGAGAACCTCCAGCCGATCGGGTCGTTCAAGCTGCGCGGGGCGGGGAACGTCATGCGCGCCGCGTCGCCCGCGTCGCTCGCGCGCGGCGTCTACACCGCGAGCGCGGGGAACATGGCGCAGGGCGTGGCGTGGAACGCGCGGCGCATGGGCGTGCCGTGCACGGTGATCGTCCCCGACCACGCGCCGCGGACCAAGCTGGCCGCGGCCGAGCGGCTCGGCGCGCGCGTGGTGAAGGTCCCCTTCGACCGCTGGTGGCAGACGCTGGTCGAGCACGGCTACCCGGGGATGGAGGACCAGCTCTTCGTCCACCCGGTCTCCGACCCGCTCGTCATCGCCGGCAACGGCACTGTCGGCCTGGAGATCCTGGAGGAGCTCCCCGACGCCGACGCCATCCTGGTGCCCTACGGCGGCGGCGGCCTCTCCTGCGGCATCGCCTCGGCCGCGCGCGCCCTCGCGCCTAACGTCAGCGTCTACGCCTGCGAGGTCGAGACGGCGGCGCCCCTCGCCCCGTCGCTCGCCGCCGGCGCCCCGCAGCCCGTCATCTACACCCCCACCTTCGTCGACGGCATCGGCGGCAAGTCGGTGCTGGCCGAGATGTGGCCGCTCGCCAGCACGCTGCTCGCCGGCTCCCTGGTCGTGCCGCTCGCCGCGGTGGCCGACGCGCTCCGCCTCCTCGCCGAGCGCAACCGCGTGATTGCCGAGGGCGCCGGCGCCACCCCGGTCGCGGCGGCCCTCGCCGGCAAGGGCGGCCGCGGCAAGGTCGTGTGCGTCGTCTCCGGCGGCAACATCGACTCGGCGAAGCTGGCGAAGATCCTCCTGGGGGAGATTCCGTAACTGCGATTCGCGTTGCGCGATTCGCGAATCGCACTTCCCGGCACGCCCATTGATACACACCGTCCTCCTCTTCTTGACTCAGGAGGTCGGCATCATGGCGGAGACGGCGCTGGAGACGGTGAAGGGCGAGGGCGGAAGCGGGGCGGCGAAGCCGGTCGTCGGCGACGTCGCGCGCGTGCGCACGATGATCGTGAACCTGTACTTCGTCGGCGAGGCGGGGGCCGGGGACCGCGGGTGGGTGATGGTGGACGCCGGCATGCAGGGGACGGCGCCTTACATCGCGAAGGCGGCGGCGGACCGCTTCGGCGAGGGCGCCCGCCCGTCGGCGATCGTGCTCACGCACGGCCACTTCGACCACGTGGGCGCGCTGCGCACGCTCGCCGAGAAGTGGGACGTGCCGGTGTACGCCCACGAGCTGGAGCTCCCGTACGTGACCGGGCGCTCCGACTACCCGCCCCCGGACCCCACCGTCGGCGGCGGGGCGATGGCGGCGCTGTCGTGGCTCTACCCCAAGCACCCGATCGACCTCGGCGGTCGCGCCCGCACGCTCCCCGCCGACGGGAGCGTCCCGGGGATGCCCGGGTGGCGATGGATCCACACGCCCGGCCACTCGCCGGGGCACGTCTCGCTCTTCCGCGACCGCGACCGCACACTCATCGCCGGCGACGCGTTCGTGACGACGAAGCAGGAGTCGGCGGTCGCCGCGCTGATGCAGCCCCCCGAGGTCCACGGCCCGCCGATGTACTTCACCGCCGACTGGCGCTCGGCGCGCCGCTCGGTCGAGGCGCTGGCCGCGCTCGAGCCCGAGGTGGCCGCCACCGGCCACGGCCTCCCGCTCCGCGGCGCGTCGATGCAGCGCGCGCTGCACGAGCTCGCCGAGGACTTCCAGCGGCTCGCCGTGCCGGCGCGCGGCCGCTACGTGGACCAGCCCGCCGTGACGGACGAGCGCGGCGTGGTGTCCGTCCCGCCGTCCATCCCGGCCGAGATGAAGACCATCATGCTCGGGCTCGGCGCCGCGGTCGCGGTAGGGTTCGCGCTGGGGGCGATGCGGGGAGGGGAGAGGGACTGAGGGACTGAGAAGAACTGATCTGGCAGAGCACTGGTGGGCCCTTGATTCATCAAGGGCCCACCAGTGCTCCTGCATCCAGGCTCCTGCTCAGTCCATCAGTGCCTCAGTCCCTTGTCCCTGAAAGACTTACGCCCCTTGACCCAGCCTCGGAAACCGACTACATTCATCCCTGTTGGTTAGACGGCACGGCGGTCGGGAAGATCCATTTTTTGAGCCGACACCTTTGAAGCCGGGGACCGATCTCGCGGCGGACGTCATGCCCCAGTGCGGGGAAGACCGAGTCCGTGGGCAGGCCACCCAATGATTCTCGGATCAGGGCTTCAAAAAATCCTTCCCGACTCGTCGTAAGCTCGGGCCCGCTTCGTTCGCGAAGCGGGCTTCGTGCTTTTGTGGGACAACGGGGATGACGCCGGCACGAGGCAGCATCTAAGATGGGAGCATGCGCCGTCTTCTGTTGCTCGGCCTGCCGATGCTGTTCGCCTGCGCGCGAGGGCGTCCGGCCGCCGCGCCCGCGTCGAGCGATGCCGACGCTGCGCCGTTCCCGGTCGTGGACCTCATGCCGCGATTCTGGGCGTTCTGGGACCAGGACCGCCCCGCGGCCGGCGCCGACAGCGCCGAGCTCGTGCGACGATTCCGTGAGCGGGTGGTACGGCCGGACAGTGTCTTCTACGCCCGCGCGGCCGGCGGCCCGTCGGACGACCGGATCCGGGCCTTCCTCGGCAGGGTGGGGAAGGACGTGCCGGCGATGCGGGTGGTGAGCGAGCGGCTCGAGCACGACCTCGGCCGGTTCAGCCGCTCGTTCGCCGACTCCTTTCCCGACTTCGACTTCCGCGGGCTCGTCTTCTTCTACCCGAGCCTGTACGTGCGCGACGGCGGGACGATGGATTACCCGCCGGGCGTCGCGCTGATGTTCGGCATCGACGTCATCGCCCGCGTCCACGGACCGGAGGCGGACCTCGCGGTGCTGTTCGACCACGAGCTCTTTCACCTGTACCACGTCCAGGTCCGCCCGCTGCGGCGCGAGGGTGGTCCGCCGCCACTCTTCCGGCGCATCTGGGGAGAGGGGCTCGCGACTTACGTGAGCCAGCGCATGAACCCGCGGGCGACCGAGCTGGCGCTGCTGCTCAACGACCGCGCGCTGCTCGCGGCGCGGACGCGGCTGCCGGAACTGGCCGACAGCGTGCTCGCGCACCTCGACGATACGTCCAGCGCGTACGCGCGGCGCTACCTGCAGGGCGGCACGAACGACCCGGCGATCCCGGCCCGCGCCGGCTACCTGGTGGGGCTGCGCGCGGCGCAGCTCATCGGCCGCCGGCGCGCCCTGCCGGAGCTGGCCCGTCTCCCGGACGACTCGGTGCGCGCCGAGATGACGCGGGCGCTCCGGGCGCTGGCCGCCGGCGCGGTGCCCCCGGGCTCGCGCCGGCCGCAGCCGCTTCCGCCCCGCGGCGTCAGGCGCCCCGGCGACCCGTTCCCGCCGTGATCCACGTCGGCACGTCGGGGTGGAGCTACCCCCACTGGGAGGGCGTCCTCTACCCGCCCGGACTCCCGCCGCGGCAGCGCCTCGACCACTACCTGCCGCGCTACCGGACCGCTGAGCTCAACAGCAGCTTCTACCGCTGGCCCGCCGACGCCGCCTTCGCGCGATGGCGCCGCCGCCTGCCGGAGCACTTCGTCCTCAGCGTGAAGGCGCCGCGCGGGCTCACGCACGGCCGCCGGCTCTACGGCCCCGAGCGCTGGCTCGACCGCATCGCCCGCGGCCTGGCGAAGCTCGGCGACCGCCGCGGCGTCCTGCTGGTGCAGCTCCCGCCCACGCTGCCTTACGACTACCCGCGCCTGGCGTACTTCCTCGCCCACGCGCCGGCCGGGCTCGACGTGGCGGTGGAGATGCGCCATCCGAGCTGGCACCGCGAGGACGTGTTCGCGCTGCTGGAGCGCCACGGCGCGGCGTACTGCGTGATGAGCGGGGCCGGGCTCCCCTGCGTCCTTCGGGCGACGGCGCGCTTCGTCTACGCGCGCCTCCACGGCCCCGACCCGCATCACCTCTACGGCGGCTCCTACTCCGACGACGACCTGCGCTGGTGGGCGGACCGCGTGCGCGAGTGGCGCGCCCTGGGCCGCTCGGCCTACGTCTACTTCAACAACGACGGCGACGGCAACGCCGTGAGAAACGCCGACCGCCTGCAGCACTTTCTGGCGGCCTGAGGTCGAGGTCGGGACGCCTGATGAAATCCACCACCGAGGCACAGAGGCCCTCTGTGCCTCGGTGGTGGATCCTGACGTGGCATCCCGGTCACATGCAACCGAATGGCGCGTGGCGCTGTCTATATATTCCTGAAACAGGACCAAATAAGGATGCCGTCTACCCGCTACCTCTCTGAGCTCGAGCTCCACGTGATGCTGGCCGTCCGCGCGCTCGGCGACGAAGCGTACGGGGGATCCGTGCGCCGCGAGATCGAGGCGCGCTCGGGGCGGCGCGTCTGGGTCGGCCCACTCTACGGCGCGCTGGCCAAGCTCGAGGAGCACGGGCTGCTCGCCGGGAGCGTCGGCGAGCCGCTCCCCGTCCGCGGCGGCCGGTCGCGCCGCTACTTCCGGGTCACCGCGCAGGGGCTGCGCGCGCTGCGCGAGTCCCTCGCCATGCTCGACCGCATGCGCGACGGCGCGCGCCTCGATCCCTCGCCGAGGGGG
>DATFPD010000237.1:0-5216 GCA_035265005.1 Gemmatimonadaceae bacterium | reverse complement strand
CCAGGCAGCGGACGTACGGGCGCGGGTCGCGCAGGAACGCACTCGCCAGCGGCCCGCCAGCCGAGAAGACGGCGACGCAGAGCCGGTCCGGGTCGAGCCCGTACTCGCCGGCGCGCGCCCGGAGCTGCCGCAGCAGCGCCTCCACGTCCTCGGCGGCGACGTCCACGTTGTCGTCCGTCGTCAGGCGGTGGGTGAACGTCACCGCGACGAGCCCCGCCGCCGCGGCCAGGCGCCCCCACTCCTGGTAGGCCGGCCAGTCCTTCGGCCGCTCCCCGCGCGACCCCGCGACGATCCCGCCGTGGACGAACACGACACCGGGCGTCCGCGTCCCCTGGGGCGCCCGCGGGAGGTAGACGTCGTACTCCAGCGCGCGGCCGTAGGCCAGCGTGTCCGGCGAGCCGGCGAGCGACCGATAGGGGATGCTCTCGCGGCGCGCCACGGCGTCCATCCCGGGCAGCCGGTAGGCGATCCGTCGCTCCGGCGCCTGCGCGGCGGTGGGCGGGGCGAAAGCGGCGAGGAGCATGGAGGCCAGCGCGAGTGCGCCGGCGACGGTGGCGTGGCGTGTACGCATGCGTCCACGGTGCGTCATGCGTCGACGCGATGCCACGCTTCGTCGCCAGGCGGCCACCGGCGTCGCCAGGCGGCGCGCGCGGGCGGCGGGCGGCGGCGCGCCCTCGACGGCGCCTCGCGCGCGTATACACTATTGCCGCATGACGTCTCCCGCCCCGCTCCGCGGCCCGCTCCACGTCGCGCACGCCGCCCCCGCGCCGGGGCCGCTCGCCTGGTGGGAGGCGCACCCGGCGATGCGCTTCTGGGTGGCGCAGCTCGCGATCTGGACGGCGTACTCCACGTGGACGCTCATCGGCATCTGGGGGAAGCTCCCGCCCGGGCAGCGGTGGGCCGGCATCGCGCTCAACGAGAGCGTGATCGTCACCGGGACGCTGGCGGCGGCGGCGATGCGCGGGGTGATCGACGCGCTCGATCGGGCGCGCTCGCGCGCGTGGCTGCGCGTGGCGCTGGTGGTCGCGGCGGCGTTCGCCGTCACCTGGCTCTGGCGGCGCGTCGACTACTACGTCGTAATGCGCGCGCTCGACCTGACCCCGCTGCGCGGCGACTGGCCGCTCGTGATGCGGGCCTCGCGCGGCGACTATGCCACCGCGCTGCTGGCGTGGGCCGCCGGCTACGCGGCGCTCGACGCGTGGCGGCGCCTCCAGGAGCGCCAGCGCGACCTCCTGGAGGCGCGGATGCTGGCCACCGACGCCCAGCTCCGCGCGCTCGCCTACCAGCTCAACCCGCACTTCCTGTTCAACGCGCTGAACGGCGTCCGCGCGATGATCGCCGAGGACCCCGCGCGCGCGCGAGAGATGGTGACGCAGCTCGCCGGCTTCCTGCGCCACGCGCTGGCGCGGGCGCCCGACGGCGAGTGTACGGTGGCGGAGGAGCTGCGGAGCCTCGAGAGCTACCTGGCGATCGAGCTCGCGCGGTTCGAGGAGCGGCTCGACGTGAGCTGGGACGTGGAGCCCGGCGCCGCCGCGGTCCGCATCCCGACGCTGCTGCTCCAGCCGCTGGTCGAGAACGCCGTGCGCCACGGCGACCCGGACGAGGACGGCCGCCTGCGCATCGCGGTGCGCGCGCGGCGTGACGGGCCCGCGGTGCGGCTCGAGGTGGCGAACACCGGGCGCCTGCCCCCGGGCGCCGCGGCGGTCGAGGGCGTGGGACTGAGCAACGTCCGCCGCCGGCTCGCGCACGCGTATCCGGGGCGGCATCGCTTCGCGCTCGAGCACGAGGACGGCTGGGTGCGCGCGCGGGTCGACCTGCTGGACGAGGCGCGATGACCGCCGCGGCGCTTCGCGCGGTCGTGATCGACGACGAGCGGCTGGCGCGCCGCGAGATGTGCACGCTGCTCGCCGCCGACGGCCGCGTCGAGGTCGTCGGCGAAGGGGCCTCGCCGTCGGCCGGCGCCGCCCTCGTCGAGCGGCTGCGGCCGGACGTGGTGTTCCTCGACATTCGGCTCGGCCGCGCCAGCGGCTTCGAGCTGCTGGAGCAGCTCGACGACCCCGACGTGGCGATCGTCTTCGTGACGGCGTACGACGAGCACGCCGTCCGCGCGTTCGACGTCAACGCGCTCGACTACCTGTTGAAGCCCGTCGAGCCGCGGCGCCTCACCCGCGCGGTCGACCGCCTCGTGGCGCGGGCGGCGGCGCGCGCTGGCCGCGTTACGCCGGCCACCGTCCCGGAGCGCGCGGCCGTCGCGGCGAAGCCGCTCGTCGCCGCCGACTGGCTGTTCGTGCGCGCGGGCGAGCGGCGCGCGTTCGTGCAGCTGGCCACGGTCACGCATCTCTCCGCGAGCGGCGACTGGGTGACGCTGCACCTCGCCGACGGTCGCGCGCTGCGCACCGGCGACCCGCTGGGCGACTGGGAGCGGCGCCTCCCCGCGTCGTTCCTGCGCATCCATCGCGCGGCGATCGTGAACCTCGCGTACGTGGCGCGGCTCGAGCCGTGGTCGCACGGGAGCTGGCAGGTCTGGCTCCGCGCCGGGAGCGCGGCACCCCTGCCCCTCTCGCGGCGCTACGCCGCGCGCGCTCGCGAGCTGCTCGGCGCCGGCTAGGCCGACACGTCATCCCGCCGGAGCGGGGGGAGCCCGCGAGCGTCGGGACGAGTGCCGACTCCCGCTGCCTCGCGCTAGCTTGGGAAGGACGACCACGCGCTGCGGAGAATTCGAGGAGTGACGATGCGGGACGGAGGGGCGGGGCGGACGGCGGAGCTCACTCCGGCGGGCGAAGCGATGGGACTCTTCGACGGCGACGGGGAGATGCGGGCGCGCGCCCGCGCCCTCGACTGGGCCGCGACGCCGCTCGGCCCCGTGGAGGGCTGGCCGCTCGCGCTGCGCACCGTCGTGCGGACGGCGCTCGACTCCCCGTTCCCCATCAACCTCTGGTGCGGCCCCGAACTGGTCCTGATCTACAACGACGCCTACCGCCGCGTGCTCGGCGCCAAGCACCCGGACGCGCTCGGGCGGCGCGGCCCGGCGGTGTGGGCGGAGATCTGGCCGGACATCGGTCCGATGTTCGAGCGGATGCGGGCCGGCGGCGCCCCGGCGTACGCCGAGGACGCCTCGTTCGCGATCGAGCGCGCGGCCGGCCACGCCGAGGGGGAGCGCGAGCGCGCGTGGTTCACCTTCTCGCTCAGCGCGGTGCGCGACGAGGGCGGGTCGATCGTCGCCTTCCTGAACATCGTCTGGGAGACCACGGGGCGCGTGCTCGCCGAGCAGGCGACGCGCGAGGCCCGCGCGGCGGCCGAGCAGGCCGAGGCGCGGCTGCGCGACGTGTTCACGCACGCGCCGGCCTTCCTGGCCGTGCTGCGCGGCCCGCGGTACGAGTTCGAATTCATCAACGACGCCTACAGCCAGCTCGTCGGTCGCCGCGACGTCGTCGGGAAGCCGATCGACGAGGCGCTGCCGGAGGTGCGCGCCCAGGGCTTCGTCGACCTGCTCGACGGCGTGCTTCGCACCGGCACGCCGTTCGTGGGCCGCGAGGTGCCGGTGCGTCTCGCGCGCGCGGACGGCGCGCCGCTGGAGGAGCGCTACCTGGACTTCGTCTACCTGCCGCTCACCGAGGCGGGCGGCGCGCGCGTGGGGATCATCGCGCACGGCTCGGACGTGACCGAGCAGGTGCTCGCCCGCCGCCGCGTGGAGGCGGTGCTCGGCAGCATCTCGGACGCCTTCTTCGCGCTCGACCGCGAGTGGCGGTTCACCTACGTGAACGACCGCGCCGCCGAGGTGCTGGAGCGGCGGCGCGCGGAGCTGCTGGGTCACAACCTCTGGGACGAGTTCCCCGCCGCGGTCGGCTCGCGGTTCGACCACGAGTACCACCGCGCGCTGGCGACGCAGACGCCGGTGGTGTTCGAGGAGTTCTATCGGCCGCTCGCCGTCTGGTTCGAGGTGCGGGCCTACCCGAGCGCCGACGGCCTGGCCGTCTACTTCCAGGACGTCACCGAGCGCCGGCGCGCCGCCGAGGCGCTGGCCGAGAGCGAGGCGCGCTTCCGCGCGGTGCAGGACGCGTCGCCAGACGCGTCGCTCCTGGCGCGCGCGGTGCGCGACGAGCGGGGCCGGATCGTCGACTTCGTGTTCACCTACCACAACGAGGCCGCGCGGCGCCTCCTGATCGGCGAACCGGAGAGCGTCGTCGGGCGGACGATGGGCGACGCGTTCCCGGAATCGGTCGCCGCGGGCCGGCTCGACGTCTACCGGCGGATCGTCGACACCGGCCAGCCGTGGCAGCAGGACGTGTACTACACGCGCGGCGCCCTGGCGCACGGGCTGCGGGTCACCGCGGTGAAGGTCGGCGACGGCGTGCACATCGCCGCCGCGGACCTCTCCGAGCGGCTGCGCGCGGAGCGGGAGCGCGAGCGCCTGCTCTCCGACGCGCAGCGGGCGCGCGCCGAGGCGGAGCAGGCCAACCGCGCGAAGAGCGAGTTCCTGGCGGTGATGAGCCACGAGCTGCGCACCCCGCTCAATGCCATCGGCGGCTACGCCGAGCTGCTGCTGATGGGCGTGCGCGGCGCGCTGAACGAGGCGCAGCGCGAGGACGTGGAGCGCATGCGCCGCAGCAACCAGCACCTGCTCGGACTGATCAACAACATCCTGAACTTCGCGAAGCTCGAGGCGGGGCAGGTGGAGTTCCGCCTGGAGCCGATCCGGGTCGCGCCGCTGCTCGACGGGCTGGAGGACCTCATCCTCCCGCAGGTGGACGCGAAGGGCATTCGCTACCTCCGCGGCGCGTGCGACCCGTCGCTCACGGTGCGGGCGGACCGCGAGAAGATGCTGCAGATTGTGGTGAACCTCCTCGCGAACGCGGTGAAGTTCACCGACGCGGGCGGCGAGGTCGAGCTGTCGTGCGTGGCGCGCGGCGGGCGCGTCCTCGTGCGGGTGCGCGACACGGGGCGCGGCATCGCGCCGGGGCAGCTCCAGCGGGTGTTCGACCCGTTCGTCCAGGTGGACCGGCACCTGACGCCGAACAGCCAGCAGGGGGTGGGGCTGGGGCTCGCGATCAGCCGCGCCCTCGCGGTGGGGATGGGCGGGGAGCTGAGCGCCGAGAGCGAGGTGGGGGTGGGGAGCACATTCACGCTCTCGCTGCCGCGGGCGGAATAGGAGCTGCCGGGGCGCCGCCGCGCCCGCCGCGCCCGCCGCGCTGACGTCCGCCTGACGCGGCGGCTTA
>DATFPD010000236.1:0-2070 GCA_035265005.1 Gemmatimonadaceae bacterium | reverse complement strand
ATGCGCTTCAGGACCGATTGAACGAAGTGCAACGGCTTTGACAGGACGAACTGCGACAGGATGAACAGGATGGTGACCAGGATAGGTGCCCCGGGAAGCATCCCGGCGGGTCGTCATCCTGTTCTCATCCTGTTCATCCTGTCGCAGTTCGTCCTGTCAAAGCCGTTGCCGTTACTGAGGACTCGTATGTAGTCCAACTATCGGCCCTGTCCAAAGTCAGGGCGCGCACCTCCCCACCGGCGGGGCCGCCGGCCAGCCATCCACATGCCGAAATCCGGCCGCGGGCACGATCCCGCGCGCCGCCTCGGGCTCGATCTTTCCGCGCGTCGGTCAGTCCCACACGAATGCCCCGCACGCGCGGAGGAACCATGCCCCCCAGACACGTTGATCGCGCCCACAGCCGTGGCGCGGTCGTGCACGCTCTCTGTTCGATCTCTCTCGTCATGCTCGGGGCGCCCGCCGGCGCCGAGCAGCCGGGCCTAACGCTGGCCACCCCTGCGGCCGTGGCGGCGACCGCCGCCGACTCGCTCCCGCCGATCGCCGACAGCGACAACCGCCGCGCCGCCGGGACGCTGCGCGACGGCGTGTTCACCCTGCGGCTGGAGGCGCGGATGGGGGTGTGGCACCCCGAAGGGCCGGACGGAATCGCGATCCCGGTCGCCGCGTTCGCCGAAGCAGGCGGGGCGCCGCAGAACCCGGGGCCGCTCGTCCGCGTGCCGGCGGGCACCGAGGTGCGGGTCACCCTGCGCAACACGCTCGCGAAGCCGCTGATGGTGTACGGGCTCGGCGAGCGGCGCGGCCTCGCGGCCGACAGCGTCCGCGTCGAGCCGGGCGCCGAGCGCGAGGTCCGGTTCCGCGCGACGGAGCCGGGGACGTACTACTACGCGGGGAAGACGACGCGCGTCCCGGTGCTCGTGCGCGGCGGGGAGGACAGTCAGCTCAACGGCGCGATCGTCGTGGACCCGCCCGCCGGGTCGGGCGCGGCGGAGGGCGTGGCGAGCGCGAACGACCGCGTCTTCGTCATCTCCTGGTGGTACACGCTCGACTCGACGAAGACGACCGGCCTGGGGCCGGCGACGATCGTCATCAACGGCCGCTCGTGGCCGCACACCGAGCGGATCGAGGTCGCGCAGGGCGACTCGCTGCGCTGGCGGTGGATCAACCTCACCACGCTCGACCACCCGATGCACCTGCACGGCTTCTACTTCCGGGTCGACGGCGTGGGCGACGGGGCGCGCTTCACCGCCTACGCGCCCGGGGAGCGCCGGCAGGCGGTGACCGAGGTGCTCCCGCCCGGCCGCACGATGGCGCTCGCGTGGTCGCCGAACCGCCCGGGGAACTGGGTCTTCCACTGCCACTTCGTGGGCCACATCTCGGACCTCGTGTCGCTGGCGCCGACGCCGGCGGCGGCCGAGCCGGCGAGCGGCCACGCGCACCACGGCGCCGGCGGGGCGCACGGCTCCCACCAGATGGCCGGGCTGGTGCTCGGGATCAACGTCGCCCCGCGGGGTGGTGGGACCGCCGCCGCCGCGCCGCGCGGACTGGCGCGCGAGCCGCAGCGGCTCCGCGTGGTGGTCCGGTCGAAGCCTAACGTCTACGGCGACCGGCCTGGCTTCGCCTACGTCCTCGGCGGCTCGGCGTCCGACTCGGACGCCGACACCCTCCCGCTCCCCGGCCCGACGCTGGTGCTGGAGCGGGGGCGGCCGGTGGCGATCACGGTCGTCAACCGGTCGCACCAGCCGGCGGCGGTGCACTGGCACGGCATCGAGCTGGAGAGCGTGGCCGACGGCGTGCCCGGGTGGAGCGGCGGCGGGGGCTCGGTGATGCCGGCGATCGCGCCTGACGACTCGTTCACCGTGCGCTTCACGCCGCCGCGCGCCGGGACGTTCATGTACCACTCGCACTTCAACGAGGACCACCAGATCAACTCCGGGCTCTACGGCCCGATCGTCGTCCTCGAGCCCGGTCAGCGCTACGATCCGGAGACGGACCGGGTGCTGCTGTTCTCCTCCGGCGGGGTGACGACGAACGTCATCTTCGGCCCCTGGACGCCGACGCTCCTCAACGGCC
>DATFPD010000235.1:0-3313 GCA_035265005.1 Gemmatimonadaceae bacterium | reverse complement strand
GTACGGGGTCAGACACCATCTTGTGCCGGGACGTTTTGATCGGGATTGTTGGAAGATGGCGACCGAGCCCACGATCCGGATCAACCGCGCCCCGGTGCTCACGCTCTGGGCGGCCGTCGTCGCCGAGCGGATGGGGCACGACCGCGCGGCGGCGCTCACGCTGGGGCGCGCCGTCGCGGGGCTCAACGCGCAGTCGAAGGGGCGCCGGCTCGGGGTGTTCGAGGAGAGCCCGACGAAGACGCCGAAGGCGCGGCGCGAGCGGCTCGTCTCCCTGCTCGGCCGGCAGGTGCGGACGGTGAAGACGTCGCGCGGCGTGCGCGCGGTCGAGAAGGGGAAGCCCACGGCCCCGACCAGCGTCGAGCGCTACCTGAAGGAGAAGTTCGGCGAGGCGCTGCCGGCGGCGCGGTCGGCGATGGAGGCGCTGGCGCGCGCCTACACCCCCGAGGACCTCGAGGAGATCGGCTTCTCGCTCTACGAGCAGTTCCGGCCGCGCATCCCCGAGGGCGCCCGCGGCTGGGGCGCGAAGGGCCCCCTCGACCTGGACCGCGTGCGCGAGCTCGCGGACCGCGGTCGTTAGGTGCGCCGCCCCCGGCGCGGACTCGCGGCGTCGCTCGCGCTGGCCCTCGCCTTCGCCCTGGCGGCGGCGGCGGCCGCCTGCGCCGGCGCGCGCCCGCCGTTCGGCCGCCGGGGCGACGCCACGCTCCCGCGCTCCCTGCGGGTCGTCGGCCCCGCCGGCGCGCCGGAGCAGCTCACCCTCGGCGTGCCGCTCAGGCTGAGCGAGGCGCTGCTGGAGCGCACGACCGACAGCACGCTCGGGCTGCGCCCCGGCGCGCTCCCCGGCGCGACGGGCGTGCGGGTGTACACCGCGGCCGGCCGCGTGCGGGCGATCCACTTCGACGTCGCGGGCGGGGCCGCCGGCGACTCCGCGCTCTCGGCGCTGGGGCTGGCCGGGATGCGGGACGCCGCGGCGGCCGGCTTCCTCGACATGGAAGGGAGCGTCGTCACCTGGTGGGAGGACGAGCGGACGAAGCTGCTCCGGAGCAGCGCCGAGCGCTACGCCGCCGGCGGCGGCCGCCCCGGCGCGCACTACGTCCTCCTCGACCGGCGGCTCAGCGGGCACTGACGAAGCGGCGCGCTCGCTCGGGACGGTTCGATCGCTCTTCTTTCCCGCCGCCTAACGCTACTTCGCGCATCCCCGCGCACCCGCCGGAAGTGACGGCCGTCACGAAGCCGGGGAATCGCGCGCGGGCGCATTACTTTCGGGCCGGATCGTCGTCTGTGGAATGCGGTGACCACACCCGCGCCGCCGGGAAGGTGACGGCGGTCACCAGCAGACTACATGATGTCTCCGAGGAGATCCCGCATGAAGAACCGTCTCCGCAGCCGCCCCGCCCTGCGCTCGACCGTCGTCCACTTCGCGCTCGTCCCGCTCGCCGCGGCGGCGATGACCAGCGCCTGCACCGACCGCGCCGAGAAGGCGCGCGCCGACAGCCTCCAGGCGGTGACGGCCGAGCAGCTGGCGCTCACCACCAAGCTCTCGGCGCAGAAGGACTCGCTGAGCGCGGTGATCTTCGAGGCGGACGACTTCATCACGCAGATCGACAGCCAGATCCGCACGGTGAAGGGGCTGCCGAAGTCGAAGCGCGGCACGAAGCAGCTCGAGAGCCCGATCGAGGAGCAGCTCGTCCGGCGCAAGGAGACGCTGGCGCGCGTGGCCGCGCTGGTCGAGCGCACGAAGGTGACGGCGGGGCAGCTCGCCGAGAGCCGCAAGCGCGAGAAGGTGCTGAAGGGGGAGATCGACACCCTGCGCGCCGCCAACGCGACGCTGCGCACGCAGCTCGACGACGAG
Source organism: Gemmatimonadaceae bacterium (assembly GCA_035265005.1). Lineage (GTDB taxonomy): Bacteria > Gemmatimonadota > Gemmatimonadetes > Gemmatimonadales > Gemmatimonadaceae > DATFPD01. Next base: position 1,464 of record DATFPD010000235.1, on the reverse strand, counting down.
CAGCGCAAGGTGCTGGAGCTCGGCGCGACGATCGAGCGCCAGTCGCAGGAGATCGTCACGCTGACGGCCCGCGTCGACAGCATCGCGACCGAGACGCGCACGCTGGGCACGCAGCACTACCGCGCCTACTACATCGTGGGCACGGAGAAGGAGCTGCTCCAGAAGGGCGTGATCGAGCGCGAGGGCGGCGCGAACCTGCTGGTCGCGCGCCCCGGCCGCTCCCTGACGCCGGCGCGCGCGCTGGACCCGTCGCTCTTCACGGCGATCGACCAGCGCGAGGTCCGCGAGATCCAGGTCCCGGACTCGACGCGCCGCTACCGCGTCGTCTCCCGCCAGAGCCTCGACAACGCCGAGGTCGTCGGCCGCGACAAGGCGAGCTTCACCGGCAACCTCCACATCGCCAACACCGACAGGTTCTGGGCGCCGTCGAGGTACCTGATCCTCGTCCAGAAATAAGGGAAGGGGGATGAGGGAAGGGGGATGAACGACCCCGGGAGGCTCATCGCCTCCCGGGGTCGTTCATCCCCCTTCCCTCATCCCCCTTCCCTTATTCCTTCGGCTCCAGCACTTCCTTGATCGTCGCCCGCGTGCCCTCGATATGCAGGCGGGTGTCGCGGTCGGAGGTGCGGGAGGCGGCGGTGGCGAGCTCGCGGTCGAGGTCGCGCAGCTCGCCGCGCAGCATCGTGCGGATCTCGCCGGTGTTGGCGGGCGGGATCAGCGCGGCGAAGCGGGCCGGGATGGCCGGCGCGGCTGGGGCGTTCGCCGGCGGGCGGATCTTGCGCGCGATCTGCTCGATGTAGGCGCGCTGGAGGCCGCGGCGGTAGGCGTCCACCTTCGGCGAGCCGGCGTAGATCTCGCCCCACACCGCGCGCCGCAGGTCGCCCAGCATCTCGCCGAGCGAGTACGCCTCGGACGGGCTCTTCGCCGTCGCCTGGAACTCGACCAGGCGCGACATGCGGGCGTCGTTGAGCACGTTGCCCAGAATGGCGCTCTGCGCGCGCTCGATCCGGCTGATCTCCCCGACGGGCCCCAGCCGGCCGCGGACCTCGCGGTCGATCAGGTAGCTCGGGGTCTGGAACGCGTTCTCGGCCAGGAAGCGCATCGCCTCCTTCTGCCGCGCCTTGGGGAGCGCGGTGAAGCGCGCGCCCGGCTGGCTGCCGTACTTCTCCTGCGACTCGGCGCCGCCGATGACGTTGACGACGTGCCCCATCTCCGTCCGCCACTGGCCGAGCATGCGATCGTAGAGCTGGCTCAGCTCGTCGAAGTCCTCGGTCGGGCGGACGGTGGCCTGCTGGATCCACTGCATCCCGCGCTTGAGGTTCCTGAGGCCGAGCGTGGTCGCCTTCACGGCGTCGATGTCCCCCACCGCCTCGCTCTCCTCGCCCGGGTCGGCGCCGAAGGTCCCCGAGGTCGAGAAGCGCAGGTAGGGCTTCTCGTCCTGCTCGCGCGCCCACTGGTCGAGCG
>DATFPD010000234.1:0-10438 GCA_035265005.1 Gemmatimonadaceae bacterium | reverse complement strand
TGTCGCTCGACATCGTGGAGCGGCTGCTGCTGCGGGTCGGCGAGCCGCTGAGCGAAGCGCGTCAGGCGGCCGTCGAGGCGGCGGCGGCGGAGCTGCGGACGTACGACCGGGCGCTCAACCTGCTCGCGTTCCGGCCGCGGTCGTCGCGCGAGCTGCGGCGCCAGCTCGTCCGCAAGGGCGAGCCGGAGCTGTTCGCCGACTCCGCCGTGGCGCGACTGACGGCGAGCGGGCTGCTCGACGACGCGGAGTTCGCCCGACAGTTCGCGCGGTCGAAGGTGGTGGGGAAGGGGATGTCGAAGCGGCGGCTGGAGCAGGAGCTGTTCAGGAAGGGCGTGGAGCGCGAGACCGCGACCGACGCCATCCACGACGTGCTCTCGGACGAGGACGTGGACGAGGCGGGGATGCTCGACCGCCTGGCGCGGAAGAAGGCGAGGACGCTCATGGCGCTCGATCCCGCCGCGCGGCGCCGGCGGCTGTACGGCTTTCTGGCGCGGCGCGGGCACGAGCCGGACGCCATCCGTCGGGCGATCGACTCGGCGCTGGGCGGCGACGAGGAGGGCGAGGAGGGCGAGGAGGGCGAGGAGCGCCAGAGCGTCGAGTGGGGGTCGGAGGCGAACGGCCTCGCCGGTCAGGAAGGGGAGGGGGACGACGAGTAGCTCGCGTCGAAGGCAGGGAATGTTTCCCGCTCGGGGGAAACATCCCCTGACGGATTCCCGCCAGGCCCGCCACACTCGCCCTCCGCGTCCCGTACCATCAAGCAGGGCCGCACGTTAGCGAATTGACGCCAATGCCCCCGCGGCGTACTCTTCGCGAGTAGCTGCTGCCTCGGAGATCCCTCGGAGATCCCTCGGAGATCCGGTTGATGTCGTCGATGGCCGTCACGGACCGCGCCCTCAAGGCACCACTCGGCGCGGTGGGAAGCGGGTCGCGCGGCGGGCGCGAGCGAAGCGGGCGCAACGCGATCGAGCGGAAGGCGGTGCTGCGCGTGCAGCAGGAGATCGCCGCGATGCCCGCCTCGCTCGTCGTCCAGCTCGCGATCTGGCCCGACCACATGGCCGCGTGGGCGCGCGCGGAAGGGACGTCGGAGTCCGTCGTCTACAACATGCTCGCGCGCCGGAAGCCGTACGCGCGCGTCCGGGAACGCCTGGCGCGCCGCCTCGGCGTCTCCATGGGCGTACTGGCCCACCTCATCGAGGCGCGCCGCCCGCTCCCCGCGTCCAAGCGGCTGCCGGAGCCGGAGGGCGGAGTCGCCCCGGCCGCCGAGCCGCCGCCGCCGATCGACTGGAGCGACCCGCCGTACCCGCTCCATCGCGACGGCACGAACCCGATCGAGCGCAGCGCCGTGCGCCGCGTCGAGCTCGAGGTGGCGTCGATGCCGGCGAGCGCGGTGGTGGGACTCGCGCTCTGGCCGCTCACGCTCGCCGAGTGGTCGCGCGAGCAGGGGTTCAAGGAGTCGCTCGTCTCCGCCACGCTCGCGGGCTCGCCCAGCGACCGGGTGCGCGCCGCGCTGGCCAAGCGCCTCGCCGTCGCGCCGCGCGAGCTCGACCACCTGATCGACTCCGAGCGCCGCGAGCCGCGCGCGACACTGCCCCCCGAGCCGCCGCCGGATCTCCCGCCCGAGCCCCCGGCCGAAGCCGTCGCGCCGCCAGCGCCGGCGCCACCGCCGGAGCCGGCGCCCACGGTCTGGAGTCAGCTGACGCTGGAGCTGTAGCGCGTCCTCTCCAATCCGCTTCGATCCGCCCGTATATTGCGCGGATATGAAGGCCGCCGAGATCAGATCCCGCTTTCTCTCGTACTTCGAGCGCCAGGGGCACGTCGTGCGCCCCAGCGCCTCGCTCGTCCCCGCGGACGATCCCACCCTGCTGTTCACGAACGCGGGGATGGTGCAGTTCAAGCGAGTCTTCCTGGGGCAGGAGCAGCCGTCGTACGGCCGCCGCGCCACCACCGCGCAGAAGTGCGTGCGCGCCGGTGGGAAGCATAACGACCTGGAGCAGGTGGGGCACACCGCCCGGCACCACACCTTCTTCGAGATGCTGGGCAACTTCTCCTTCGGCGACTACTTCAAGCGCGACGCGATCGGCTTCGCCTGGGAGTTCGTGACGAAGGACCTGGGGCTCGACCGGCGGCACCTGCGCGTGACGGTCTACCACGAGGACGACGAGGCGCGGCAGCTCTGGAAGGAGATCGCCGGGCTCCCGGACTCGCGCATCTACGGCCTCGGCGCCAAGGACAACTTCTGGCAGATGGCCGACACGGGCCCCTGCGGACCGTGCACGGAGATCTACGTCGACCTCGCCCACCTGGCGAAGGACTGGCGCTTCCCGTCCGGCGCCGAGGGGGAGTGGACGGATCTCGAGCGCGAGGAGTTCTCCCTCCCCGCGTTCGTCGAGGGCGCCGAGGCCGGCCGCTTCCTCGAGATCTGGAACCTCGTGTTCATGCAGTTCGACCGTCAGCCCGACGGCGAGCTGCGGCCGCTCCCCAAGCCGTCGGTGGACACGGGGGCGGGACTCGAGCGCATCGCCGCCGCGCTCCAGGGGGTCACGAACAACTTCCACACGGACATCTTCGCGCCGCTGCTCAACCGCGTCGAGGAGATTGTCGGCGTGTCGTACTGGGGGCGCGAGAGCGACGAGATCCGCGCCAGCGTGATGGCGGGGACGGGGCCGAGCCTCGTGCCGCTGCCGCACCCGGTGGATCCGGCCTCCTTCCGCGTCATCGCCGACCACGCGCGCGCGGTCGCGTTCCTCCTCGCGGACGGCGTGCTGCCGTCGAACGAGGGGCGCGGCTACGTGCTGCGCCGCATCCTGCGCCGCGCGGTGCGCCACGCCTGGCTCCTCGGGCGCGCCGAGCCCACGCTGGTGCACGTCGTCGGCGCGGTGGTGCAGGCGATGGGCGACGCGTACCCGGAGCTGCGCGCCCGCGCGCGCTACCTCACCGACACCACGCGCGCCGAGGAGGAGGCCTTCCTCGCGACGATCGACAAGGGGATGGCGCGCTTCGAGCAGCTCGCCCCCGCCCACACCACGCAGGGGTCGACCGGGCTCAAGGGGACGGTCAGCGGCGAGGACGCGTTCCGGCTCTACGACACGTACGGCTTCCCGATCGACCTCACCGAGCTGATGGCGCGCGAGCGCGGCTACACGGTGGACGTCTCCGGCTTCGAGCGCGCGCTGGAGGCGCAGCGCACGCAGTCGCGCGAGGAGCGCCAGGCGCGGAAGATCGGCGTCGCCGCCGACGAGCTGGCGGATTTCACGTCGTGGAAGCGGCACGAGGAGCACGGCGGGCCGGGGCTGCCGGAGGTGTCGTTCGTCGGCTACGACGCGGTGGAGATCGAGACCCAGGTCGTCGCCGTCAGGCACCTGGCCGGCGGCCGGCTGGCGATCATGCTGCGCGAGACGCCGTTCTACGCCGAGTCGGGCGGGCAGATCTCCGACCAGGGCGAGGTGGTGGGCGACGGCTGGCGCCTGACGGTGGACGAGGTGCGCAAGGTGGACGGGCGGCCGGCCGCCGTCGGCACGGTCGAGGGCGACTTCAAGTTCGGGCGGGTGCTGGCCCGGGTGCCGAGCGAGCGGCGGCGCGAGACGGAGCGCAACCACACCGCCACGCACCTGCTGCACGCGGCGCTGCGGCAGCTGCTGGGCGAGCACGTGCACCAGGCCGGGTCGCTCGTCGCGCCGGACCGCCTGCGCTTCGACTTCACCCACCACGGCCCGGTGAAGCCGGAGCTGCTGGACCGGATCGAGGAGCTGGTGAACCGCGAGATCTGGCACGGCGCGCCAGTCGAGTTCCGACAGATGCCGTACCGGGAGGCGCTGGCGCAGGGCGCGATGGCGCTGTTCAGCGAGAAGTACGGCGACACCGTGCGCGTCGTCTCCATCCCCGGCTTCTCGATGGAGCTCTGCGGCGGGACGCACGTGCGCAACACCAGCGAGATCGGGCTGTTCACGATCGTCTCCGAGACCGGGATCGGGTCGGGGCAGCGGCGGATCGAGGCGGTGACCGGCCGCGGCGCGTACGAGCTGCTGCGCGAGCGCGACCGCACGCTCCGCCAGGTCACGGACGTCCTGGGCGCGCGGCCGGACGCCGTGCTCAAGCGCGCGCAGGCGCTGGTCGACGAGCGACGCGCCCTCGAGCGCCGGCTGGAGGAGGCGATGCGCGGCGGCGGCGACCAGGTGAAGCAGCTGCTGTCGCGGGCCGTGCAGCTCGACGGCGCGCGGGTGGTCGCGGCGCAGGTGAGCGCCGCCGACACCAGGGAGCTCCAGGCGCTGGGCGACGCGCTGCGCGAGCAGATCGGCAGCGGCGTCGCGGTCGTCGCGGCGTCGTTCGCCGACGGCAAGAACTCGCTGCTCGCGATCGTGACCGACGACCTGCGGGCGCGCGGCATCACCGCGGGGTCGCTGATCCGCGAGCTGGCGACGATCGCCGGCGGGCGCGGCGGCGGCAAGGACCACATGGCGCAGGCCGGCGTCCCCGACGCCGCGCGCATCCCGGCGGCACTCGGCGAGGTGGAGAGGCTCGTCCGCTCCGGGCTGGGGCTGTGAGCGGGACGGTCGCCTCGTGGGTCGCCGCGCGGACGCCGCCGCCCCCGGGGGCGCTGGCGCGGCGGATTGCCGGCGCGTTAGGTCCCCAGGGCGCGGCGCCGGCCGCCGACGCCCCGGAGGCCTGCCTGGACGCGGCCGAGCGCCTCGTGCGGCGCGTGCTCGACGCCGGGCCGGCGGCCGAGCGGGCGCGCGAGACGGCGCTCGACCTGCTCTGCGCCGACGCGCTGGTGACCTACGCCTTCGAGGCGGCGGCCGACGCCCCCGAGCGGATCGGCGCGCGGGCCGCCGCGGCGCTGAGCCGGCTCGCCGCGCTGGGGGCCGCCGGCGGCGGCGGGCCGGCGCCTAACGGCGACGCGGCGGCGGCCGCGTGACGGCGCGCGCGGTGGGCGCCGCCGCGGCGGCGGGGGAGCGTCGCCCCGCGGGCGGGCTGGCCATCCTGGTGGACCCCGTGCGCACCACGCCCGACCGCGCCGAGCGGCTGGCCGAGCGCGCGGGCGGCGAGGGCGTGGGCGCGCTCCTGGTCGGCAACAGCTTCGGCGGCGTCGACGGATGCGCCGAGATCGCGCGGGCGCTGAGGCGCGGCGCCCGCGGCGCGGTGCGGGTGCTGCTCTTCCCGGCGACCGCCTCGCAGCTCGTGCCGGACGTCGACGCCGTGCTGCTCCTGTCGCTGGTCTCCGGGCGCAACCCGCAGTACCTGATCGAGGAGCACGTGCGCGCGGTGCCGTTCTTCAACCGGCACCCCGAGATCGAGGTCATCAGCACGGCCTACTGCCTGATCGACGGCGGGCGCGTGACGTCGGTGGAGTCGGTGAGCCAGACGCGCCCGCTGCCGGCGGACAAGCCCGAGATCCTGGCCGCGCACCTGCAGGCCGCGTCGCTCATCGGGATGCGCGCGGCGTATCTGGAGGCGGGGAGCGGCGCCGGCCGCCCCGTCCACCCGACGCTCGTGCGCGCGGCGCGCGAGGTGACGACCGGGCCGCTGTTCGTCGGGGGCGGGATGCGCCACCCGGACGCGGTGCGGGCCGCGCGCGACGCCGGCGCCGACTACGTGGTCGTCGGCTCCCGCTTCGAGGGCGACGAGGAAGACCTGGCCGGCGCGGTGCGCGAGCTCGCGGTGGCGGCGCGGTCGTGATCGACATCCACACCCACCTCCTTCCGGGCGTCGACGACGGGTCGCCGTCGATCGAGGTGTCGATCGAGGTGCTGCGGCGGTTCGCCGAGCAGGGGGTGGAGGTGGTGGTCTGCACCCCGCACCTGGACGCGTCGCGCGTGAACTCGGTGGCGCACGAGAGCTACCGCCGCATCTTCGAGACGCTGGTGCGCGAGGCGCCGCCCGCGCCCGAGCTGCGGCTGGGGTGGGAGATCATGCTCGACGTGCCGGGCGCGGACCTCCGTGCCAAGTACCTTTCCCTCGGCGGGTCGACGGCGGTGCTGGTGGAGTTCCCGCGCGTCGGCATCCCCACGCGCGCGCTCGACGAGATCTTTCGCCTCAGGATGAGCGGCATCGTGCCCGTGATCGCGCATCCCGAGCGCTACTTCGGCTGCACGACCGCGATGGTCCGCCGGTGGAAGGAGTCTGGGGCGGTGATCCAGACCGACGCGCAGATGCTGCTCGGCGGCGGCCCCATGGCGAAGCTCGCGCAGGACATGCTCGAGGAGGCACTGGTGGACGTGATCGCGAGCGACAACCACGGCGACCGCCGCTCACTGGCCAGCGCGCGGCAGTGGCTGATCGACGTCGGCGCGCCGGAGCAGGCGGAGATCCTGACGCGGCTCAACGCCGGGCGGCTGCTCGCCGGGCTGCCGCCGTTGCCGGTGCCGCCGGTGAAGCTGGACCGCTCGGTGCTTGGCCGGCTGCGCGAGCTGGTCTTCGGGCGGCGGAGCTCGCGGCCGTGAGCGCGCCGGCCGACGGCGGAGACGGCGGTGACGGCGGTGACGCCCGGGTGCGCGAGCGGCTGCGCGCCGGCCTGCGCGAGATGGCGGAGACCGCGGCCCGGACGGCGGAGCGCATCATGCCGGACCTCGAGCGCGCCGCGGCGCTGATGCGGGAGGCGGTGGCGCGCGGCGGCACGCTCTTTTTCTGCGGCAACGGCGGCAGCGCCGCCGACGCGCAGCACATGGCGACCGAGTACGTCGTGCGCTACGTCCGGAACCGCCGCGCCTACCCGGCCGTGGCGCTGACCACCGACACCTCGCTGCTCACCGCCGCCGGCAACGACCTCGGCTTCGACGAGGTGTTCGCGCGCCAGGTGGAGGCGCTCGCCCGCGCCGGCGACCTGCTGGTCATCCACTCGACGAGCGGCAACTCGCCTAACGTGCTTCGCGCCGCCGAGGCCGCCCGCGCGAAGGGGGTCGCGGTGCTGGCGTTCAGCGCGCGCGACGGCGGCCGGCTGAAGGCGCTCGCCGACCACTCGGTGGTGGTCCCCACCGACCGCACCGACCGCGCCCAGGAGGTGCACCTGTGCGTCGAGCACATCATCTGCGACCTGATCGAGGAGACGCTGTGACCCGCCGGCGGGGGCCGCGATGATCTCCCTGCGCGGCCGGCGGGCGCTGGTGACCGGGGGCTCCCGCGGGATCGGGGCGGCGACGGCGCTGCTGCTCGCCGAGTGCGGCGCCGACGTCGGCATCGGCTACCGGTCGCGGTCGCAGAGCGCCGAGGAGGTGCTGCGGGCGGTGGTCGAGCGCGGGGTGCGCGGCTTCGCCTGCGCCGCCGACGTCGCCCGCCCCGAGGGGGCGCGGTCGCTGTTCGAGCGCGCCGAGCGCGAGTTCGGCGGCGTCGACATCTTCGTCGGGAACGCCGGGATCTGGCCGCCGGACCCGGTGGCGCTGGCCGAGATGCCCGACGAGCAGTGGCGGCGCACGATGGCGGAGAACCTGGACTCGCTCTTCTACACGACGCGGGAGGCGGCGCGGGCGATCGGGAGCGGGCCGCCGGGCGCCGGCGGGGCGGGGGGGCGGATCGTCCTCGTCTCCAGCACCGCGGGGCAGCGCGGCGAGGCGATGCACGCCGACTACGCCGCCACCAAGGGCGCGCTGATCTCGTTCGTGAAGTCGCTGGCGGTCGAGCTGGCGCCGCGCGACGTGACGGTGAACTGCGTCGCGCCCGGCTGGGTGGACACCGAGATGGTCGCCCCCGCGCTCGGCCCGGAGGCGCGGGCGCGGGCCGAGGCCGGCATCCCGTTAGGCCGGATCGCGACGCCGCGCGACATCGCCGGGCCGATCGCCTTCCTCTGCTCGGACCTCGCCCGCCACGTGACCGGCGAGGTGCTCAACGTGAACGGCGGCAGCGTCCTCTGCGGATAGGGCACACGGACCCGTGATCGTCATTCTCTTCACCGGCGGCACCATCTCCATGCGGCACGACGCCGCCGCCGGCGGGGCGATCCCGGCGCTCTCGGCGCGCGAGATTCTGGCCGCCACCCGCGGGATCGAGGAGGTCGCCGACGTCGAGGTCGAGGACTGGGGCGCCTTCCCCGGCCCCCACATGACCGTCGAGCGGATGTGGGCGCTGCGCGGCCGGATCGCCGAGCACCTGGCGCGCGCCGGGGTGGAGGGCGTCGTCGTCACCCACGGCACCGACACGATCGAGGAGTCCGCGTACCTGAACGCCCGGTCGATCGAGCCGTCCAAGCCGATCGTCTTCACCGGCGCCATGCGGACGGCGAGCGACCTGGGGTGGGACGGCCCCGCGAACCTGATCGACGCGGTGCGCGTGGCGGCGAGCGAGGACGCGCGCGGCTACGGGGTGATGGTCGTCATGAGCGGCCGGGCCTACGCCGGCATCGACGTGACGAAGGCGCACACGCACCTGCTCGACGCGTTCGAGAGTCCGGGGCTCGGTCCTGTCGGCGTGATCGACGACGGGCGCGTGATCTTCCGCCGGGCGCTCCCGCCGGCGCCGCCGCTGCTGGCGCCCGCCGCGCCGGCGACGCCGGTGGACATCGTCACGGCGTGGGCGGGCGCCGACTCGCGGCTGCTCGACGCCTCACGGCGCGACGCGCTGGGGCTCGTGGTGGCGGCGATGGGGCGCGGCAACCTCCCGCCGGCGATGGTCCCAGGCGTCGAGCGCTGGGTCGAGGCGGGGAAGCCGGTGGTGATCGCGTCGCGCGCGCTGCGCGGGCGCGTGGGGCACAGCTACGGCTACCCCGGCGGCGGGCGCCGCCTGTTCGACGTCGGCGCCATATTTGCGGACTCCCGCCGCCCGCTCCAGGCGCGCATCGACGTCATGCTCGCGCTGGGCGCGGGGCTGGGGCTCGAGGGCGTGCGGGAGGTGTTTGCCGGGTGAGAAGGCAGTCCGGAGTGCGAGGTGCGAGATACAAGAACGGCCCCGGGAAGCCTCCCGAGGCAGTGCTCGCATCTCGCACCTCGCACCCCGCAACCGCCCGTCAGACCGCCGCCGTCTCGCGAACCTTGCGCTCCTGCCAGCGCTCGAAGCACTGCCAGCCGAACTCGCGGGCGGCGCGGATCTGGTCGGGGAGGCCGAAGGGGTCCGTCCAGCCCTGCTCGACCGCGCGCCAGTGGCAGTCCCATACGAAGTCGAAGGTGCGCCGATCGCCGTGGCATTCGACCGTGACGGTGCCGCGGAAGTCGGAGCAGCCGGACCAGGCGTCGATCGTCACGCGCTCGACCTCGAGCGCCGGCTCGGCGTGCATGAGCTGCGTGAGGACGCGGACGACCTTGACGCGCGGGGCGGGGCGCGCCGTCGTGATCCGATGGACGGGCCGGTGCTCGGCGAAGGCGCGGAGCTCTTCCTTGAACTGCTCGGTCGCTCGACAGCGATCGATGATCTCGTTCATCTGCACTCCCGCAAGGTAAATAGGTGCGCGCCGGCCCGCCCGGGTCTTCCCCCGATCCGCCGCCCGTCCTCCCCGTGCCCGCGCCGGTCCGCGAAATCGCGGAGACACTGGAGCGAGCCGGGTACGAGACGTGGTGCGTCGGAGGCGCCGTTCGCGACGCATTGTTAGGGCATCCACACCTAGACTGGGATCTAGCCACCCAGGCAACACCGTCGCAGATACGCCACACTTTCCGACGAACTATCCCGGTCGGGGTCGAGCATGGGACGGTCGGCGTGCTCGACCGCGAGGGGCGGATGCACGAGGTGACCACGTTTCGGAAGGACGTCCAGACCGACGGCCGGCATGCCAAGGTCGAGTTCGGCGCCTCCCTGGACGAGGACCTCGCCAGACGCGACTTCACCATCAACGCCATCGCGTACCATCCGACGCGGCAGGAGATCCGCGACCCGTTCGGCGGGCGGCGCGACCTCGCCGCCCGGCTGCTCCGGGCGGTCGGCGAGCCGGACGAGCGGATGCGGGAGGACCGCCTCCGGGCGCTCCGGGCGATCCGATTCGCCTCGCGATTCGACTTCCAGATCGACGCCCCCACCTGGGAGGCGATCGTCCGCAGCGCCCCGCACCTGCGGAAGCTCTCGGCCGAACGCGTGAAGCAGGAGATCGAGAAGACGATGGAGCAGGTGGAGCGGCCCGGGCTGGCGATCCGGCGATGGCTGGCGAGCGGGGCGATGGCGGCCCTCGTCCCGGCGCTGGCCGCGATGCCCGAAGAGCTCACGGTCGCCCTGGACTGCTTGCCGCGACCGGCCGGCAGGTCGCGCCCCGAGGTGGCGGAGGGCCGCAAGAAGAACCGCCTGGCCGCGCTCTTTCTCGCCGCGCCGGGCAGTCGGGCCGCGGGTGCGCTCAAGGAGCTTCGCTTCTCGAACACCGACGTCGCCTGGATCGGCTCGCTGGTGGGAGCGTGGCAGGAGCTGGAGCCGGCCATGACCGCGGCCATGCTGCGCCCCGAGCCTCCCGGCGACGGCGAGATTCGCCGCTGGGCGGCCCGCGCCGGACGTACACGGCTGGGCCCGCTTCTCAGACTGGCGGCGGCGCTGTGGG
>DATFPD010000233.1:0-2247 GCA_035265005.1 Gemmatimonadaceae bacterium | reverse complement strand
CGCCGACGGGACGGTCGCGTAGAACGCGACGGCGACGGCATTTTGACAGGATGAACAGGATGCACAGGATGGTGAACAGGACGAGGGCCCCGGGAAGTCCAGTCTCCCGGGGCCCTCGTCCTGTTCACCATCCTGTGCATCCTGTGCATCCTGTCAAAATGCCGTCGCCGTCGCGTTCTACGCGACCGTCCCGTCGGCGAGCCTGATCCGGAACGGGCGGCAGTCGCCCGGCGGGGCGTGCTCGCCGACGCCCTCGATGTAGTCCCCGCGCACCCGCTCAATTTGCACGCCATCGACGGCGAGCATCGGGCTCGTCCACGCGATGCGACCCGTGCGGTCGATCAGCGTGACGTCCTCGCCTGACGCCACCAGCAGGGCCCGCTCGGTTGGGAGCGCGAAGAACCCGCAGAAGTAGGAGCGGAGCTGAATCGACCGCGGCGCGCGCGGGCGCGGCAGGGAGAGCGACACCAGGTGGACGCGAGCGCCGTAGCCGACCGCCAGCCAGTCGCCGACGAAGGTCGCGTCCTCTCGCTCCGAGTGGTCCAGATCGCAGTAGAGGTCCAGGCGCAGCGCGGGCATGCCGCCCTCGGTGAGCAGGACGTACCGGTCGGGCGCGGGGGGCACGGGGGGCGCGGGCGGGACCGCGCCGAGCCGCACCGGCTCGAAGTGCGTCCAGGGCGCGTCGATCGCCGCGCGGAACTCCACCAGCCGCGCGAGGGTCACGCGAGCATCACGCGGGCGTCACCGCGGCGGGCGCGGACCGAGGAACGACGAGGGCCCCCGCGCGTCGGCCCCGTGGCGGAGCGCGCGCAGGCGGTAGAGCGAGATCGCCGCCGCGGCCTGCGTCGCCACCACCAGGAACGCCAGCGAGAGCGAGAACGCGCCGGCCGCGCTCCGGTTGTCGATCACGTAGCGCAGCATCGCCCCGAGGCGCGGCGCCGACGGCAACGCGCTCGCCAGCACGTAGGTGGCGAGCAGCGCCGCGACGTACCACGACGCGCGGTTCGGCCGCCGCAGCCGGAACGAGAGCGTGCCGGCGAGCGCCGCCGTGCCGAGCCAGTGCACCCACGCCACCGCCGTCCCCGGCGTCGGCGGGGGGAGCGAGAGGCCGAGGCCGAGCGCGACCAGCGCGTAGACGCCCTCCGCCCAGCGCAGAACGCGCAGCGCGCCCGGCGGCGGGGCCGGGGGGTTCGGCGGGGTCGAGAGGTCCACCACGCGCGCCACGGCTACGCCGAGCCTAACGAAGAAGGCTGGGCGGCAGCGCGCGGAGCCACCCCGCGCTGAGGGCGCCCCAGAGGCCGATCAGGATCGCCTCCGCGGCGTCGTGCCGCAGCGACGTCGGGCGCGGGGCGCCGCTCCACTCGATCACCCGCCGCGCCAGCCGGCCGGCGACTTCCTTGGCCTGCGGGCCGCTCTGCTGCTCCCGCGGCAGGAGAAACAACGACCGCCACTCCTCCGCGCTCACCCGCTGCACGAGCACGCCGCGCCGCTCCGCCTCGGCGCGCCACGGCTGCGCGAGCGGGCCGCCCCCCTCGATCACCACCCGCGTGAGGTCGTCCGGGTTCGACAGCAGCGCGGGGATCGCCCGGCGCAGGCGCGCGGCGGCGCCGAAGTTCTGCGAGCGGTACCAGCGCAGCCGCCCGTCCTCGCCGTAGCAGGCGAAGCCGGTCCGGACCCCGAGGTCCACCGCGAGCAGCGCCGCCACCTCGCGCGCCGGTAGTCACGCGTGGCGCGTCATGCGTGGCGCGTCATGCCGCGTCGAAGAACGCCTCGATCCGCTTCCGCATCGCCGCGTCAGGCAGGCGGCCGCGGGCGGCGGCGACGTTGTCGACCAGGTACTCGACCTTCGCGGTCCCGGGAATGGCGCAGGTCACGCTGGGGTGCGAGACGATGTACTTGAGGAAGAGCTGCGCCCAGCTCGCGCAGTCGATCTCGGCGGCCCACCCGGGGAGCGGCTTCCCGCCCACCTTCTGGAAGACGCTCGTCCGGCCGAACGGCAGGTTCACCAGCACGCCCATCCCGCGCTCGGCGGCGAGCGGCAGGATGCGGTCGGCCGCCTCCCGCGACTCGATCGAGTAATTCACCTGCACGAAGTCCAGCCGCTCGGCGCGCATGAGTTGCTCCAGCGCCGGGTACTGCCGCTCCGACGATGTCGTGACGCCCAGGTAGCGGATGCGCCCCGCCTGCTTCCACTCTCGCAGCACCGGGAGGAGCTGCGCCGTGCCCCCCAGGTTGTGCACCTGCATC
>DATFPD010000232.1:0-5389 GCA_035265005.1 Gemmatimonadaceae bacterium | reverse complement strand
CTCGTATCTTCTTTTCGTGTCTCTTCCTTTCTCTCCCCTGATCCTCGAGCACTTCCGCCGGCCGCGGAACGTCGGCGCGCTGGAGGCGCCGGACGCGGTGCGGGAGGGGGCGAACCCGCTGTGCGGGGACCGGGTGCGGTTCGAGCTGGCGGTGGGGGAGGGCGGGCGCATCGCGGGGGTGCGGTTCAAGGGGGACGCCTGCGCGATCGCGGTGGCGGCGGCGTCGCTGCTCGGCGAGCGGGTGGCGGGGGCGGCGCCGGACGAGGTCGACCGCCTGACGCTGGACGACGTGCTGGCGATGCTCGGCGCGCCGGTGGGGGAGGCGCGGCTGGGGTGCGCGCGGCTGCCACTGGACGTGCTGCGGGCGGCGGCCCGCGACTGCCTGACGACACCGCCCGGGGCGGTGGCGGCGGTCTTGCTGGCGGCCGGGCAATCCTCGCGCTTCGGCGCCCAGAAGCTGCTGGCGCCCCTCGGCGGGCGGCCGATCGTGCGCCGAGCCGCCGAGGGGGTGCTGGCGGGGACGAGGGCGCTCGAGCTCGTCGTGGTCGTGGGGCGCGAGGGGGACGCGGTGGCGGCGGCGCTGGACGGGCTGCCGGTCCGCTGCGTCGCGAACCCGCGCTTCGCCGACGGGCTCGGCACCTCCCTCCGCGCGGGGATCTCCGCGCTGCCGGAGGGGACGCGGGCGGCCGTGGTCGCGCTCGGCGACCAGCCGCTGGTGCCGCCGGGCGTGATGCCGCGCCTGCTGGCCGCCTACCGCGCCGGCGGGGCGCGGATCGTCGCGCCGGCCTACCGCGGCACGCGTGGGAACCCGGTGCTCTTCGACGCCGCCGTCTTCCCGGAGCTGCTCGCCGTCCCCGGCGACGAGGGCGCGCGGGGCGTCATCGCGCGCGACGCCTCGCGCGTGCAGCTGGTCGAGTTCGCGCACGACATGCCGGCCGACGTGGACGAGCCCGCAGACCTGGAGCGGCTGAGGTAGGGACCCGGGCATCGGGGCTCGGGCATCGGGGCTCGGCGCTCGGCTGTCCGGATAGAGTCGCCTGCTGCGCATCAGTAGGCTAATCGCCGGGCGCCGAGTCCCGATGGCCGAGCCCCGATGCCCGAGCCCCGATGGGTGACTGTGGTCACCGCGCAACAGGGTCGCGGGCCGCACCCTTGGGTCCCTATTGTTGATCAGCGCGGGGTGCCCGCGTCTCCCCGAGCCGTCCCTCGAAGCATGCAGTCCTCCTCCGGCCCCGCCCCCACGCGCATCGTCTGTCTGGGCGGAGGCTACGTCGCCCTCTTCCTGTGCCGTGCGCTGCGCGGCGCCATCAGGCGCGGGCTCGTCGACGTCACCGTCATCAGCCGCGACAACTTCCACACGTATCACGGCTTCGTCGCCGAGATGCTGGTGGGGCGCATCCAGCCGGGGCAGATCATGTCGCCGGCGCGGCGCATCTTCGCGCCGGCGCACTTCCACAACGCCGAGATCGAGCGCGTCGACACCGGGGCGAAGACCGTCACCACGAGCCGCATCCTCGACGGGCGCGAGCAGGTGCTGCCGTACGACCACCTGGTGCTCGGGCTGGGCTCGACGGACGACCTCGCGCGCTACCCCGGGCTGGCCGAGCACGCGCACCGCCTGCGCAGCTACTGGGACGCGTTCCGGGTGCGGAACGACATCATCTCGATGCTCGAGATGGCGGAGATCGAGACCGACCCGGCGGAGCGCCGGCGGCTGCTCACCTTCGTCATCGCCGGCGGCAACTACGGCGGCGTGGAGGTGGCGAGCGAGCTGAGCGAGTACTTCGACCTGCTCGTGCGCAAGGAGTACCCGCGGCTCGAGCGCGAGGAGTTCCGCATCGTGCTCGTGCACTCGGGGGACCGCATCCTCCCCGAGCTCGGACAGCATCACCCGAAGCTCGCCGACTACGGCCAGCGCATCACCGAGCGCAGCGGGATCGAGGTGCGGCTGCGGACGAAGCTCGTGGCGGCGACGCCCGAGGAGGCGGTGACCAGCGCCGGCGAGCGCATCCCGACGCGCACGATCATCAGCTGCACCGGAACGGCCATGTCGCCGCTGCTCGATCAGCTCCGGGGCGCCGAGCGCGAGCGCCCCGGCGGCGGGCGCGTCTGCACGGACGCGTGTGGCCGCGTGGCCGGCGCGCCCGAGGTGTGGGCGGGGGGCGACTGCGCGGCCACGCCGCACCCGAAGGGCGGCAGCTACCCGCCGCTGGCGATCTACGCGATGGCGGCCGGGTGGCGGATCGGCCGCAACGTCCTGCGCGTGGCGCGGGGCGAGGCGCCTAAGCCGGCGCGCTTCGCCGGGCTCGGCGACGCCGTGTCGCTCGGCCGGCGGCGCGCGGTGGCGCACCTCAAGGGCATCCCGTTCTACGGCCTCCCCGGCTGGATCCTCTGGCGCATCTTCCTGCTCGGCTTCGTGCCGACGTGGGACCGGCGGGTGCGGCTGGTGGTGGACTGGGTGCTCACGCCGCTGTTCGGCCGCGACGTGGTCAACATGCGGCTCCAGCAGCCGGTCGGTCTCGGCCGCGAGATGTACGAGGCCGGGCAGGAGGTCGTGCGGCAGGGGGACATCGGCCGCCGGCTGTACCTGATCTGGAAGGGCGAGGTCGAGGTGGTCAAGCAGGAGCCTAACGGCGCGGAGCGGCTGCTGGCCGTGCTCGGCCCCGGCCAGCACTTCGGCGAGACTGCCGTCTTCAGCAACGTGCGCCGCACCGCCACGGTGCGCGCGCGCTCGCGGGTCGAGCTCGTGTCGCTCGGCCGCAGCGAGGCCGTCGCCCTGAGCGAGAGCTCGCAGCAGTTCGCCGCCGCGGTCCGGCGGCTCCCCGGGACCGGCGCCGAGCAGGCGCCCGTCGCCCACTGAGTCCGGCCGTCCGGCCGCTCACACTCGTCAATTCACGGAGTCTCCGATGCGCCTGCCCGAGCCCCTCGATACGCTCTCGCCCGACGACCAGCTGACGCTCGCCGAGCGGATGGAGCCGGTCCGCTTCCCGGAGGGGACGTGCATCTTCCGCGCGGGCTCCGCCGGCGACGGGTTCTACATCATCGACGAGGGGGAGGTGCGGCTCGAGCTGGAGCGCCCCGGCACCGACATCGAGGGCGTGCTCCAGGTGCTGGAGCCCGGCACGATGCTCGGCGAGCTGAGCCTCCTCGACCGGCTCCCGCGCTCGGCCAGCGCGTACGCCGAGACGGACGTGGTGGCGCGGCGCATCTCGGCGGGGGCGATCGAGCAGCTGAGCGAGACGCACCCGCGGATCGCCAACGCCGTGCTGCGGGCGATCGGGCGCGACGCGGCGCTCAAGCTGCGCAAGACGACCGACCGCCTGGTGACGTTCATCGAGGACGAGCGCCCGGACCCGATGGTCGAGGAGACGGTCGCGCGCGCGGTGGCCGCGCAGCGCGCGGTCGAGTCGTGGGGCGAGGAGCGGGTGGACGCGATGCTGCGCGGCATCGCGGAGGCGGTCGCGTCGCGCGCCGCCGAGCTGGCCGAGGCGACGGTGGCCGAGACGAAGATGGGGAGCGTCGCCGACAAGGCGCGGAAGAACGTGCTGGCGAGCGTCGGGATCTTCCAGTCGCTGGCCGGCCGGCAGGGCGCCGGGCTGCTGGCCGAGGACGAGGCGCGCCGGGTGAGCGAGTACGCGGCGCCGGCGGGCGTGATCTTCGGCCTGGTGCCGATGACGGCGCCGGTGGCCACCGCCGTGTTCAAGACGCTGATCGCGCTCAAGGGGCGCAACGCGATCATCCTCAGCGCGCATCGCCGCGCGGCGGGCGTGTCGAACGCGGTCGGCGAGCTGATTCGGGGCGTGCTGCGCGAGCACGGCGCGCCCGAGGACCTGGTGCAGCTCGTGCGCGGGCGGACGAGCCGCCGACTGACGGCGCGCTTCATGGCGCACCCGAAGGTCGCGCTCGTCCTGGCCACGGGCGGCGCGGCGATGGTGCGCGCCGCGTACAGCTCGGGGACGCCCGCGATCGGCGTCGGGCCGGGGAACACGCCCACCTGGGTGACCGCCGGCGCCGACGCCGAGCGGGCGGCGCAGGCGGTCGTCCTGAGCAAGTCGTTCGACAACGGGTTGATCTGCGCCTGCGAGCACAACCTCGTCGTGGACGCCTCGGTGCGCGAGCGCTTCGTCGCCGCGCTCCAGGCGGCGGGCGCCGCGGTGCTGACGCCGTCCGAGTCGCGCCGCTTCGTCGCCACGGTCGCGGACCCGTCGGGGCACGGGTTCCGCGCCGAGGTCATCGGCCAGAGCGCCGACCGCATCGCGGCGTTCATCGGCGTGAAGCGCGAGTACCCGATCCAGCTGCTCGTCGTCCCCACCGAGGGCGCGACGGCGGAGAACCCGCTCGCCGGCGAGAAGCTCTCGCCGTTCCTCTCGCTGTTCACGGTGAGCGGCGTGGAGGAGGGGCTGGCGACCTGCAAGGCGCTGCTGGCGGTGGACGGCGCGGGGCACACGGCGGTCATCCACGCCAGCGACCCGGCGACGATCGACCGCTTCGCGCGCGAGATCCCGGCCGGCCGCATCCTCGTGAACTCGCCGGCGCTGCACGGCGCGATCGGCAACACGTCGGGGCTTGTGCCGTCGTTCACGCTCGGCTGCGGCACCTTCGGCGGCAACTCGACGACCGACAACGTGAGCTACCGGAACCTGATCAACGTCAAGCGGCTCGCGCACTACGTGGCGCCGGTGGAGGCGCCGCCGTCGGCCGCGCCGTCGGTCGCTGCTGCCGCTGTGACGTCCGCGACGCCGGCGCGAGTGTAGCGCGGCCGAGCGACGATGCCGCCGGCGTGACGCCTTGTGCGCGCCGGCGGGTGGCGGCTACTCTCCACGCTTCGTGCGCGCGGCGCCGAAGCCGCCGCGGACCGCTCTCGGGGAGTGTCATGAGCCTGTCGGTCACCAAGCAGGGAGACACCGTCACGATCGTCGTGCGCGGGCAGCTGGTCGTCGGAAATCGGCAGGCGCTCAAGCAGCGCGTCCTGTACGAGATCGACGGCGGCGCCCGCAACTTCGTGCTCGACTTCGGCGAGACGGGGCAGGTGGACAGCTCGGGGCTCGGGGTGCTGGTGTCGCTGGCGAAGAAGCTCCGCGAGGTAGGCGGGGAGCTGCGCCTGGCGAACCTGAGCGGGGACCTCAAGGCGCTGTTCGAGGTCACGAAGCTGCACACGGTGCTGCCGATTCACGAGAGTGGGAAGGGGTCGTGAGGCGGGGGTGAACGGCAACCGCCGGTAGTCGAGTTGTCAGTTGTCAGTCGAAGTCTTCAGTTGCCAGTAGCACCAGGCATCCGGGACGCTCAGGAGGGCGAGGCATGCCGCCTCGCCCCTACCGACATCTCACAACTTCAACTGACAACCGGCAACTGCACTACCGAGGACTGACAACTGCCGTTCGCCTCTGAC
>DATFPD010000231.1:0-6869 GCA_035265005.1 Gemmatimonadaceae bacterium | reverse complement strand
CACGCTTCCCGGGGCCGGCATCCTGTTCACCATCCTGTGCATCCTGTCGCAGTTCGTCCTGTCAAAATGCCGTTCCCCGTTGCGCGCGCTGCACTGTACGAGAGTGGATGTCGGGTTTCGGGTCGGAATCACGACTTATAGAGGGACGGATGCTTCGTCATGATTCCATTCATTCTATTTTTGAGGACCGACCGATGACCAAGCGCGATAGCCAGACCAGCAATCTGAACGATCTCCCGATCCAGGAGACCACGAAGGCCACCGACGAGCAGCAGGCGGAGCAGGTTCGCGGAGGCAAGGTCAGCCTCCAGGACTTCCACTTCGTCCAGCGGAACAACTCGGCGAGCCCGACCCTGTAACAGGGCTCGGTCGGCGGCGCGCCGGTCTCTACCACGCGCCGCCGATGTCCGATCCCGACCGGCGGCTGCGCAGACATGAGAGGAGCCCCCGCTACTGGACGGGGGGCCGTGCCTCGCACATGTATCCGGAGGATCGAGCCATGACCGACGATCGCGACAGCCACGAGCAGCACATCGGCGACCTGCCCACGGAGTCGCCGACGGCCGAGCAGGCGGAGGGCGTTCGCGGCGGGGAGCTGGTGGCGGCGGAGCTGGACGACGCTACACTTACCGATGGGGCGATCGTCTCGCCGCGCGACCCGGCGAGCGGGCTGCCCACCGGCAAGCGGATGCACAAGCCGTTCACCCTCGGCTGAGTCGCCGACCGGCGAGCCGACGCGTTTCTGGAGGATGGAGATGGGCGACGATCGCAAGCACGACCCGGACGCGCGGACGAGGTTCCTGACGCGGCTCATCAGGCGGGGACCGGCGGCAGCTGCCCCCGCCCCCGCCCCCGCCTCGGTCCCCGACCTGCCCGCGAAGCCCGAGCCCATGGCTGTCGATCCCGATCAGACCCAGCTGATCGACCAGTCGCAGCAGTCGCAGCAGTCGCAGCAGTCGGCGGAGGCGAAGCCGGCGGCCGAGGCGCCGAACCGGTCCTCCGTCCTCGGCGGAGCGAAGAGCACGAAGGGCACGATGTTCGGCCAGATGTACAGCCCGTTCGCGATCACGCAGGAAGTGATCAAGAAGCCAGGGCCGCCGGCGAAGTAAGAAGCGAGGGACGGGGGATGAGGGAAGGGGGATGAACTGCTGACGACTCGCAGCTCATCCCCCTTCCCCCATCCCCCGTCCCTCACCCCCGTCCCTCGCTTCTCCCTGGGCCTGGCACCGACCATCTTCCGTTCATGCGTATTCCCATCGATACCTACCGGCTCGACAACGGGCTCTTCGTCACGCTCTCGGAGGACCACACGGCGCCGATCGTCGCCGTCAACCTCTGGTACCACGTCGGCAGCGCGAACGAGCGCGCGGGCCGCACCGGCTTCGCGCACCTCTTCGAGCACATGCTCTTCCAGGGCTCGGCGAACGTGGGTGCGAACGAGCACTTCGAGCTGGTGCAGCGCGCGGGCGGGACGCTCAACGGCTCCACCTGGCTCGACCGCACGAACTACTACGAGACCGTGCCGTCGAACCAGCTCGCGCTGGCGCTCTGGCTGGAGGCCGACCGGATGGCGCGGCTCCTCCCGGCGATGACGCAGCAGAAGCTGGACACGCAGCGCGACGTCGTGAAGAACGAGCGGCGCTGGAGCGTGGACAACCAGCCGTACGGCACCTGGTGGGAGCGGCTGCCCGCGCTCTGCTTCCCCGAGGAGCACCCGTTCCACCACTCGCTGATCGGGTCCATGGAGGACCTCACCGAGGCGAGCCTGGAGGACATCGCGCACTTCTTCGCGACGTACTACACGCCGGACAACGCCGTGCTCACGGTGGCGGGCGACTTCGACCCCGCGGAAGCGCGGCGGCTGATCGCCGAGCTGTTCGGGCCGATCCCGCGCGGCGCCGGGAAGCCGCCGCTGCCGCCCATGGAGGTGCCGCCGTCGTTCGGAGCGCCGAAGCGCGAGGTGGTGGAGGACGAGGTGATGCTGCCGCGCCTGTTCATGGGCTTCCGCTCGCCCCCGTTCGGCAGCGACGGCTATTACCCGGCGAGCGTGGCCGGCGCGGTGCTGGGGCTGCGCCGCGGGAGCCGGCTGCACCGCACGCTGGTGCGCGAGCGCCAGGTGGCCGCCGAGGCGACGGCCTTCACCTTCGACCTGCCGAAGGGGAGCGACCTGCTGGTGGTGGACGTGACCGCGCGCCCCGAGGTCCCGGCCGAGCGGCTGGAGCGCGAGGTGGCGGCCGAGATCGACCGGCTGCGCACGGGGGGCGTGACGAAGGAGGAGGTCGAGCGCGCGGTGGCGCTGATCGAGACCGACTTCGTGACGTCGATGCAGCAGGCGGGGGAGCGCGCGGACCAGCTGTCGCGCTTCGCCACGTACTTCGGCGACCCGAACCTGATCAACGGCCAGGTGGCGAAGTACCGCGCGGTGACCGCCGAGCAGGTGAGCGCGTTCGCGCGCGAGCGGCTGGGTACGGAGCACCGGGCGAGCCTGCTGTACGTGCCGAAGGCGGGGGATGCGGGAAGCGTGAAGCGGGATGCGGAGGAGACGGAGATGGCGGTGGGGGCGGGGCAGTGAGCGACGCGTCGAACATGAGTACGCCGGCGACGCCGCCCGACATTGCCGTCCCGGGCCCGAAGCCGGCCGAGTCCGTCCGCACGACCGACGCGGGCGCGGCGGTGGTGGCGCCGGCCAGGCCGGCGCCGGGGGCACCGCGGCCGTACCACTTCCCGTCGTTCGAGCGGCGGGCGTTGCCTAACGGGCTGTCGCTGCTCGTGGCGCCGGTGCACAAGCTGCCGGTGGTGACGGTGGTCGCGGTGGTGGACGCGGGGGCGGTGTGCGACCCCGCGGCAAAGGAGGGGGTCGCCCAGCTCACGGCGCGGGCGATGCTCGAGGGGGCGGCGGGGGTGGGCGGGGCGGAGCTGGTGGAGCGCTTCGAGCGGCTGGGCACCGCGCTCGACGCGAGCGCCGACTGGGACGGCGCGATCTTCCGGCTCAACGTCATGTCGTCGCGGCTCCAGGAGGCGCTGTCGCTGTTCGGCGGCGTGCTGACGACGCCCGACTTCCCGGAGGGCGAGGTGGAGCGGCTGCGCGCCGAGCGGCTGGCCGAGATCCTCCAGCAGCGCGCCGAGCCGCGCGGGCTGGCCGACGAGATGCTGGACCGCTTCGTCTACGCCGAGGAGTCGCGCTACGCGAAGCCGGAGGGCGGGTCGGAGGCGTCGGTGAAGGGGCTGACGCGCGGGGACCTCCAGCGCTTCTACATGGAGCGCTACGCCCCGGCCTCGACGACGCTGGTCGTCGCCGGCGACGTCACGACCGACGACGCCGAGCGGCTGGCGGCCGAGGCGCTGGGCGGCTGGACGGGGCCGCAGCCGCCGCGGGTGGCGGCGGTGGACCGCGCGGCACGCCCGGTGCGGGCGGTGCACGTGGTGTCGAAGGCCGACGCGCCGCAGTCGGAGCTGCGGGTGGGGCAGGTGGGGCTGCCGCGGCTGCACCCGGACTTCTTCCCGGCCGTGGTGATGAACGCGCTGCTGGGCGGGCTCTTCTCGTCGCGGATCAACCTGAACCTGCGCGAGGCGCACGCCTACACTTACGGCGCGCACTCGGAGTTCGCCTGGCGCCGTCAGGCGGGGCCGTGGCTGGTGGCGACGGCGGTGAAGAGCGACGTGACCGCCGACGCGGCCCGCGAGGTGATGCACGAGATCGACCGCGTGCGCGGCGAGCCGGTCTCGGCGGACGAGCTGAGCCTGGCGACGAGCTACCTGGACGGGGTCTTCCCGATCCGCTACGAGACGGCGGGCGCGATCGCGGCGGCGCTGGCGAACCTGGTGATCTACGGCCTCCCCGAGGACTACTTCGACCGCTACCGCGAGCGCGTGCGGTCGGTGACGGCCGAGCAGGTGCAGGCGGCGGCGCGGCAGTACCTGTCGCCGGAGGCGATGCAGCTGGTGATCGTCGGCGACCCGGCGGTGGTGCGGCCGGCGATGGAGGCGTTAGGCGTGGGGCCGGTGAGCGTGTACGACGTGGACGGGAAGGCGGTCTGAGGGGACGGTGGGCGGCGAGTTGTCGGTTGTCGGTCGAGGTTGCCGGTTGTCAGCAGTCCGCAGTCCACTCCTGACTCACAGCTTCGACTGACAACCGACGACAACCGACAACTCGCCGCTCGCAGTTCTCACCCCGTTCGCTATACTCCCACCGATGGACCTGTACTTCGCCGACGGCCGTATCTTCGGCAGCCTCGACCGCGCGACCGGCGCGGTCCACGACGTGGACGGGCGCTACCGCGGGTGGGTCGAGCCGGACGGCGCCGTCTACCGCGCCGACGGGCAGTACGCCGGGCAGCTGTCGCCGGACGGGTACGACGGCTACGTGCTCCGCGAGGTCGCGCGGCCGGCGCCCCCCCCGCGCGAGCCGCGGCCGCCGGCGCCGCGCCGCCCCTCGCGCCCCGACCACGCCAACCGCGGGACGCTGCGGCTGCTCGGCACCGGGATGGTCGACGGCCTCCGCGCGCTGGCCGCCCCGGACCCGGAGGGCGGGGCCCCGGACGAGTCCGCGGCCCCGCCGCGGGGCGACGTCCCCAGGCGGCAGCTCGTGGTGCTGGTCGCGACCGAGGACCCGGCGCGCTGCCGCGCGGTGGGGGAGGTGCTCTCGGCCGCCGGCTACGCGGTGCTCGAGGCGTGCAGCGGCGACGACGCGCTGGCGGCGGCGCGCGGGCGGGTGGGGCCGGTGGACCTGCTGGTGGCCGACCTGCACCTCCCCGGGGAGATGACGGGCGCCGCGCTGGCCCGCCGCCTGACGGGGTGGCACCCCGGGCTCCGGGCGCTCTTCCTCGACGGACCCGCCCCCGACGGGAGCGCCGCCGAGCCGCGCGGCTTCTGGGCGCGCCTGGCGCCGGCGGCGCCGGCGCCGCCGGCGCGGCCGGCCGCGGCGGGCCTCCCGCCTAACGCCGAAGAGGAGGAGGGGGAGACGTACGCGGTGCTGCGGACGCCGGTGAAGGGGGAGGAGCTGGTGCGGGCGGTGCGGGCGGTGCTGGGGCGGGAGTGAGCGGCTCCGCCGCGCGCCCCGTGACGGCTGACGACATCGCCCGCATCGAGGCGGCGCTCGGCGTCTCGCTGCCGGAGAGCTACCGCCGGACCATGGTGCCGTACCCCGTCCCGGCGGCCGCGGGGAACGCCGAGCTCGCGCTGTGGGACGACGCCGACCGCCTGATCGAGTACAACGTCCGCCTGCGGCGGCGCACCCCGGGAGAGGGCGGCCCCTGGCCGCCGCACTTCTACGCCGTGGGCCACCCGCAGGACGGCTCGCCCTGCGCCATCGACCTGCGGAGCCCCGACGCGTCCGTGTGGTGGGTGGACCATGCGAACCTCGACGAGGGCCGCATGGTCAGGGAGGGCGACGCCTTCGCGGCGTGGGTCGAGACGTACTTCCGCGAGCTGCGCGAGGAGATGGAAGGCGAGGGCGTGGACCCGGACGGCAGCCCGGCGCAGCGCGCGGCGGTCGAGGCGAAGAACGCGCGCCGGGGGTGGCTCGGCTGCGTCGCGACGGCGGCGCTGCTCGGGGCGCTGGTCGCGCTGCTGAAGCGGCTGTTCTGACTCGCGGCGGCAACAGCAACGGCAAGGGGGCTTTGACAGGATGAGCTGGATGGACAGGATGGCGAACAGGATGACGGGCATCCGGGATGCGGAGTCTCCCGGGCCCTCATCCTGTTCGCCATCCTGTCCATCCCGTCAAGATGCAGTTGCGGTTGTTCTCGCCGTTGCCCCGACCTGACCGACTGCTCCACGCCCGATGCCTGACGACTCGTCGCGCGGACGCCTCCGCTACGCCGGGCTGGCGCTGCTGACCGTCGCCGCGGGCCTCCTGCTCGTGCGCGTCCGCGGCCGGCTGCCGCCCGCGGCGGCCGACGTGCTGGGGGACGCGCTGTGGGCGGCGATGATGTACTGGTGGGCGGGCGCGGCGGTGCCTAACGCCAGCCCGCGGGCGCGCGCTCTGGCGGCGCTGGGCGTGGCGTGGGCGGTGGAGGCGAGCCAGCTCCTGCACCCGCCCTGGCTGGACGCGGTGCGGGCCACGCGGCTCGGCCACCTCGTGCTCGGCGCCGACTTCGACGCGCGCGACCTGCTGGCGTACGCGGGCGGGGTGGCGCTGGCCGCGGCGTGCGAGCTCGGGGCGCGAAGGCGGACGAGCGAGCGGTGACGGCCCGTGCCGCGCCTCTTGACTTCGCTGGCGCCGCGACCGGAGTTGCTGGGTAGCTCCGCACCCCACGCGATTCGACCCGGAGGAGGACCCATGCCCACCCAGTCCCGCGATGCCGTCGAGGCCGAGATCGGCCGGATCCTGTTCGAGCAGTGGGACCCCCTGGGGATGTGCGGGAAGACCGAGCCGCGGGGCGCCTACGGGCTGTACGCGCACGAGGTGTACAGCCTGCTCGCCCGCGGCGCGTCGGACGTGCAGATCGCGCGGCGGCTGCACCTGGCGGAGCGCGACGAGCTGAACCACCCCGAGCTGCTGGAGCGCGACCTGACGCCGGTCGTGCGCGCGCTGCGGGCGCTGGAGAAGGCCGGGATGTGACGGGCCCGCAGCCGCCGGCCCACGCCGTTCACCTGGAGACCTAGGGAGCCATGTTCGATTCCGAGTACTTCCGCACGACCCTGCAGCGCGAGGTGGACGCCGTCGGCGGGGGCGCGGTGGTGGAGCTGTCGCTGCTGAACGGGCGGACGCACCACCTCCAGTCGGTGCTGTCGGTGCAGAGCGGGTACGTGACGCTGGAGGTCTACCGGGCCAGCATCGACCGGCCCCTGGAGGAGCCGCGGTGGAAGGACGACAAGAAGTCCGGCGGCGGCGCCGGCGGCGGCACGCCGCGCGAGATGCAGCGGAC